>JAQWOJ010000032.1 GCA_029245905.1 Gammaproteobacteria bacterium
CTTGGTGGGGGAAAATTGTTGGAGGAACCTTTGGCTTTATGATGGGAGGCCCCCTAGGCGCATTATTGGGCGTGGCCTTCGGGGATTATCTTGTAGGAGGCCAAAACAATAGATACCAGAATAGCTCACTAAACTTTGGAACCAACGAGAGAGTGCAATCTGCCTTCTTCACCGCGACTTTCTCCATTATGGGTTATATTGCTAAATCAGACGGCCAAGTTAGTCGCGAAGAAATATCAATGGCCGAGCAAGTAATCCGGCAAATGAATTTAAACTCCCAACAAAGCAAAATTGCAAAAAATCTTTTTAACGAAGGCAAAAAGGAAAATTTTCCATTCCGAGATATCTTATTTCAATTCAAGCGTGAATGCCTGAGAAGAAGGAATTTAATACAGGTATTTTTAGAAATCCTAATATCTACAGCACTAGCAGACAATCATTTAGATACACATGAAAGGAAAATACTAGAGGAAGTTGCTTACGAGTTAGGCTTTAAGCAACAAGAATTCGACGCCCTCCTTTCACGAATAAAAGGCTTCTCACACTTTGAACAAAATAGTACAAGTGAGGCCAAAATTAACGCGGCATATGAACTGCTAGGCTTAGATGAAACCGCCACAAAGCAAGAAATAAAGAAAGCTTATCGAAAACAGATGAATCAGCATCATCCCGATAAGTTAGTGGCTAAGGGCCTGCCTGAAGAAATGATTGATATAGCGACACAGAAAACACAGGATATCAAGGCAGCATATGAGCTACTAAAGAACAACCAAAGATAAAATATAAGCACGGACGCTGAGTAGTCTTGCTGAGCCCCTAAGCCTTCATCCCTTGGTCTCCGGCAAACGCAATAATTCCACGCAATACCAACGTTAACTTATTTCCGATTTTTTTTGCCCCAGTCTGCCTATCGGATATCTTCAATTGCACTGTAAGGCAGCGACCAAAGGTCCTTATTACCAAAACCGCCCGGGCGTTCAGAGTCAAAAAAGAAAGTCTTAAAATCTGGAGAAAAAGCGGGACAGCGGTCAGCCTGATCAGAATTGACCTGACTACCAAGATTGACTAGCTCACTCCACTCACCCTCGGCATCTCGGGTAGTTACAAAAATATCTTCCCCGCCAAGCCCTCCCTCTCTAATACTTGTGATATAGAGTGAATTTCCATCAGGTGAAGGTAGAGAGTGGTGCTCGCTGGCGGCAGAATTAACATTTGGACCAAGGTTTTTTGCTTCCTGCCATACACCACCTATTCTCTCTGAGGTCCATATATCATTTCCGCCAAACCCTCCGGGCCGAGTTGAAGTCCAGTACGCAGTCTCCCACTCCTGTCCCGTAAAATAGAGGCAGTGATCCGCATAAGCAGAATTTATCGGACCATCTAGATTTTTTGGTGTCGACCAGTTGCCTCCAACAAAATCACTAACCCAGATATCCATCCCGCCCTTTCCTCCAGGCCTCGTGCTCATAATATAAAGTTGTTGGCCATCCGGCGACAAGAGAGGCTCTACCTCCATATGCTCTCTGGTACTCACTTCCCATACAATTGTTGGCTCAGTCCAATCGAGGCCTTGTCGATGGCTGACGCATATATCAGAACCCTGCTCACCTTGCCGGTCGAAACAATTGAAATACATAGTCTGCCCATCGGATGTAAAGGTAGGCTCAGCATCTCGAGCCGAGGAGTTAATAACGGAGCCCATATTGACAACTTCAGAAACTTGCGGGAAGGAAAATTGCGTAATTAAGACGCCGATCAAAAAAACTATATACTTTATACTTGCTTTCATTCCTCACTCCAAAAATATTTTACTGATTTAGCTGCCAGACGCCACTCAACAAGAGATCTACAACGCTGAAGTATACTGCCGTACGAAAGGTAGGACCTCGTCTACAATCGCTTGTAGACTTGGCGCTATTTCAAACGTTGAATTTTGAATCAAAGTAGTCGCCGACCTGGCATTTACCTTAGGATGCAAAAAGTCGATCTCTTGCCCATGATGAAGAATGAGAGTAGCAGGAACATTAAGCGCCATTAACTGCTCATCTGTCATTCCAAGCGTTGTTTTCGCATGAAAAGATGCTAAGTATTCTCCAGTCATCTTCATTGTGCCCAAAAAATCATTTATGTCTTGCTCCATAAAAATCTTCTGAAGTTCTGGGCTATTCCGCTCCATGTAACCCTTCCACAAGGGCGTCTGAGCAACCGCCTCCATTGAGGTCAAGCTATCATCCCTTGAAAAACTTAAAAAATATTCCTCCGAGAGGCGTTGAGCTGCAACTGGCCCTCCCGTAAGCGGCGCAATTATCAGCGCGTCGACTTGCTCTGGATATCGTTCCGCTAAAACCATGTTTGAACGAGAACCAGAAGACATACCATAAAAAATGGCGGAATCAATATCTAGTCGCTGTAACAGCACATGCAGATCCTCTGCTTCTTCTCCCGACAGTGGCTCGGTATTCACGAAAGAAACTTCCGATCGCCCTAAGTTGCGACGGTCCATGATAACAACCTTTAAATCACTGGATGCGGCTGCAAGATTTTTAGCAAACCCCCCAAAACCTTCGATGTCTCCCATCCCCCCTGGGGTTACAATCAATGGAATCGATCCCTCGGGGTTATAGATCTCCACGTTCAAGGTCATATCGCGGTCCGGCCTTAAATTCACGCTTAGGTTTTCTGTGCGAACACTGTCAGAGCCGGGCGCAGGATCAGCCTTAAACAAAACATCGATCCAAATATTGTTGCTGCACCCTTAAATAAGGTCGCATCTGGATTAAAATTAGGGTCAGTGTTAACTCTTGATTCTTGCGCAAAAGCCATAGAATTACATACTAGTAAGGAGGTCACAAAAAAGGAAGTTATCGCCAGTTTTATCATAAGGATTCCAAGAAGAAGGAGTAAATTATCTTAATTAAGGACTGAATGGTCCAATTTTTACTTAATATAGAACCAATTGGTCCCAAAAGCAAGAATAATTTCTGATATTAGGTTACTATGCGTTTTCTTAAACACAGTTGGCTTAATTTACTATGGCCGGACGACCACGAAAATTCGATATCGATACGGCATATAATGCTGCGCTACAGCTTTTTTGGGCTCAGGGTTATGAAGCAACCTCGCTTGACCAACTAGTCTCAACGATGGGCTTATCAAAAAGTAGCTTCTACCAAACTTTTGAATCTAAAAATGTTCTGTTTCAAAATTGCCTCCTCCACTATGGAAAGCTATCAGTTACTGAGGCGTCGAAAGGGCTGATGGAAGCAGGCAGCCCTATTGAATTTATCTACAATGTACTAATTCAAAATGCTGAAGAAGCGCGAAACCCTGACGCAAAGAAAGGTTGCTTCATGATGAATACAGTAGTTGAATTTGCGCAACGAGACCTGAAAATTTCGAAGATCGTTACAGCTCATTTGAAAGCCATGAAAAAGGTATTCACACAAGCGATATCATCAGCACAAGCTCATGGCGATATCAGTAAAGAAGCTAATCCAATGGAGCTCGCGGATTATTTAATAACAACAATAATCGGCTTAAAAACCCAGGTTAAGTCCGGCTCTAGCAGTAGCAAAATTCAAAAGATTGCGAAAATTACAATCTCTTCTTTAAAAAGCGCAGCTTAATTACAAGCTGCGCAAGAGGACTCCAACATGCAGTTAAAAAGACTACTACCACTGATCACCCTTATTGTATTTCTGATCTCAAGCCCGGTATTAACGGCTCGAGAGTACCGGGTCTTGGTAACTAATGACGACGGAATCAATTCGCCACTACTAGGTCCGCTCGTTCGAGAATTAAGCCGGCTACCTGAGGTCGAAGTTGTAGTATCTGCACCGGAAGAAAATCAATCTGGAAGTAGCCAATCTAGCATCGGGAGAATGTTGGTTGTTGCACCAGCAGCTATCGAAGGTGCAAGCGCCGCTTATTCGGTAAGAGGAAAGCCTGCTGACGCTGTCCGATTTGGTATAGTAGAGCTTGGCAAAGAAAAGAGATTTGATCTGGTAATTTCAGGCATCAATCGGGGAGCCAATGTGGGTGAAGTTTCTCATCTTTCTGGCACCGTCGGAGCGGCCATGGAAGCGATTTATCAGGGAATTCCGGCAATTGCCGTATCGCAGGAAGTTCGCGACGCCAACACAGAGACTTCAGCAAAATTTGTCGCACAACTAGCAAATTTATATAAAGATAAGGGCGCGCCTAAGGACATCGTTATCTCGATTAATATACCTGCTGGCGATCTCGCTGGAGTCGCTGTCCGCCCAATGGGAGACTCTTATCTAAAAGCTTCCGCATATCACCTCCAGCAAGAAGACAACACTCAGCTTTCTTATGAGCTCGAATTCAGCCGAGTCGCCGCCGATAACCCCAGGACAGATACCTATGCTTACCAACAGGGGTATATCACCATCACCCCCTTAAAGTTTGACTGGACTGCCTATGAGTTTCTGGACCAAGCAAGGGACTGGAATCTAAAGGTGGCAAACTAAACTTTATAATTGAGAGTTTCAGGATGAAAAATTTGGAGCATAAATATTCAGAGCGGGGCGCACGACTGCTTGGAGTTTTAATAGCATTAATGACGATATTAGGCACCATAAATGCGTTAGATATAAATGCCTACTACCATCCAGAAGCTTTTCTTTTTTTAATCGGCGGCATAACAAGCTACGTCCTTATAGTGAACAACACCAAACCATTAGCAAATAAAGTTGGTGACGGAGCTGTATACTTTGGCTGGTTAGGGCTGTTATCTGCTTGGATCTATATCGCCTATGCTGGCTTTAATGATTTTAACCCAAGAGAATTAGGTCTGTCCGCAGCCTACTCTATGCATCCATTATTTTATGGATACATTATTAAGCTTTTGTCATTAGCGAATGAAACTTAAAGGTTATTTTATCAAAAACTCTGAAGCTATCTTTGCGCAAACCATTCTATGTCGTCGAACAATGAACAAAATATTAATAATATTTACCCTACTCTACTTTCCCGTTTTGTCTTATCCACAAGACGCTCCTCTAGGAAACACCAATTCTGATATCGGCTCCGCTGAAGAACATTTATCCCGTTATAGAAGAGCTGATTATCTGCCATCTTGGGCAGATGCAGACGGCGACTGCATAAACACACGGCATGAGGTATTGATTACCGAATCGCGAATCCCTGTAACGATGAGCAAAAATGGCTGCTCCGTTCTCAAAGGAGAGTGGCTAGACCGAGCTACAAATCAAATTTTTACAAACCCGGCAGACGTAGACATAGACCATACGGTTGCTTTGTCAGAAGCACATAGAAGCGGCGCCTCGAATTGGAACACTGAAAGAAAGAGAGAATTCTCTAACGACTTAATTAACTCATCAGTGTTAGAAGTAATGGATGATGGCGTAAACTCTTTGAAAGGCGACAAAGACCCAGCCGAATGGCTTCCTCCCAATGAACAATATCATTGTACTTATATTAGAAATTGGGTTGAGATAAAAAACCTATATGAACTAACATTTGATGAAAAGGAAAAGGTTGCGATCGAGAAAGTATTAGGACGTACTGACGATTTATGCGAACCCTAAAATTCTCAAAACAAAGCTAGTAAGGCTTCCTTATAGACCAACATTTATAGTATCTTTTCAGCCATAGGCCTAAATTTTTTAGAGCAAGCTAAGTACTAAAACCAAGATTACTTTATACGAGAGATAATTTATGTCGAAACACTCTGCACTCAATACGTTTGGTAGGTCGGGCAATCCAGCATTCACTAGAAATTTTAACCTTTCTGGAACTGGGGCTATAGCTAACGAAGAGCGCATGACACTTGATGGAGCCGTAAACAAAACAGGGATCTTACTTTCCTTGTGCTTTGTCGGAGCTTTTGTAGGATGGAATGCTCCAGCGCTGACGATGCCTGCCTTAATTATTGGCACAATCCTATCATTTGTAACAATATTTAGGAGCCCCACTAAAGTAGGTTCAACAGCGCCTTTTTATGCCGCTTTCCAAGGCGTCGCCCTCGGAGGCATCACTGTTTTCGCCGAAGCACAGTACCCCGGAATCGGAATCCAAGCCATAGGCTTAACTTTCGGAATCCTCGCCTCGCTGCTCTTTTGCTACAAAACTGGAATAATAAAACCAACAGAAAATTTCAGGCTTATGATTTTCTCGGCGACCATGGGAATAGGACTCTTATACCTCGTTAGTTTCGTTATGTCATTTTTTGGTTCAGGAATTGGTTTTATTCACTCAAATGGTTTGTTTGGAATTGGTTTTTCTCTGTTTGTAGTTGGAATCGCCGCACTAAACCTTGTCCTAGATTTTGACTTTATCGAAGAGGGAGCAGAACAAGGACTTCCAAAGCATATGGAGTGGTACGGAGCGTTCTCGCTGATGGTGACCTTAGTTTGGTTATATATCGAAATTTTACGCTTACTGATGAAACTTAGAAGCCGGTGAAATGAATACTTTTATTTTTGGCTTACTTGCAATTAGCTCACTGTTCGTTTTTTTCAAGCTTGGAAAAATAAAAGCCTCAGGGAAGCAATTGGACAGAGACGATCGGATAAAGTGGGGGCGCAACGCACAAAAGAAAGTGCGTAAAGACCCGAATGGTCCAAAAAATCTTGAAGAGCAACCTGAGCAGATTAGCGACCAATCAAAAAACTAATTTTATAGAATTAAACTACCCAGCGCGCTTGTCCTCACTATTATTTCTTATTGCGCTGCGCAGCAGATCTTAAAGGCAATCAATTCCGCCCTTGCAAGAATCCTACTAATTATTGCCGCAACATATCCGATATAGTAAATCAGAGGTGAACAAAATGATTCGGGAAATTGTATTATTTAGTATTAAGGCGGCGATAGTCTCTACCTCCGTTCTTGCAGTGGTATACCTAATCGATGAACTTCGTATCTCCCCCTTCTAAGGATTACCGCTGACGACAAAATACAGGACAAGGAAAGCCATACGACATAACCAATTTTGGGCACTAACTAGGCGTAATGGAAAAACTTGCCCACATGATTTTTCCCGAAAGAAAGATAAGCCTGGAACAGCATTGCGCCCGAGGGACCTCCGATGCTGCAAATAATTACAGCATCTAGTCAAGCACATAGAGTACGCGTCTAAAGAATTAAAATAAGGTTTTAGGAGAGTAACAATGGGTGAAGAATTCGGCTTATTTTATTTAGCTTTGCTTATGGGATTTTGGTTCCTTGTAACGTATTTTATTTGGCTATGGAGAATTAGTTCAACTGCGAATCGAATACTTGAAGAAATCAAGAGTTTAAAAAGTCAACTCATTCAGGCGTATGAAATTAACAACGATTAACACCAATTACTCTATTCTGCTTTTATGTCGGTAACAAAGCGGACTCATTATGGAAAGTGATTCGATTGGTTCGCGAAAAATTCTACAGTCCGTATTCGGCTTTCATGATTTTCGTAGCCCACAAGGTGAAATTATAGATACCCTAGTTAGAGGCAAGGACGCTCTGGTATTAATGCCAACCGGTGGCGGAAAATCACTCTGTTACCAAATTCCCTCAATTCTAAGAGAGGGCTGTGGCATCGTCATTTCCCCTTTAATAGCGTTAATGCAAGACCAGGTCAGTGCATTGCGCCTGCTAGGGGTAAAAGCCGAGTTTTTAAACTCTACGTTAGATCTAGCTAGTACATTAAATATTGAAAAATCCTTAAGAGAAAATAATTTAGACCTGCTATATATCGCTCCAGAGAGGTTAAACCAGACCAGAACTCTAAAGCTTATAAGTCAGTCAAAGATTGCTCTTTTCGCTATCGACGAAGCACATTGCGTGTCTCAGTGGGGGCATGATTTTCGTTCTGATTACCTAAATCTCAGCCTTCTTCCCGAAATGTTTCCCGACACACCACGAATAGCACTTACGGCGACCGCAGATGAGCGAACAAAGAACGAAATGCTTCTTCGCCTTCAACTCCAAGACGCTCACAAATTTATTTCCAGCTTCGATCGGCCTAATATTCGTTACCGGATAACATTGAAACAGAACGTAAAAACCCAACTCCTTAGCTTTCTAAAAAAGGAACACCCAAAGGATGCAGGAATCATTTATTGTCTGTCTCGTAAAAAGACTGAAGACATCGCAAATTGGCTTCAAACTAAGGGGTTCAATGCATTGCCCTATCATGCGGGCTTAAACAATCAAGCCAGAGCAAATCATCAGGCCAGATTCCTTAAAGAGGAATCGGTGATTATTGTAGCTACAATAGCTTTTGGTATGGGCATTGATAAACCGGATGTTCGATTCGTGGCTCATTTAGACTTGCCCAAAACCATTGAGTCATACTACCAAGAGACAGGTCGAGCAGGCCGCGACGGCCAACCCGCATCCGCCTGGATGGTTTATGGACTGCAGGATATCATTAAACTTCGTCAGATGATGGAAGGCTCAGAAGGCAGCGAAGAGCACAAAAGAGCAGAGCATCATCGACTCAATGCAATGCTAGGATTTTGCGAGATAACCAGTTGCCGTCGGCATGCACTGCTAGCTTACTTCGGAGAGGAATCGCAACACTCTTGCGCAAATTGCGACAATTGCTTAGAACCCATGGAAACTTGGGACGGCACAGAAGCGGCTCGGATGGCTTTAAGTGTCGCGTATCGGACCGAGCAGAGATTCGGCGTAAATCATTTAATCGATGTGCTGCGCGAGTCAACTAACGATAAAATTTTTCAATTCGGCCACCAGAATCTGGCGTCCTATGGAATAGGTAAAAAAATCGACAACAATCAATGGCGTTCAGTATTTCGACAATTAGTAGCAAGAGGTTATATGAGCGTAAACCTTGAACGTTATGGAGCATTAGCATTAGAGGAAAAGTGCCGCCCGGTATTAAGAGGTGAAGAAACCATACAACTTCGACGGGACATCAAACGAAAAACAATCAGACAACACACACAAACCTCTTTGGCAGCCGATATCGATGTTGCTCTATGGGAAGCATTACGCGAATGCCGGCGCCTATTTGCCGAGGAATTGGGTGTACCCCCTTATGTGATTTTTCATGACAGCAGCCTACAAGAAATGTGCAGCATGTTGCCTCAAAGTATGGAAGAATTTCATCTGATTAATGGCGTAGGCGAACGCAAGATGGAAAAATATGGACCCGCGTTCATGGCCGTAATTATCGAACACACAGCAAGTTAAAACATTTTTATTTTGCATCGAATAACTTCGATCAGCTCTCAAGACGATAGTCATACCTCAAAATCATGAACTTAGATTATTAGGACGATAAACATTCCAAAAGTGCCTCTTCTACTCCTTCTATCATATCGATTCGCCCACTAATTACTTCCATGCGGCTATCATTAAGCGCATTAAGATTGACTTGAGTAACAACGCTGTCGGTCTTATTAAACGCAATGGGACCATTCGGAGTAATGAAAACCCCTTTCAAACGCTCCGCCTCAACGCCTTGAATCATTGAGAATAATTTCTTTACCTCAAACTGCATAGATGAGTTAAATATCCAACCTTTACTAAAAAATCCTTCACCAGAATTTTCTGCACTTAGATAACCTTCCGTTGGTGCTTTTAAATTTGGGGGAACACTGCTTGGAGGTCCTTGCTTTGAGCCTTTCAATGAAGTCGCAAATTTACTTAATATAGCCGGCTTCGCCAACCAGTCTATTTCAAGAGCACCCTGCTGAACTTGATAAATGGATTTATCATCTAAACTAAAATTTCGGCCAATGTAGTCTATAAGCGCAGGAAAATCTCGAGCATCGTACAGATCTGCCTTATTAGCAGCAATTACCTCGGCAACTTCAATTTGTTGATTAAAGATATCGTTGGCGGTATACCGACTATCTTGAATTTTTCGCGCATCGACAATCGAGACTGTCGATCGAAGTTCTAGGTTTTCTTGATAATAGTCTCGCGACAACATAGATAATACTTCCTTTGGATGACCGAGACCGGTCGGCTCAATTAGTAGTCGATGCGGCTTTGATTTTGCAATAAGTATGCTTAAAGCCATCTGTATTGGTAATCCATTAGCGCAGCACATGCATCCGCCAGGGACTTGGCTTATAGTTACACCATCATGATTCTCGGTTGTTCCGTCAAAGAGGTTGCTATCTATTCCAACTTCACCAAATTCGTTGACAAGTACAGCCCAACGTTCATCTTGAGGTTTTTTTGCGATAAGGCTTTGAATCGCTGTTGTCTTACCAGCGCCCAAAAAACCCGTAACTATATTAGTAGGTATAGGACTACCAGCCTCTTTTTTTGCCATTTATGAATTTCTCAGTTTATTTACCGAATAGGTAGACTTAGGATTGTTCAGGCCCATTACATCTCTTATTTTGGCAGGCCCTAAAGTTACGTATATGAGCCACAGCGATTATTAAGGCACCCACGATAGTAGAGATTTTTTCACCACTCTCTCCTAATAATTCATCACCTAATATCACGGTTAACAAAAGGACTAACAGGCCGCTGAATCCTATCGCGAGAATTTCGAGATGGCCATGCTTCCGGCAGCCCAGACCCAAACTTACTAAGCTGGTGGGCAGCACAAGGAAGAGAAGAGCATAGTGAAATCTCTCATCCTCTAAAAAAGCAGCTCCCAAGGCAGGAAACATAACGATAGCGATAGGGGTTAGAAGGCAATGCACCACGCAAAGTAACGACAATCCTATCGCCGCTTTATCCATTTTCATTGTTGGATTATCCATTTACTCGCTCCCTTCTAAGAAGTAGGATTTATAGACTTTAATCGGTGCTTGGTGACAAGACACATGCCCACTGACAGACAATTTCAGACTGAAGAACAGAAAGATTGAGCTTATGCAACGCAGTTTTCGACTTAAAATTCTTGGTCAATGACTCTGCACAAAGTATCTCTTTCATACCGCTAACTCCTGCTATCAAACTAAGACTCGCTTTTGACCCGATTCCATTTTTTATTGGTATCTAATTTAAGAATCAGATATTGCCGTAATATGAATAATCCCTGCATGGCGCAGAGATGATTATCATAAGAAACTTGAAATGACTTTAATTTAAGCGATTGGTGGGGAGCGAGAGTTAGCACAAATTATCGGGAAAAAAACTACTTCATATGCCTGAGAGGCAAAGGACAATCCCTGACCTAAAACGTCAAAGCGGAACTTTTGCGCATTAAAAAAGTAAAGTTCAACACTCTGTTTTAAACAAGTTGAGCAATCCATCTGATGGACCATGTCCCCATCATGCGAGTGCTGCAAGACAATAAATTGAGCGCCAGTCAGGGTAAAAATCGCAAAAAAAACAGTAAGACTAAAAACGCCTCGCCAGTTTGCCGCATTTTCCTGTCTTTTGGTAGATAGGTTCATGTCTTATAAACTGCTAAAATTAATCATCTTTTCAGACTAGAGATTCTTATATTAACATATCCAAGAAAAAGTATCTTTTCGAATATGCTATGCTTTTTAAGCATTTACCTAACTTAGACGACTAAAAACGCTAAAAGACATACAACCATCTACAACAAGGATAAAGAGAAACAATGCGCGAGATAAAAGTTTACACTTCCCTACGTTGCAGCTATTGCGCCGCGGCCAAGCAGCTTCTTAGCAGTCATGGCTACCAGTACGTAGAAATTAACATGCAAGACGATGAAGCTTTAATGATTGAAATTATGCAGAAGTCTGGGCAGCGCACGGTCCCTCAGATATTTGTTGGGGAGCATTCGATAGGGGGTTATCAAGAATTGCTCGCGGCTTTAACTAATAATGAGTTCGCTCAGCTGCTAAACGTGGACGACTAAAACATTACCTTTATACTTACATAATTATTGACATTCGACTCCGCGAAGAAAGTGGGCTTGTCCCCTTTAACCCGTTTAAAGCAATTCGTTTAAACTATCCAACGAATAAACAGCAGCACATAAATTATGAACTTACGCCTTATAGTGACATTACTCTTTGCGTCAATCGGACATCTAGCACTAGCTCAAAACAACCCATTTATCTATGTGTTAGGAGTTGTCCAAGACGCTGGTTATCCTCAAGCTGGATGTTACCAGCCACATTGCCTTCCGGGCTGGCAAAATCCCGAGCTGCGGCGAGGCGCCACCTCTATAGCTGTTATTGATCCAAAGACAAACAGCAAGTATTTGTTTGAGGCAACGCCGCATCTACCAGATCAACTCTATAGTTTAGAAAGTATCGCATCCGATGAACGGTATTCACTTGATGGTATCTTCATCAGTCACGCACATATCGGCCATTATGCGGGTCTGATGTTTTTTGGCTTCGAATCCATGAGCGCTAACAGCGTGCCGGTTTATGCCATGCCTCGCATGACCCAGTACCTAAGCACCAATGGTCCGTGGAGTCAGTTAGTTAGTATGAACAATATTATGTTGTTAGAACTGAAAGATCAGCAAGCAGTTAACTTCAATAACGTGAGCGTTACACCAATCCTCGTTCCGCATAGAGATGAATTCTCAGAGACTGTGGGATATCAAATAGGAGGACCCAATAAATCAGCGTTGTTCATACCTGATATTAATAAATGGGAGATTTGGGATCACAGCATCATTGAAGAAATTCGCAAGGTTGATTACGCTCTGCTTGATGCCACATTTTTCGATGCCAACGAACTGCCGGGGCGAAATATTGCTGATATCCCGCACCCTTTCGTCATTGAGAGCATGAAAATTTTTGAGGAATTGAAAGCCGAGGATAAAGCGAAAGTTTGGTTTATTCATCTCAACCACACCAACCCCTTGTTAAATAGAGAAAGTGCAGCTTATCAGCAGGTGATTGCCCGAGGTTTTAACGTAGCACGTGAGGGTGATCGACTCCCCCTATAACCAGTTCAAATAATCATCTCTTGCACCCTAACAAATTAGCTCACTCAGTTAGTGCTTAACTCTGAGGTGCTAACTAGGTCTTATTTCATTTAAACTAGCGCAAATATTTTTATTTTTCTTCATAGAACAAAGCTGACCAATGAAGAATAGTCATTTGTTCTTCTTTATTTTCTACAATGAACGCAACAAATTCATAGTAAAATTCGCTGGATGATTTTCCAAAATTTTTCCACGAAAGCTCCCTCCCCTCTTGCTGATTGCTATAATACCTATTCTTATAGACCAAAATTTATTTTAAAATACTGGAGTGCCTTATGGAAACGTTAGCTAGCCTTGGTGAAATTCTTGGAGGCATAGGTGTATTAATCTCATTGATATTCTTAGCTATCCAAATCCGTTCAGGGAATGAATTGGCTAGGGCAGATTCACAGAGACAAGCACGGCATGCATGGCAGGAGAACCTTTTTTATATGTCGGACAATTGTCGTGATGTCCGTGAGTTTTGCATGGCTATGAAGGAATGCAGCCCGATTCACAGATGAAAGGAGCACATGCATTAATTGGAATGGGAAATCACTTAGACTTGTTGCTTAAATTGAAAAAGAAAGGATTAGAAACTCCCGATAATGTCAGGTTCATGACGGACGCCTTTGTAGGCTTGGTCAGCACGAAGGGTGGTAATAAATTTTGGCGAGATATGGCCTCTATAGACATGTTCGGTGACGACTTACTTAAAGAGGTTAATTCAAAGTTACACGCGCTGGAAGTTCCTAACACAGATTTAACTCTGGCTTTACCTTGGCTTCGCGCCGACCGAGAGTGGCTCAAGAAAACTTAGATATATAAAAGTGAGTCTTGGTGAAAAAAATACTAACAAAAAGCCTGCTTCGCTTTTCTGCTGCTGGTGCTCAAAAATGGGAATCATCTTTTTACACTCGTAAAGGCGACGATAGATTCGTTGTTGAAGTTGACAAAGGAGTAAAACGAGATTGAATATTAAGCCACTAACCGCGCCATTTTTCAGCATCGTGTTAGCTATTGCCCCAAATCTGAATATACTTGCACAGAATTATGAATGGCTCCATTACGCGAATGATCAGGGTTCCTCCAAGTACGCTGACCTGGACCAAATAAACCAAGAGACAATACAGGATCTTCAAGTTGCATGGACATGGGCTTCCGTCGATAACGCCCAGATATCGGCCCGTCCTCAATTTGTTCCAGCTGGATTCAAATCCACGCCTGTGCAGAAAGACGGTATTCTTTATACCAGCACCTCTTTGGGAAACATAGCGGCTATAAATGCCGTGACTGGTGAGCAGCTATGGACATTCGACACCGGTACATGGGAGCACGGCAGGCCTGCGAACATGGGCTTCAATCATCGCGGCGTGAGTTATTGGGAGAAAGATGGCAAAAAGCGTATTCTGATGGGCACTAACAATGCTTACCTGTGGTCCATTATTGCGGAGACAGGGCAGCCTGACGTGAGTTTTGGTAACGAAGGTAAGATTGATCTCACAATCGGATTGGGAAGAAAAATCGAGCGCTCACGTTATTCCGTTACCGCCGCTCCCACAATCGTCAATGACACCATTATTATTGGCGGTGCTGTACAGGATTCGCCCATGCTTGGGCTTGAAGTTCCGGCAAAGCAAAGCGATATGCCGCCGGGTCACATTCGAGGCTTCGATGTGAATACTGGACAGATGAATTGGATCTTTCATTCCATCCCCCAAGAAGGAGAAGTCGGAAACGAAACTTGGGAAGACGATAGCTGGAGAGTAACCGGAGCGGCAAACGTCTGGACATTAATGAGCGCAGATCCAGAATTAGGTTATGTCTACCTGCCGTTTGGCACACCCAGTAACGATTATTATGGTGGGCATCGGCTTGGTGACAATCTCTTCGCAACCAGTATTGTGTGTCTTGACGCCTCAACTGGAGAATTGATCTGGCACTTTCAAACCACACATCATGAAATTTGGGACTATGATCTACCCGCAGCTCCAAATCTGGTTGACATTACAGTCGACGGAAGAGAAATTAAAGCTCTTGCGCAAGTATCCAAGCAAGGTTTTGTGTATGTTCTGGATAGAGTCACGGGCGAACCAGTATGGCCTATAGAGGAACGGGCAGTGCCGACAAGTGATGTCCCGGGCGAAATTACTGCCGCGACGCAACCCTTTCCGACTCGTCCAGCCGCATTCGAAATACAAGGAGTCAATGAGGAGGACTTGATTGATTTCACACCGGAACTTCGTGAAGAAGCACTGGGTATTATCAATCGATATATCTACGGCCCACTCTTTACGCCACCCTCATTAGAGGGCACGGTGCAGATACCGGGGGACGGCGGAGGCGCTGAATGGACCGGAGCCGCCTACGATCCGGAAACCTCGATCCTCTATATCCCATCTTGGACTAGACCTATTCTGACTCAGCTCGTATCGACTGAGGGCCTGGGCCTGGACACAGAATTTGATTACATTATAAACGGGAAAGTTGCGACAGTTAGCGGACCTGAGGGACTGCCACTGATGAAGCCTCCCTACGGTCGTATTAGCGCTATAAATCTCAATACCGGTGAATACGAGTGGGTTGTCCCAAATGGTGAGGGAATACGTCAAAACCTTATTGACAGGGGCTACGAAGATCCCGGTCCAGTGGGTCTGATGACATATGTAAATGTACTGCTAACCAAATCACTATTGTTTACCGCAATTACAGACGGTGTGCCGATGTTAAAAGCGCTTGACAAAGTAACCGGTGAAACGCTCCACGAGATTGAATTACCAGGCATCCCTCAAGGTGCACCAATGTCATACATGATTGACGGTAAGCAATATATATCTATTGCGGCGGGTGGTGGCACTGATGCCAGCCTCATAACACTCGCACTACCCTGATATTAAATGCAAAAAAGATGAATCAACGCTTATAAGTGGTTGTTCTTAATTAACTTCACTGGATATCAGTGTGGGCAGCAGCTAACATAAGGAAGCTATATAGATTAGGTCATCTTCGGTAGCATGCTATGAAAATCAGATTACTACTCATTGTATTTATACTGATGTCCCCGATCAGTTTATCTGCTGCAAAACCAGATGGTGATTACCAGAATCCCCGCACGGAATGGGATCAGCCTGATTTGCAGGGCGTGTGGAATTTTAACTCCAGCACACCAATGCAGCGACCCGAACGATTTGGGACCCAAGAGTTTTTGACGCCTGAAGAGGTCCAGCTAGATCGCATTCGGCAAGCGGAGAGGCGGCGCGCATTAGATGCAGCGGAGGCCGAACTAATATTAGACCCGAAAGCGCCGCCAGTCGGCGCTGACCCCGGAGGCTACAACACTTTTTGGTATGAGAATGCCAGTATCGGTGAAAATGTCCGTACTTCTCTAATTATCTATCCAGAAAATGGCCGGCTTCCTGCCATGGTCGAAGGCGCTGCCGAGCATGCCACGAATAAAGTAGGACCAGACGTTCCGGGAGAGCGTCCAGTTCTCGCAGTTTTGGGTGGTATTAGCAAGGATGGACCGGAAGACCGCGGCTTGTCTGAACGCTGCCTGATTGGCTTTAACGCTGGTCCTCCTTTTACAGGTGGTGGCTACAATGCCAATGTTCAGATCTTTCAGAACAAGGATCATGCGGTTATTCTGACCGAAATGGTACACGATGCTCGAATCGTTCCATTAGTTGACCGCGCGTCGCTCGACAATGATATACGGTTATGGTCTGGAGATTCTAAAGGCTATTGGGACGACGAAACCCTGGTAGTGACGACTAGAAATTTCACGGATCTAACGCCCAGTTTTAGTCGCTTCGGAAACTCAGAAGATAAGACACTGACTGAGCGATTTACGCGAGTTGACCAATATACGATCGAGTATGAGTGGACACTGGAAGACCCCTCTACTTTTTCCGACAAAATTGTCGCCACTATGCCAATGACTAAAGTAGGGGGACTGCTCTATGAATTTGGTTGTCATGAAGGCAATTACGGCATGCTTAATATCCTTCGCGGCGAAAGGATGAAAGAAAGGCGCGGCGAATAAACGTAAATATTAAGCCACCTATACTTGAGAAGAGCACCAAACAACGTATCAAAAAAACCAAAAATACTCTGCTTATTTCTTGCCTCATTCAACCCTCTAAAATATTTCATAAGAAGGATTATTATTAGGGGCAAGGCAGATTTTCCGCTACCGTTAACTGTTATAGTGCCAACCTAGGTACATTAAAGAGATTTTGAAAAGAGTCAAAGAAAATGGGGTAAGTAATGCTTTGGAGAATTGCAATAATACTACTGGGTGTCGCGTTTATGTTTGGACTTGTGTCATACCAAGTGAATAATGCCGAAGAATACGCAGACACTGTGGCGTACATAATATTGCATCATTCTTGATGATGCATTGACTATCAAGCTTGCCTGTCTCACGTTTTAAAATAGCGTTTTTCTAGGCTTTCTGACTTAGAAAGGGGCGGCAGACTATAGATTTTCATGTCTGCATCGTTTTTCTTCTGATTAGATGCTACGCAATCGTTTTAAGTAAGAAGTGTTCTTAACCAAATGCTAGGCTGCTATTTCTTTTTATGATGTCCATTCTGCGCAGCAAGGATGAGCGATATTGCTGGGAGTGGATATTGTCTACCACGATATATTCCGCCACAGCGGATTCCGGTGTCAGCACGAGTTTTATGAACCCTCTGTGTGTGCAATCTGTCCAAACTACTTCACGATTATGCTCATAAACAAGCTTATCAAGGGCTGTTGCGCCTTCCGGGCCATAATTCTCAAAATCCCCCGGCGAAGTGATGCCCGTCGTACCTAGTTCGACACCCATGGCTTGATTTGAAGCACTAAAAAGCTCGTTCGCCCAAAAGGCATGACTATCGCCGGTTAGGACGATTAGATCAGTAGCACCTGCATCACGGCAAAGATCATAGAATCTTTCCCTTGCCGCTGGATAGCCGTCCCAAGTATCTAAATACAAAGGTAAATCAAGCTCACCAAGACGCGACAATTGGGCATGCGATTCAGGGGCAGCATTAAAACCACCAGTAATTGCTCCTTCAAGTCGATTTGCTACATCAGGCACATTGGTCCTGGCAATTGGAATTTGATTGCCAATTAGCCGCCAAGTTTGAGACTGATTAATGGATCTTTGCAAACTACCGGTTAGAAAATTCTCCATCTCATCGGAAAGTATATTTCGACTGGGATCTCCAAGCACATCCCGAAGAAATTGATTCCGCTTGGCGGTATCAGATATGCTTTGCAGATGCTCGCCGTAACTAACCTGCATACTTCTCCCAGTATGGCGGGTTTCCAAAGTGACAAGGGAGGCTAGGTCACCAAAAGAAAAGTGTCGCCATAGCTTTTCTTTATAACGACCCGCGGGTTGGTTCCGAACTGGCATCCATTCAAAGAACGCTCGCAATGAGGCATCGCGTCGTATCAACCAGCTTCCCTCGCTGTCAGGCTGATGGTTCGCAGCCCCGTTAATCCAGGGGTTGTTGGCTGACTCATGATCATCCCAAGTCGGAATCAATGGATGGGATGCGTGCATAAGACGCGAAGCTCGATCCGATTTATATTGGCTATGGCGCTCGCGATAATCTTCCAGGGTCACAATCTCGTGAGCCGGAGAGTGACTACGACCCATGACCGAACCTTGATAGCTCCCCCAACCATCTGCACCATATTCATAAATATAATCGCCAAGGTGCACAACAAACTCAATCTCCTCATCGCTAGCAATTTCTTCATAGGCGTTAAAGTATCCGAATGGGTAGTTGGAACAGGACGCTACTGCGATACCTAAGCGTTCAAGGGGGCCTTTGGGTAGGGTCCGGGTTCGGCCCGGCTCTGAAGTCACTTCGCCGATCGTAAATCGGTAGAAATAAACTTCCCCCGGTTCGAGGTCGATAACTTCAATCTTAACTGTGTGATCTAAGTCTTCGCTGGTAGTCGTTTTTCCCTGCTGCAGTATACTGATAAAGTTACTGTCGAGGGCTAATTGCCATCTAACAGTCACTGTGCCGTTTGCAGTAACACGTGTCCAAAGAACTACTCCATCATGAGAAGGGTCCCCGCTTGCGACCCCATGACTGAAAATTTCATTGCGCGCTGGGTCATCAAGCGCGGCGATAACTTTGCTACACCAACCTGAAAGCACCACCCCAGAGGTAGCACCGGTCGTCAGTGCAGACTTAACAAACTTTCGCCTAGTAAAAGGAATTTTCATTAAACACCCTCAAGTTCGATTACATACTAAACGCCAAACCTCTTGGCCCCCAAGCATTCCCAGCAGCTGAATTCATGCATCAAAACTAACCTTAATTCTTCATTAGTCAACTACCTTTTTTCGCGTTAAATATTACTTATCGAAATATTGCAATACGGTCCGTTCCCGCTATTCCACCAATCCAATATTCATCACCCACATCAATAATTACAGTACCTACCGGGAAAACATCAAGGACCGGTATTACTCGAATAGTTTCTATCTCTAAATCAATCGGACTAGCTTTGAGTAGCTGAACTATTAGAACACGCTCCTCTTGGAGTGCAACCCCTATCCTGCGCAGCAAGCAAAAGCTCACCCTCGTCAAACCATCAAATATTATCTATTGAATAAATAGTTTCTACCTGGATGCTTTCGCACACCGAATTGATGATATACGGATCGTTGAAGGTCGAGTGACAGCAACACAGTTAGTCACATGGACACCTGAATAGTCATTTATTTTTTCATCAGGCGACTTTTGAAACAAGTCGCCTTATTTTACCTCTCGCTTCCTGATTAGCCTATATCTATAGTATCTTCTGGGTATGAATATTAGATGAGGTCTCGATAATGGGTTTCAAATTAGATCATCCTACGGAGAGAAATCAACTTTTTCGGCATTAATGAATCGTATGTTGAGATATTTTGAGAACCTGCATTATTTAAACGAATTAGGAATACTAGATTATGAAATTTGGGAAGCAAATATTAC
>JAQWOJ010000041.1 GCA_029245905.1 Gammaproteobacteria bacterium
TAGAGGAAGCCCAAAAAGATATTCTGCGCATATCTCGAAGGCTATCGGATGCTGGCGATATTGTCTTAGCGGGAAGGGGGGATGATTTTGTCTAGTACACCTGAATTTACACCTTGGGTCATTCAGCCGGTTAAAGATCGCATTTTTTCTGAGACTGATAATTTAGTAAAACTCACTAATAAGGGGCAGCAAGAAGAGTGGGCGCCGAAAAACGTGAGTGAAATGGTTGCAACAGAACAGCCCGCGCCATTGGATAGTGATTCTGTTGAATCTGACCCAGTTATTGGGCCTGAAATCACTAGCGATCTCGAGGTCGTCGCACAAGAACAAGCTGCTGATCCGGAACTGGTGCCTACATTTACGCCGATAGAATACAAGGAGCACGGGGAAGCCGAGTACCTGAGAGGATACAATGCATGTAAAGAAAATGAAAAGTTAGAATTTGGTGACCGGCTTGAACAGCTGACTTGTTTAATTGATGCATTAGGTAATGAATACGTTGACCTAAACGAATTTTATGATCCCCTTCGTGAGCTTGTAGTCAGCGCGATAGAATCAATAATGCAAACCGAATTAGTAGAAAGTAAGAAGTCTATATCAAGTATTGTTTCAACTATTCTCGAAGAAATATCATCTGCGGAGGCGGATGGCTCGATACGGCTATTCTTAAATCCAAATGATGCAGCGCTTTTAAGAAATCAAAAATCTCCGAATGACACCCCGATAAAAATATTATCGGATCCGAGGTTATCACCAGGTAGCGCCAGAGCCGTCATGGGCGACTCTGTTATCGAAAACATGAGGGAGAATAGAGTCAGTCATATCGTTGATCAGATTTTAGTAGAAAAAAAGGCTGATACAAAGAGGTCAGCGCGAAAAAAATGAATAATCTAAGGAGCTTGCCGTCTTTTGACGTGAGTGTTGAGCGGGACAGGAAATGAAAGCTGTAGACAACTTCTTAAGTCAAATAAATAACCTTTCTACTGATTTTGTTGCCCCCTGCCCGGAGCGCTTAGGACGGGTTACCCGTGTAGTCGGAATGACAATTGAAGCCTCTGGAATTTCGGCGGAAATAGGAGCCCAATGCGCAATTCAAGTGGACGGGAAAGATCGAGAGATTGAGGCCGAGGTTATTGGATTCGATGAGCAGAAGATAGTGCTCATGCCAATCCATTTCTTGGAGGGTATTAAAGCTGGGAGTATCGTAAGGCTTGTTCAGTCGGAGTCAACTTGCAGCGTTGGTGAGGCAATGCTTGGTAGGGTAGTTGATGGATCGGGTGATCCAATAGATGGTAAAGGTGATATTAATTATGAGCTCCAGATACCGCTGGAAAGCCCTACGATAAATCCAATGGCTAGGGGTGCTATCACTGAAGTTTTGGATACTGGTGTGAAATCTATTAACGGATGTCTCACGTTTGGAAAAGGCCAAAGGATGGGATTAATTGCCGGTTCAGGAGTAGGGAAAAGTGTGTTGTTAGCTATGCTTACTCGCAACACGGAAGCCGACGTTGTCGTCATAGGGCTGATAGGAGAACGAGGAAGGGAAGTTCAAGAATTTGTGAAAAAAACCCTTGGTGAGGAGGGATTGAAAAAAGCTGTCGTAGTTGCGGCCCCCGTTGATCTCTCTCCGGTGATGCGGGTGAAAGCTGCAAAGTTAACGCACTCTGTGGCCGAGTATTTTTGTGGTAAAGGTAAGAATGTTCTCCTGCTATTTGATAGCTTAACGCGTGTCGCTCATGCGCAGCGTGAAATTGGGCTGGCCGTTGGCGAGCCTCCGACGACTAAGGGGTATACTCCTTCGGTCTTTAGTTTGCTTCCTAAGCTCATCGAGCGAGCTGGAGTTGGTCTGGGAGGGGTTGGCTCTGTCTCCGCATTTTACACTGTTCTTGCTGAAGGCGATGATCGCAGTGATCCAATAGTGGACCTGTCTAGGGCAACGCTAGATGGCCAGATAATGCTATCCAGAAGTCTGGCGGACGCGGCTCATTACCCGGCGATTGATCTCGAGGGGTCAATATCAAGAGTAGCTTCCTCATTGGTGAGTCCTGAACACTTTCGAGTCGCTCAAAGTTTGAGAAAATACTGGTCTCTTTATTTGCAGAAGCAGGATTTGATTCAAGTAGGAGCTTACACGCCAAATACGGATCCAGAGCTGGATCAGGCAATTAGGCTTAAGCCAACGATTGACAAGTTTCTTCAGCAGGATAGTTCCGAGGCCATAACTTTGAGAGATTCAATTGAAGAGCTCAACAGGGTGGCTGTAGCATGATGAGCAAAAAAAATATTTGGAAGACTTTGGCTGATAAGGAAACTGCCACGCTTGCGAAGTTATGTCAAAGCAGAGAGGCGTTATCTATGGAGAGGAAAAGGCTGGATGCTCGAATTGCTGACATAGACAGTTATGTTTTTGAATATACCGCAGGATTAAAGCAAGAATCGGATATTGAATTTGGATTTAAAAAGATTAACGACAAGATGAATATGATTACACAGCTTATGACTGCCCGGGGCGATCTTGAAGTTTTTAAAAAGGGGTGCGATGAAGCTTTAGGTGCTCTTGCTCATAAAATTTCTAATCACCAAGCGGAGCTTCTAAAATTCAATAAAGTTAGAGAGAGTCAGAACAAGGAATATATCGTGAGGCTGAATAAGCAGGAAGATAAAGAGCTTGATGCGTTGGCATTAAGCAATTTTATGTCGGCCATGAAATAGGTTTCACCGTCGAAAATTAGTATGAAATTTTGACAACCCCTCGATTTGGTACGCTAATTGCTCATATTCTTAGTAAGCGACAGTAAAAGTCGAATTAAATAAGAGAATATTTTGAGTATGAACACACTATCTAAGTACGATATAGCGGATGTTGTTAGTCACATCGCAGGTAACACAGGTGCTCCAGCCGCTGAGGTTGCGGAGAGCTCTCCTTTCGCTGCTTTGTTGGCTAAGGCTGTTGAGAACATTCCTGATGCAAAAGCGGAGGGGAAAGTGGCAGAAGGTGGCAAAAATTTGCCAGATTATCCTGCGGCAGATCTAGAACATGATGGGAAGAATAAGTTGAAAAACTCGCTGAATCAAATAGCACCAGGTGAGGGGGCTCCTAATTTGGATCTTGCGAGGGCGCTGTTTGCACCTTTTATGAGGAACCATGAATTTTCTTCTCCTCCAGAGATGGTTTCTCAGGCAAACATGAATGTTGAAGGAAAGGAGGGCGGGAAGGAATTAGAAATTTCGGAGGCCCTTAACGCCTTGAAAAATTCCTCCCAGATTCAGATACGCAGCCAAAATATTCTTGCAAAAGAGGATGCTGGCTCGCCTGGTAGTTTGCGCGCATCCGAAGAAGACATTAGTGAAGCTGCCGTGAGAATAACTACTCTTAAGCAAAAAAGACCAGTGATACTCGGTCCGGGAAACATCATGAGCGGCAAGCTTCAGGGTGAAGCGCTCGCTAATCATTTTGAGAATTTGTCTGTAAGAAATGGAGAACATTCTGCTGACATACCCGGTCTAATCGGGGTGGGAGTCAAACCGGAATCAACTTCGACAAACACAAAGCTAAGCAACGTTGGAATCGAAAGTGCGCCACTGGATAAAACTAACATTGAGACCCAACACGAAAAACCCGGAACCTCTGGAAAAAATACTGACTCACGCTCCGAGGTGAAAATCAACTCAAGAACTTACGTTGAATCATCTGGTGCAGAAAAGAACGAATTGGCTTTGTCGAACAATTCTAAATTGAGACAAGTGGATATGGCTGATGTCCGAACTAATGGTCGCGTTAAGGCCGCCCCGGATACTGAAAACAGCGAGATCTATAAGAATCTTGGCGACCACACAGGTCATAGTCCCACTGGTATTGCCCAGTTAGATGATAGTGCAGAGAACGTAGATGATAGTGCAAAAAACGTGGTGAGAGGTAAAAGCGATAAATTAAACGTCCCGCCAGTTTCCGCGAATCCAAATATTATTGCAGATAATCAAGGCCTGCCGACCCAGGCTAAGCCTGTAAAGACTGAGGGTTTAATGCGTGATGTAATCGAGACGGCATTACCGCGAGTAAGTATCAAAGATTCAAATGTTGCCGATAATAAGTTATCGACGCAAGACCTGCGTAAACTTGCCGAGAACTTGGCGGGCAAGCAACGCCAAGCAGGGGCAAGCAAAGACTCTGGTCGATCTATCCCATCGGATTTCGCTATAGATGTTAACTCTAGGAAACCTGATCCCATTACTGGGAAATCAGGAATTACCAATGCTGGAACTCAAGACGAGACTGAGAAAAATTCACTGCAAATTAACTTGAAAAATTCAAATGAAATGCTGATGAACAACGATAAGGGTGCTATTAAGGTAGGAACAAACAGAGAGGCTTCCCCAGTTCATGATTTGACCCTGTCGGATGTTGACTCTAATATAATAAACTCTGGGAAAAGCGATAATATTGAACCCACTGGCAGAGAGATCTTGATTGGTAGCCAGATAGAGAAGGCGGCAACTTCAAATCGATCTGAATCACTTCCAAAAACGGTTTCAGTATCAAATTTTAATTCAGATATTCAAGAAACAATCGTCGGTCAACTGACTAATTCAGCAAAAGGCAGTTCAAAATTTACGGTTGCGTTGTTCCCTGAAAATTTTGGAAAAATTAGCATCGAGATTAGTTATTCGGAGGCTGCAGGTCTAAAAATTAATATGATAGGAGATAACCCTGAGGCTACAAAAATACTGGAGCAGAATCTTCCCAGCCTCAGAGAAAATCTACAAAATGAAAAATTAAGTGAATTAATCGTTAATTTAAACAGCAGTAAAGATTCACATAACTCTAACAATAAAAACGGGCACGCAGATAGCGGAAGTTTTTCAGAGAGTTTGAGGAGCGATAAGATTGCTTCAGAATCAGAAGATTCTGATGTGAGCGAAAGAGATAGAGATCTGGATTCGGACAGTAATCTTGATACATATGTTTAACTTTGGAAAAGAAACTAATTACTAGTAAGCGAGAAATATATTATGGCTGAAGAGAACGTTGCAGGATCACCCGGAGGCATCAACAGAAGGACGATTATTATCATAGCCGCTGCTGGCTTGGCGGGCATTTTATTGCTTGTTGGACTTATGATGGGAATTCTCTACCTTAGTGGAGCGCTCAATAGCAATGATGAGATTATTGAGCGGTTAAACGCAATAGAGGGCGGTGGCGCCCCAATGAGTGCAGAATCTGATGAGGATCCAAATACACCACAGCTGCTTGAGCTCCCAGACACGAATAGGTTAGATACTTTGTATCATCAGTTCGCCCAAGTCTTCGTTGTGAATGTTTCTGAGTCAAGAAAAGTAATGCAGCTGAATTTGACCTTGAGCACTCATTATGACCAGATGGTCATTGACAATGTTATCAAACATGAGCTGGCCGTAAGATCGGCGATATTGGAGCATTTGTCGTTTGTAACAGAAGAAGAAACGTTGGAAGTTGGCTTTCGACAGAAAATGGGTGAAGAGTTGGCGCTGGTAGTGAATGCAGAGCTCGAGCAAACTGAGGGCTTTGGGGGAATTGAGCGTATACTTTTCACTGAATTTCTTATGCAGTAATTGTTGGGTGAACTAAAGACTTTAGGAATTATAATGGCAGATAAAGATACCAGCCTCACTAATGAAGAGCTCGAAGCTATTGCTGGCTCTATGAGAGATACGTCTGAAACAGTTATTAATGCTTCTGGCAACTCCTCAGCAATCAGTCACGATTTAGCTAGGGAAGATAGTGCCCTGGGGTTTAATCAGTCAGCGGTTGACCTAGTTAATGAGAGGTTTGCTAGGCAGGTCAGGATGGGTCTGATTGAGGTTTTGCGTACCACTCCTAAAATCGCAATAAGCAAGGTTGAAATTAAGACATTCCGAGAAGCTACTCAGAGTTTGGCTCCACCGCTCGCTATAAGCACGGTTAGGATGGACCCGTTACGTGGGATAAGCCTGATAATTATTGATCCCAAAATTATTTTCTCAACACTAGATAGTTTTTTTGGCGGTTTTGGAAAGGGGGTTGACCAACTAACAGCTACACGTATCTTTACTCCAACGGAAGATACGATAATCAATCTACTGATGAATATTATCTTGGGGTCTCTTAAAGAGGCCTGGTCGCCTATTTTGCATGTAGATTTTCATAGGGTTAGCCAAGAGGTTAATCCAGCATTTGCGCAAATTGCAGACGAGTCTGATTCAATGCTGGTCAGTCGCTTTGACTTTACTCTAGGAGATAACGAAGAAGGTTTTATTCAGATTATTCAGCCGTTTTCGCTTTTAAAGCCAATAAGAGATTTGTTGCGGAGTAGGGTTGTTACTACCGAAGAAGAAAATGAACAAACGCTCAGATGGACAAAGGATTTGCATGATGCCTGTGAGGATATCCCTTTAGATGTAAAAGTTAAGGTGTCTGAGTTCGATGTGACGTTCGGCGATCTCCAATCTATGCGGGTAGGCCAGGTCTTGCCTTGTGAGCTACTTGAATTTGCGGAAGTTGATGTCCATGGGTCTGCTGCATTTTTAGGCACAGTAGGAGAGTTTGATGGTAAGGCGGCGGTCGAGCTGAAAACTACCAAAACTGAAGAGTATGAGTAATTTGAATTAATTATTTGGAGATTAGATGAATGTCTGAAGAAGATAATAAACCTGGCAGTGAGGGAGATGTGCTGTTGCAGGGTGCAGGACAGGCAGATAGCGCTGAGTCTTTTGAAAGTTTAACTTTAGATTCAGACCTATTGAGAAACATTCCGGTGACGATATCAGTAGAGGTAGGACGAACTTCTTTGCCGATAAAGGCTCTGATGCAACTTACTCAGGGATCGGTTGTTGAGTTGGATCGCCTCGCAGGTGAAGCCTTGGATCTGTTAGTAAACAATACGTTAGTGGCTCAGGGAGAGATAGTCCTAGTAAACGAGCGGTATGGAATCAGGTTAACGCAAATCGTGCCTAAAAGCGCGAGGTTGAAGTTAGGGCAGGAAGCCATATAAGTTTTTGCTTACCGTTATTCCAAGGCGTTGGTCATTAGATTAACCGTTATAGCGCTGCTATTGAGCGCTGTAGGTGTATAAGCGATGGACATTTCAAGCACGGTTAGGGTGATTGCTTCTCTAGTTGTTGTGGTTTTTTTACTACTGATTTTTCTTTATTACTTGCGAAAATTTCGGATGCCAGAGTTTTCTGAGGGTGGCGGTGAGATAAATGTAGTGGGTAAGAAATATCTGGGGCCTAATAAATATTTAATACTCGTTCAAGTAAAGGAACGAGAATCTTTTTTAGCAGTCCATGGAGATAAAATAGAACACCTATGGACTGAGCATATTAATAAGCCTCCTAGAAGTAGTGACTAAGGTCCTTGATAGCTATTGCTTAATATAGGGAGTGTATTTTTTAGAGTGCTATATATAAAAAAAACTAATGTAAAATTGGCAGTATTTTTTAGGGTCTGTATTGCCTTTTTTGGTCTTCTGGTTACTGACACTGCTTTTTCGCAGACAGGCTTGCCACTACTTAATATAAATGAAAACCCAGCTGGTGGCACAGACTATAGCCTGACACTTCAAGTGGTTATTTTAATGACGGTGCTGACGCTGTTGCCGTCTTTGCTGATTATGATGACCTCCTTCGTAAGAATTATCATAGTTATGTCGTTACTTCGCCAAGCTATAGGAACAGCCCAGACGCCTCCGAATATCGTTCTCATTGGGATATCTCTTTTTCTGACATTTTTTATAATGTCTCCTATTCTGCAAACCGTCTACAATGATGCCGTTATTCCTTATATCGATGAAGAAGTCCCAGCCCAAGAGGCCATCGATATAGCGCTTGACCCGATTCGCACGTTTATGATTACTCAAACTCGTGAAGATGACTTAATGATCTTTTCCGACATTGGGGAGTATGAGTATGATGGAGTAGAAGAGGATATACCGCTTACAGTACTGATTCCTTCATTTATGACTTCTGAGCTAAAAACGGCTTTCACGATTGGGTTTTTAATTTATATCCCGTTCGTAATTATTGACCTTATCGTAGCGAGTATCCTGATGTCGATGGGCATGATGATGCTGTCTCCGATGATGATTTCTATGCCTTTTAAATTAATGTTGTTCGTTCTTGCTGATGGTTGGATATTAATAATGCAGTCTTTAACGGCAAGCTTCTCTCTTTGACCCTTAACAAGATAATATAATGAATTCTTCAGATGTTATAACGCTTGGCCAAGACGCTCTTATAATGGGAGCATTAATTGCGGGACCTTTATTGCTGGGCATTCTTGTGGTCGGGGTGCTAATTGGCATAATTCAGGCAGCGACCTCTGTACAAGAAATGACACTCAGCTTTATCCCAAAGTTAATCATTCTTGTCTCATTGCTTTTCTTTATTGGTAATTGGCAAATAGGCGTTTTAGTGGACCATTTTCAAACGCTGCTGATGAGTATTCCAGTTTACTTGCAATGATAAATATCTTAGTCACAGAAATAGTCGATTATTTCTACGCTTTCCTTCTACCTTTCGTACGCATATCCGCTTTTATTCTTGCAGTGCCGGTGTTTTCTCTTGCTGCCTTTAATGTTCGATTTCGGATTATAGTCGCTACGGCGCTTTCGGTGTTGGCTGTTGAGTTGGTTGAATTTGATAGTCAGTCCCTAAGTTTCGATTCGTTAATCACGTTAATTCTGGTGCAGATATTTTTAGGATTGGTTTCTGGTTTCATTTTACAAATAATTAATGGCGCAATTACTGTCGGTGGGCAAGCGATCTCGAACTCTATGGGATTAGGAATGGCAAATTTAATTGATCCTACACTAGGAAACGTGCCCGTCATATCTCAATTTATGGTTATTCTATCTACGCTTATATTTCTTGTGGCGGACGGGCATTTGGTCTTGATTCAGATCCTTATGCAAAGCTTCATTACATTTCCAGTTGATGCGACTCCCTCTTTAAATATAATTTACGACCTTTTTATTGAATGGACTCCGTTGCTTTTTACTGGTGCGCTAGTGCTTGCGCTGCCGGTAATTATTTCGGTTCTTCTGGTGAATGCAGGTCTTGGGATGATCACAAGATCAGCCCCTGCATTGAACATTATATCTGTTGGGTTTCCCGCCATAATGCTAGCTGGTATTGTAATTATAATAATAGCTCTACCTGGAATAGTACAACGAATCGATGGATTTTGGCGGCAAGGATTTAGCACGCTAAGTAATTTCTTTGGAGGGTTGTAATGGCCGAAGATGATTTAAAAACAGAAGAGCCCACGCCAAAAAAACTAGAAAAGACACGAGAAGAGGGTCAGTTTGCGAGGTCTCAGGATTTATCGGTTGCGCTATTAACTATAGCCGTTGCATGTGTCATATACTTTTTAGGTGGCGGCATGGGAGAGAGTATCATCTCATTATTGCAAGAAGCCTTTGTTTTTGATGATAAAGTGATAAGAGATACTGCCTTTGTTCCGGGTCTGTTCGGTGAGCTCTCGATTAAAGGCTTTGTCTCAATCCTTCCTATTTTCGCTGCTACTATTTTTCTTGCTTTTGGCGCCGCTTTTTTGGTTGGAGGCATAGGGTTTTCGATTAAGGGCTTCTTTCCTAAGGCATCTAAGTTGAATCCTTTAAAAGGTCTTAGTCGTATGTTTGGCTTGAAGAGCCTAGTCGAGCTTTTTAAAGGAATATTAAAGCTTTTGGTTATCGGGTCCGTCGTTTCGGCCGTGCTGTATTTATACTACGAAGAGATATTTTCTTTAACTGCGCTAGACTCTTATGTTGCTATTGGCGAAGGATTACTTATTCTAGCTTTAGGGGTTGTTTTAATTTCGCTGTCGTTATTGATAATTGCGGCTGTTGATGTGCCATATTAAATAATTTCCTTTAAGAATAAGTTGAAAATGTCGATCCAAGAAATTAAAGACGAGTATAAGGATACAGAAGGAAGGCCGGAGGTGCGGCAACGAATTCGGGAGAAGCAGCGTGAAGTGGCGATGGCTTCAACTTTAGATGCTGTTAGCAAAGCGGATGTAATTGTCACGAATCCTAGTCACTTTGCTGTGGCTCTCTCATATGCGGTCGGGACCGATGGAGCGCCTAAGGTGACAGCTAAGGGCGCAGATTTTATGGCAAAAAGAATGAAAGAAAAGGCCGAAGATTCTGGGGTTCATATCTTTGAGGAGCCTCAGTTAGCAAGGGCATTATTTTTTACCACAGAAGTAGATCAAGATATACCTAGACTTCTTTTTGAGGCTGTGGCTGAGGTTATTGCTTATGTGTTTCAGCTTAATGCGTTTAACAAAGACGGCCAAACCTTAAAGAAACCTAGAGTAAAGCTCCCATCAAAGATGCGATTTGATGAGAGTGGTAAGCAATTGGATATTTAGGGATTTTTTAATGGAAGACAATAAATCAGGTATGCAGGGAAAAACTTCCCAGAGAAAAAAAAAGAAGACGAATATTGAGAAAGAAGGCTCTCAAAAAAAATCTTCATCGCGAAAATCTGTTGATTCGGTGAAAAAGAAAAGTAAGAAGTCTTCAGAAGCAAAGAAAACGTCCAGCAAAGTAAGAGTGGAAACCAAAACTTTGACCCCGCCAAAAAGAAAGTCACCGCCAAAAAAGCAGGTTCAACCGGTGATGGCGGAAAAAAAAGCGCCCACACATGGTAGTGATAGAGAAAATTTCACGCTAGAGAATAAATCAGCAAGCCAGCTTGGTGAAAACCCCCCGGGGGACTTTGATAAGAAAGACAGCGTAGAACCGGGTGAAAAGTCTTTGAACGAGCCATTCTTTCAATCCTCTGAACAATCTTCCTCCAGGCAGGTCGCAGACAGCACTTCCATAGGGGGGCTTTATAGCGAGGAAATCTTGTTTCTTAAAGAAGAGCATGTGTCCGTCGTAGATAAGATAGTTTCATGTTTGGAATCAGACGCTCCATTCTGCTTTATCAACTCGGAGAAAGAATCTTATTTGGACTACTATAAAGAAATAGTGATTGACTTACTAAAGCGTGGAAAGAAAACCAAGCTCCTTTATTTTGATCCAAAATTTGGAGATGATTTGTCGTCGATTATTAATAAAGAACTCGAAGAAATTGATATAGGGTTGATTGGTTCGTCACGCTTACACGAGTCGAGAAAAATACTTATAATTGATAACGAAAACTTTTCAAATCGGTTGGATTGGGAATTGATAGATTCTCTCCGCGTTGAGTTGAAATCTGCCAATATTGGAGTATTTAGTATTGGCCCCAATTTTCTTGACGACGGGTTAAAATCTCAAATCTCTTCGATTATTTCGAGGTTTAACACTTTCACTTTCTCAAAATTAAAGAAGGTTGAACTGAAAGAGCTTAAAGAATATATTTCTAAACGGCCTGACAAAGAGAAACTATTAGATATCTTAGGAATGCTTCTTTCCGACGCTCCGGGTAAAGCTTCAGAGGGAACTGACTCTGCTTCAAATAATAATCGTGGTATTTGGAGAAAGGCTCGCGATTATATTTTTCGCAAATGAAGAATGATTATCCTCATATCATTCTTAACCGCTAATTTAGCCTTTTTCTTATTCATGTCATTGTCATTCAACTGATCATTTGCAATGATAAAGAAGAATAGCTTTTTAGTGTTCAATATATGGTTTGGTTTTATGGTTAAACCTAGCAGAGTTTCCACTATCGATTGTGCTTCCGCATGGTTGATTGTTTCATAAAGGAGAGTACCGTGTCTCGAGCAAACGAGCCAAGTTTTCGTGAAAGTGTAGATTTAATGTATAACCGAGCAGTTGAACTCATAGAGCTTCCACCAGGGTTGAAAGAAAAAATCAGGATATGCGATTCGAGTTATACGACCAGTTTTGGTGTACAGCTGCGCGGTGAAATCAGAACATTTACCGGGTATAGAGCAGTTCATTCTGATCATATGGAACCTGTGAAGGGTGGTATCAGATATGCGAATTCTGTAAATCAGAATGAGGTAGAGGCTTTGGCAGCTTTGATGACCTATAAGTGCGCATTGGTTGACGTCCCTTTTGGAGGTTCAAAGGGAGGACTCTGCATTAATCCAAGGGAGTATGATGAGCACGAATTAGAGCTCATAACTCGCCGATTTGCTTCGGAGCTTATTAAAAGAGATTTAATTAACCCAAGCCAAAATGTTCCTGCGCCTGATATGGGCACTGGTGAGAAGGAGATGGCATGGATCGCTGACCAATACTCTCGCATGAATACTACTGATATCAATTCTCGAGCTTGTGTTACAGGAAAGCCAATAAATTTTGGTGGTATTGCTGGTCGAGTTGAGGCTACGGGGCGTGGTGTGCAATATGCTCTTCGAGAGTTTTTCCGAGAGCCTAAAGATATCGCTAAAGCCGGTCTGTCTGGGACTTTAGAGGGCAAACGAGTTATTGTGCAGGGACTGGGAAATGTTGGTTACCATGCTGCTAAATTCTTGCGCGAAGAGGATGGTGCTCTTATTACGGGGATCATCGAGAGAGATGGGGCGATATATAACGAAAGTGGGTTGAATATTGAAGACGTCCGGAACTGGATCATGGAAAACGATGGGGTTTCAGGTTTTCCGGGAGCAACATATTCTGAGAATGGTGCTGCACTTCTAGAAGCAGACTGTGACATTCTAATTCCGGCAGCTCTTGAGGGTGTTATCAATATTGATAACGCGAAAAACGTTAAGGCACCGCTCATTATAGAAGCTGCAAATGGCCCTGTGACAGCAAATGCTGACAAAATACTTAGTGAGAAAGGATGCATTATTATTCCAGATATGTATGCCAACGCTGGAGGTGTAACTGTTTCTTATTTTGAATGGGTTAAAAATCTCACTCATATGCGTTTTGGCAGAATGCAAAGAAGAGAGCAAGAGGCGCATAATGAGTTAGTGGTAAAGGAACTCGAAGGCCTTTCAGATATAGTAGGCGATCAGTGGACCCTTTCCGAAACTTTTAAACAAAAGTATATGAAGGGGGCTGGTGAGCTTGAATTGGTAAGGTCGGGCCTAGATGACACGATGAGAGGAGCTTTAGCGTCGATGAGAGCACTTTGGTATGAGCAGGAAAATGTTTCTGATTTGCGTATGGCTGCGTATCTAGTGTCTATTGGTAAAATCGCAGCTAGTTATGCCGCGAAAGGGGTTTAACGACACTGTCCTCGGGCTGATATTATCGCTCTTAATTAAAATATAAGGCTTATTTTTAAATGCTGAATTTTAAGAGTATTGTTCCCGCTGTCTTCGATAATAACTATCTAGGGAGCAAGACAGCTTTAGTTTTTTTTGTGGTATTCACTGTAACGATGACTTGGCGGAGCATCGTCCACATGTTCTTTGCTGACTATGGGTTACATGAAATCGCCCATTATATTCATATAGAAGGGACCCCAGATCCTAGCGCTTTGATTCATTTGTTTTTCTCGATGTGGGGGATGGCCCAGTTAATTTTCTGCATAGTTTGTTGGCTAAGCATTTTAAGGATCCGATCGTTTATTCCTGCTTTGTACATTCTTTGGTTACTGGAATGGCTGACCAGAATTTTTTTCTACCCGCAAATTTTTAGTAGAGTGGATACGAATCTTTATAAGACGGGCATTGCCCCTGGCACTGAGTTTGCGCCATATCTTGGAGTCATTCTAGTCATTTTCTTTCTTTTATCGATTAGAGTATCTAAGTGAAAATTAAAGGGTGTAGCAAGTTATGGTAATCACTGATAAATCTTTAATTATTACCTTTGCGGTGCCTGTGTTTCTGTTTCTGATAGTCGTTGAGTATTTTTATGGATTGAAGTCAGGGAAAAACAATTACAAGCTTAGTGATACTTTTACGAGCTTGGGCCTAGGGCTGATAAGTAGATTTCCTACCATGTTGAATCTTGGCTTTCAGGGGGTAGTATTTGTATATATTGGGTCATCTTTAAATCTTAAGCTGCTGCCTCTTGACAACCCCTTCACATGGATAGCTGGATTTGTTTTATATGATCTTTCGTATTATTGGATGCATCGACTCCACCATGAAGTTAAAGTCTTGTGGGCTACCCATTGCGTTCATCACCATGGTGAAGAGTTTAATCTCTCGACCGCATTAAGGCAGACTAGCACAGGCTGGTTATGGAAATGGGTATTTTATCTACCTATGATCATGATCGGCGTTCCTGGACAGGTATTCGTGACCGTTGCTGGTGTCAATCTGGTTTATCAATTTTGGGTGCACACCAAACATATTGGACATCTCGGGACTTTAGAGAAAATATTGGTGACCCCTATGAATCATGGTATTCATCATGCAAAAAATCAGGAGTACATTGATGCTAACTATGGAGGAGTTTTTATTATATGGGATAGGATTTTTGGAACTTATATTGCTGAGAAACAGGAGGTTGAGCCGGTCTATGGAACTGTTAAGCCGCTAAATAGCTGGAATCCTGTATGGGCAAATTTCCAAGTCTTCTATCAGATGGTTCAAGATACAGTCCATACAGAGAAAATTGCTGATAAAATTAAAATTTGGTACGGTCCCACTAGCTGGCGCCCCGCGGATGTGGTGGCGGAAAGTCCTGAAGTAAGCCCGCTGGATTTTCAGAAGAAATATGCACCTGCAATAAATAATCAGCAAAAAATATTTACGGTTATTCAGTTATTCTCGATAGTTATTTTTGCCGCGGTCATGGTTACAACCACGAGTCTTCAAACTTATTTTGAGATTGCAATATTTGGGTTAATTTTAGTTTTAGATGTTTTGTCTACCTCCCTGATTCTTCAGAATAAAAAGAATAGCTTTGATATCCAATTAGGAATATCGTTCTTTTTGATCGTTTTTGTCTACTCTGGAGGTCTGGTAGATGCGAGTTTACTAGCCGCACAATTTGTAATTATTCACGCCGTTATTAATATATTGTGTATTGTTATTTGTCGATTGATTAAAAATAAATCTAAAATGATAGCCCTTTGGTCAGACTTATGATGTGCCGGCAAAAATGATTCCTGTTCAAAGGAGTAAAGGAAATTGGATTTAACATTTGATGTTGCGGTCTGCGGCGCCGGGCCTGGTGGCGCTGCCTTAGCATCAATTCTCGCGTCTCGAGGGATAAAAACTGCACTGCTTGAAAGACAATCCGACTTCTCTAGAGAGTTTAGAGGCGAGGGTGTTATGCCAAGTGGTTATGAAGCATTAAAAGACATTGGGTTTGATTTAGAAAGTATTAATGTACCTGTACAAAAAAATTCGGCAGTAAATGTTTATTGTTATGGTGAGCATTTAATTGATGTTGAGCCCCCTTTTGAAGATGCGATTGTAAGATGGGTTTCTCAGTCTGCCCTGCTTGAGCATATTATCTCAACTAATCATGGGAACAATAATTTTAACTTCTATAGAGGGCATCGGGTTCATGATGTCATATGCGAGAATGGACGGGTTCGAGGCTTACGCGTAACTAACACAGAAACGCAATTTGGTATTAAAGCTAAAGTAGTCATTGGGTTTGATGGTAGAACTTCAATTTTAAGGCGAAAACTTAATTTCGATACTACTGATTTTAAACAAATAATTGATGTCGTTTGGTTTAAGGTGCCTTATCCGCACCAATTTTTAAAACCGGGAAGAGCGTTTGTGAATTTTGTCCCCGGGGGTTTTATGGTTTGCCCTGCTTGTTATGGCGATGCGCTTCAAATTGGTTGGATAATTAATAAAGGCTCTTATCGAGAAGTCAAGGAATTAGGTGAAGAAGCCTGGATTTCTGAGATACAAAAAGTTTGTCCTGCTAAGCTTTCCCAGCACCTTGAGAAATGTAAAGGACAGATCACAAATAAGTTTGTTTTAGATGTGAGTATCGAGAGATGTTTGGAGTGGAGTAAGAAGGGTGTTCTCTTGCTGGGAGATGCAGCTCACACAATGAGCCCGGTTGGTGCACAGGGAATCAACATCGCGTTAAGAGATGCAATAGTCGCGGCAAACCATCTGGTTCCTTTTTTTAGTAGAGATTTTTCGGATGCAAAATTAGACTCGATATATAAGAATATAGAGAATGAGAGACTCCCTGAAGTAAAGAAAATACAAAATTTTCAAAAAAGACCTGCGACTGTGTTTAAAAAACAAAATCCAATGATTATGCTTATGATAAAGAATCTTCCAACTCTCACAAAATTAAGTTTTGTCAGAAAAATGATACTTAAGCAGTTTAAAATGATGGCCTATGGTGTAACGAATGTAGGTTTGAAGGTTTGAAGGGCTGATTATTTGTGAATGAAAGAATTATTAAAGGCGAAGCCTGTGTCTGTGAGGGTTCAAAATATCTAGCCGAGCTCGAACCGAGGTTTCATTTTGCGCTTCGCTGTGTTGGTAAGTTGCCGTTGCGGATAAGATCGGATGGCTTTGATCGCCTCTTAAGCGCGATCGTCAGCCAGCAACTGAGTGTCACTGCAGCAGATGCAATTTGGAGACGCATTGTAATTGCTAATTTGAACGGCCCCAGGAAAATTTTAAAGGCAAATGACGATGATTTGAGGGCTGTTGGCTTAAGTCGACAAAAAATTAGTTATGCTCGAGCATTAGCCCGCGCGGGGATTAATTTCAAAGCGCTTCGCGATTTGGCTACGACCGATGTTGTGGCAAGATTAACTCAAGTTAAAGGTGTTGGCACTTGGACAGCAGAAATATATGCTATGTTTAGTTTGGGTCGAGCTGATGTTTTTGCGCCGGGCGATTTGGCTCTTCAAGAAGCCGCTCGTTTATTGTTTTCTATGGATTCGAGGCCAGATGAAAAGGAACTACGGCTTATGTCCTGTAAATGGACGCCCTGGAGGTCTGTTGCAGCGCGACTGTTATGGGCTTACTACTCTCATAAAAAAGGACGAGAAGGAATTTGAAAAGGGAAACATCACTCCACATAACATGTAAAGATGAATATGAAATATCAACTTTTAAAACAGTATTAGTATGGCTGCTTTGTCGAGCGTTGAATATTGAATCTTGCGTTTGGAGGAGGTAATACTGGAGACTGAGTCATGGCGTGTTATGTAGAAATAACTCCCGAAGAACGTCACGAATATTGGATGATGCGGGCCCTGAGGCAAGCTCATTTGGCTCAAGAAAATAGCGAGGTCCCGGTTGGCGCCGTTCTGGTGGATTGTGAAACAGGAGGATTAATCTCGGAGGCTTATAATCAGCCAATTAGCGCGAATGATCCCACAGCGCATGCCGAAGTTGTGGTCTTGAGAGAAGCGGCGCGTATAAGGGAGAACTACCGGCTCCCGAGAACGGCAATTTATGTTACTATTGAGCCTTGCACTATGTGTGTTGGTGCTATAAGTCACGCGCGTGTGGACTCTATTATTTTTGGAGCTCTAGAACCAAGGGCTGGCTCGTTGGTAAGTCAGCTAAAGCTGGGAAATAAATCATTTTACAATCATCGTTTGCACGTGCTGGGTGGTATTTTAGAAAATGAGTGCGCTGATATAATCAGCCGATTCTTTAAAAATAAGCGAGCTAAATAAGATATAAGAGTATCCAGGGCTGAGTCGCTGTTGAGCGTTCAGCCGTAAATACGAACTGGCTAGAAATATACCTTCTGGATTAATTATCGATGCAATCAATGTTTGGGGCATCCGCTCTCTCTGTCTTTAAATCTTCAAAATTATTGCAATCCATTCAAGGCGCTTGTTCGACCGTCGACTCTCTTCATGCTCGATTCGTGCATTTTATTGATTGCGAGGATGGCTTCTCTGCTCTAGATTCTCCTCAATTAGCAACGCTTCTTAATTATGGAGAGTTGGGTGAGTCTCAATTCCCTCGAGATCAGGTTATTTTGTCGAGACTGGTTGTTCCACGACCCGGAACGATCTCGCCTTGGTCAAGCAAAGCGACCGATATAATTCATAACTGCGGTATTTCAACAGTCAATCGTATTGAACGCGGGATATTGTTTTCGATTGGGGTTAAGCAAGAAATAGATGCTGAACAAGTGAAGGTGGTTGATCAGTTTCTTTATGACAGAATGACACAAGTGGTTTTAGACGAGATAAAAGATGCGGAGTTGCTTTTTATGTCGGAGAAACCGACGCCTATGCAAGTGGTTAGTATTGCCAATGGAAAAGACGCGCTCAATAGTGCAAATGATTCAATGGGGCTAGCATTGGCTCAAGATGAAATTGATTATCTTTTTGAGCAGTTTACAGAATTAGGTCGGAATCCAAACGATGTGGAGCTTATGATGTTTGCACAAGCAAATTCCGAGCATTGTCGCCATAAAATTTTTAATGCTAGCTGGTCGATTGACGGAGTGCAGCAGGAGCACTCCTTGTTTAGCATGATCCGAAATACTAAAGAATGCTCTCCTAAAGATGTGCTTTCAGCATATTCTGATAATGCTGCGGTGATGCGAGGCTACACCGGGTCTCGTTTCTTTCCTGACCCGAGTAGTAAAGAGTATGGTTTCAAGGACGAACCTATCCATATCTTAATGAAGGTTGAGACTCATAATCATCCAACCGCTATCGCGCCATTCCCAGGCGCGTCAACCGGTTCTGGTGGTGAAATAAGAGATGAGGGTGCGACAGGCTGCGGCTCTAAACCAAAGGCAGGTTTGACTGGGTTTAGTGTCTCAAATTTACGGATACCGAATTTACTACAGCCTTGGGAAGAAGATTTTGGAAAGCCTTCTCATATTGCGTCAGCATTGCAGGTTATGCTTGAAGCTCCAATTGGGGGAGCCGCTTTTAACAATGAATTTGGGCGTCCAAATTTGTGTGGTTACTTTAGAAGTTTCGAAGAGCAAGTTAATAATGAGAACGGTGAGATCGAAGTCAGGGGCTACCATAAGCCAATAATGATAGCCGGTGGAATCGGGAACATTCGTGATTCGCATGTTTTGAAGAATGAAGTAGAAGTGGGTGCTAAGCTTGTTGTTCTTGGTGGTCCGGCAATGTTGATTGGTTTAGGGGGAGGAGCAGCATCGTCAATGGCCTCTGGTGTTGGTAATGAAGATCTTGATTTCGCTTCGGTTCAACGGGGTAATCCGGAAATGGAGCGGCGATGTCAGGAAGTTATAGACCAATGTTGGCAGCTTGGAGAAGCTAACCCCATCTCCTTTATCCATGATGTTGGTGCCGGAGGGCTCTCTAATGCACTTCCAGAATTGGTGAAAGATGGAGATCGGGGGGGCACATTTAATTTAAGGCACATCCCGAATGTAGAAAAGAAAATGTCGCCGCTAGAAATCTGGTGTAACGAGGCCCAAGAGCGTTATGTTTTGGCAGTTGCCCCTAAAAACCTGGAGAGGTTTGTCTCCATTTGTGAAAGAGAAAGGTGCCCACATGCCGTTGTAGGCGAGGCCACCGAAAAAAAGCATATCCAGCTAAACGATGCGTACTTTAATAATAAGCCGATCGACCTGCCAATGGATGTCTTATTTGGTAAGGCACCAAAGATTCAACGCGAAGTGTCAAATGAAAGGCTAACTGTAGCGGAATTTAACATCGAGGGGATTGAGCTCGATGAGGCAGTGGGTCGTGTCCTTTCTCTGCCAGCAGTGGCCAATAAAACGTTTTTGATTACTATCGGAGACCGGACAGTCACTGGGCTTGTGAGTCGTGACCAAATGGTCGGTCCCTGGCAGGTACCTGTATCTGATGTTGCCGTTACAGCGAACTCTTTTACCGGTTATAAAGGGGAGGCGATGGCTGTCGGTGAGAGGTCATTGCTTTCGTTATATAACGCTGCGGCCAGTGGGCGCATGGCGATCGCGGAGTCGATAACCAATATCGCCAGCGCCTCAATAGAAAAATTAGGGGATATAAAGCTATCTGCTAATTGGATGGTTGCGGCAGGACATGACCAGGAAGATGCGAAACTCTTCGAAACTGTAAAAGCGGTGGGTATGGATTTATGTCCAAAGCTGGGTATTTGTATTCCGGTTGGCAAAGACTCTATGTCAATGAAGACTGTCTGGGAAGAAAATAAACAGACCAAAAGAAA
>JAQWOJ010000065.1 GCA_029245905.1 Gammaproteobacteria bacterium
GATTGTCGCGGCAGATCCATACCGATTCACCAAATAACGGCATATAGCTACGCTTTCTGAGAGCTCCAAATTACCATCCTGAAGAACGGGGATTTTTTGTTTTGGGTTTATTCTTGTATAGGTTTCTGTTTGAGTCTCACCGGTTCTGGGTCCTATCGGTTTTAAAGAATAATTAAGGCCAAGCTCTTCCGCTACCCAAATTGGTCGAATCGTCCGGCTCGTGCCGGCGCCCCATAACGTAATACTTTGCTCATTCATAGAAATTCATTTCTTATGTAAGCAGTTATCAAGTGACCGAACCCCATAACACCCTCTATATTTTATTGTTCAAGGCTAAATACTGGCTTAGAAGTTGTAATGGTCCAATACTAAAGCAAAAAAACCTCAACCAACAGGAAGAGGTTTTTTACTTATATAAACAAATATGCCCAAAAAAGGGCCGAACGGCTATGCAACCACACCGGTTTCCTCTACTTGATAATTTAGATCAAAGTTTCCAATAGGAAGCTGACGTATTCGCAGACCAGTAGCATCATAAACCGCATTAGCCAACGCCGGAGCAATACCTGGAGTGCCTGGCTCACCCGCACCACCAATGTCATGGCCACTGTTTATTACATGCGATTCTATTACTGGAGCCTCACTCATTCTTACTGACTTGTAGTCATCAAAATTACCTTGCACCACAGAACCGTTTTCTATGGTTATTTCACCGTGCAAGGCTGCGGTCAGCCCATAGATAATGCCTGACTCAAGTTGCGCTATAATTCCGTCCGGAGCCACAGCGATACCGGCATCAATTACTGCCACTACTCTGTCTACTGATAGCTGGCCATTTACGACTGTCACTTCGACAACCTGCGCAACGATAGAACCAAACGATTCTTGGAGAGAAATCCCCCTTCCCCTACCTTCTGGAAGTGGAGTGCTCCAATCTGCCTCTTCTGCCGCTTTCGTAAGAACAGCTAAATGTCTAGGGTTATCTCTAAGTAACTCTGCACGAAGCTCATAAGAATCTTTACCTACAGTGTTAGCAACCTCATCAATAAATGATTCAGTAAAGAACCCGTGCTGCGAATGGTCGACACTTCGCCAAGCGCCAAATGGCACATGTATTGGACTACTGACGTATCCGATATCCTGAGCGGCTACAGCGTAAGGAATAAGGGGCGCTTCAATTGGCTCATTTTTGTTAGTGTATGTATTCTGCCATGCGAGTAAATTGTCCTGCTCATCGAAAGCTGCTCGAAAGCGGCTCTGGACTGCTGGTCGATAGAAATCTTGGCGGACGTCTTCTTCTCTTGACCAAATTAACTGCACAGGTCTTCCTACTGCTTTCGAGAGCAGCGCCACTTGTATCGCATAATCCTGTAATGCTTTACGGCCAAATCCGCCACCCATGATGTGGTTATTCAAGGTCACGTTTTCTGGATCCATTTCCAGCACGTCCGCCACAACCCGACGAAAGCCCAAAGGATTCTGACATCCCACCCAGATTTCGGCACTGTCACTCCGCACGTCGGCGGTCGCATTCAATGGCTCCATACAGGTGTGGGCGAGGAACGGTACATGGTAGTCAGCGTCAATCACTCTCGCAGCTCCAGAAAACGCCGCCGCCACCTCGCCTTCTAGGCGGTCAGCGCTGCGTTCAGAACCAGCTGAAATATCGCGATCAAACTGCGCATAGATTGAATCGCTAGAAACTGCATCGTATTCGGTTTCACTCCAAGTGATTTTGAGGGCTCTTACCGCCCTGCTCGCGGTCCAATAACTGTCCGCAACTACAGCCACTGCGTCGCTGGAGCGCATTTCTCCAAGCATGTTTGTAACTGAAGTTGCTGGTATCGCGACCACGTCTATAACGCCCTGAATGGCTCTCGCTGCGCTATCGTCCACCGAAACCAAGCTACCCCCGGGCACGGGCGAGCGCATGACGCTTGCATAAGTCATTTCTGGTACTCGAACATCTAAGGCAAACTTGGCCGACCCATCGACCTTAGCCGGAATGTCTCGTCTAGGAACATATTTACCAACAATCTTATAACTAGATGGGTCCTTGAAAGAGGGCGTTTGTGAAGGCTTCATCTCTGCCACCGCTCCAGCAAATGCTGCATAAGGCTCTCTTCGATTAGTCAGCTCATGCACTGCGTAGCTATTTTCTGTCGTGACCTCGTTCAAGGGCACTCCCCAGGATTCTGCGGCAGCTGCCTGCATCATCTCTCGTGTTGCAGCACCGGCAACGCGCATGGCAAGGAAGCCAGTTGAACGAACACTCAAGCTGCCGCCAGTAATTTGCATGTTTAGGGTGTCAGCAACCCGCATCATCATGCCATCCACGGTGGGTATCAATACGTTCGGAAAATCGATACCCGACAGCAGATAACGGCGGCCGGCCGAATAAGAAGCGTACTCACCAATAGCTGGAGCCTCCTCTACTTTGACCTGATCCCAGTCAGCATCGAGCTCCTCAGCCAACATTTGGCCCAAAGCAGTATGCACACCTTGGCCCATTTCCGAATGGGGAATAATAGCTGTTACAACGTTATCGCTGTCTATCTTGATGTAGGTATGAACCAGATCATCAAATTCCTCCCCTATTTTGTTGGCTAGCTCCTTAACCTGATTTCCCGGTCGCATTGCGATGCCAACCATGAGACCTCCGCCGGCAACGATACCACTCGTTATAAATGCTCGTCGAGTCCACTTAGACATAATCGACCTCCGTTGCGTTATAGTAAAGTTTCTGCCCTTCGCTGGATGCAACGTTAGAAGAGTTAACAGATTTAATTGCTGTCCGTATGCGTCCATACATTCCACATCGACAGATATTGCCCTCCATCGCCTCGTCAATCTCTGAATCTGTGGGATTAGGGTTGCTGGCAAGTAGCGCCGAAGCCGACATCAGTTGGCCTGACTGACAGTAACCGCACTGAGGCACCTGGTGCTCAATCCATGCCTGTTGGAGAGGATGCAGATCGCCCAATCCAGAACTCAATCCCTCTATTGTGGTTATCTGTTTACCCTCGACCATAGAAATTGGAGTGACACATGAGCGAATTGCCTCCCCATCTACCTGGACCGTGCATGCACCGCACTGCGATATGCCGCACCCAAATTTTGTTCCCGTCAAGCCAAGCTCCTCGCGAATCACCCACAGCAGCGGCTTAGAGGGGTCGGCATCTAGCGTTCGCTGAATACCATTTACTAAAAAGGAAATACTCATCAATCTCTCCAACATCCAAAAAATATCGTTAAAAGTTTGCCTGCTCGTTTCTCTTTTTGAGTTCAATCACGAAAGGGCATAAGGGGCGACTTAGACAACATTACGACCCAAATTATAACTTTTGACATTTTAATCAATTAACGTCATTTTGTCTATCATGCTTAGCTAACTGACTCAGTTAATAATTTAAGATAAGATGCGACAGATGAGCAAGTCGAAGCAATCTCCAGCCCAGAAAAATGCCAAAAAAAGCAGCATATTAGACGCAGCGGCAAACGTCTTTGCTCAATATGGCTTCAAACGCACGACAATGAATGATATCGCCACAGCTGCCGGAATATCTAGACCCGCTCTCTACTTAATGTTTGAAAACAAAGAACACCTATTCACGGAGCTGGCCGGGCACCGCATAAAAATCGCCCTTAAAGAAGCAAGGGCTGCTTTGTTAAAAAATCAACCCATAACAACACGTTTCATTGACGGGATAAAGACCTTTGAAAGAACATACACAGAGCCCGTTGCTAGCTCACCCCACGGTGATGAACTCATTGATGTAAATGCAAACCTAGCCTCAGATATAATGATTGAGGGGCGGTCCAGTCTTGTAGCAGCGCTTGTAAAAGAACTGAAAACGGCAGACCAATCTGGCGAAGTTAACTTTCAAAATAACCCCCTATCTCATAAAGCATTTGTTGAATTGTTACTATCATCAATTAGTGGGGTCAAAAAAAGCTCAGCCTCCAAAGCTGAATATAGGAAAAAAACTCGACAAGTTATAGAAGTTTTCCTAAAGACCATCAGAAAGTGAACCTTCATACGCTAATTTAGTCCGCTGGCAGAACTACTAGCCCTTAAATATAGAAAGATAATTCTATCCCAACAGCCAGATTCCTCCTGATTTCCCAAAATAAATTATTACACCGACACGACCGGGTCGACAAATCGTCGGTAAGATAGCTTCTCTTCCCGACTAATCTCGGGTTAAAAACTTCAATTAGTAACCGGGTTCGCAAAAACAACACCCCTTTTTTCAAGACAGCAAGCATTGAAAAACCCCACTTTGCTTGTTGGCAGAACTTGAATATCATATACCGATGAGCTGGAAGAAAGAGACGGATGAGATAACCGAGCGCAGACAACTCGCACGCCAACAAGGTGGCGCCGAGGCTATTGCTAAACACCACGAGAGAGGGCGCCTCACCGTTAGAGAAAGGATAGATAAGCTGCTGGATCATCAAAGCTTCGAAGAGGTTGGCCTCGCAGCAGGAGCCGCTAGTTACGACGACGGAGGTAAACTAAGGACGTTTGATCCCGCAAATTTCGTTCTAGGTTTTGGTAAAATAGACGGACGACGTGTAGTTGTCGGGGGAGAGGACTTTACCATGAGAGGCGGGTCTCCCTCTCCCGCAGGATTACGCAAAAGCGTCTATGCGGAAGAGTTAGCCGTGCAATTTAAGGTGCCGCTTATCCGTCTTCATGAGGGATCGGGGGGCAGTGTAGGAGGGAAAGGCCAAACAATGCCGGCCCCCGTCAATGCGCCCGCTAGGTTTGTTTCGGTTGCAGAAGCGATGGCTACAGTCCCGGTTGCGACCGCAGCCCTTGGGGCGGTGGCGGGCCTTCCAGCCGGTCGACTTGTTGCTTCACACTTCTCTGTCATGTCAAAGACGACCGCCCAGATCTTGACCGCTGGCCCAGCTGTGGTAGCGAGGGCAATGGGCGAGCAAAAGACGAAAGAAGAACTCGGGGGCTGGAAAGTTCACACAAAAAACGGAACGGTGGACAATGGAGCAGAAGATGAGGAAACCTGCTTAAAAGAAATCCGACGGTTTCTTTCTTTTATGCCAAATAATATCTATCAGCTGGCACCAGTGATTGACTCCGATGACCCCGTCGAAAGAGCCGAAGAATACTTACTTAATATTGTGCCTAACGATCGAAGAAAATCATTCGACATGCGCCAAGTTATCCAGGCGGTGTGCGATCAGACCAGCTTCTTTGAGATCGGCGCTGGCTACGGCCGTTCTCAAATTACTGGGCTTGCCCGACTAAATGGACAACCAGTGGGTGTTTGGGCGAACAACTGTAAATTTCTTGCCGGAGCAATGACCGCAGATGGAGCGAATAAAGCGCGTCGCTTTATGGAACTGTGCGAGACATTCAGCCTCCCGATTATTAGTCTGGTGGATGAACCGGGTTTCATGATTGGGAGTCAAGCCGAGAAAGAAGCGACCATTAGGCACGGCACATCCACTGTACTAACTGCGGCTATGACTACTGTGCCATGGGCTTCTGTAATGGTTCGGCGGTCTTTCGGTGTCGCTCAAGCAGCACATTACGGGCCTGAAGGATTTGTTTTAGCCTGGCCTTCAGCTGAAAGCGGCCCCTTACCTGTAGAGGGCGGTGTAGCCGTCGCCTTCCAAAGAGAAATTGCTGCAGCACCTGATCCAGAAAAGCGACGCCTGGAGTTAGAACATGAGCTAGCTGCCAAACAATCACCGTTTCCTCGGGCTGAAGCGTTTGGGGTGCATGACCTCATCGATCCCCGCCAGACTAGGCTGCAGCTCTGCCTTTGGGTCGATCGTATACAGCCACTTTTACCCACATTACTCGGGCCCTCAAGATTTTCTATCCGACCATAACCACACTGGAGCTTTTACTCATGATAAAGATTGAATTGGAAACGGGGGGCTCAGTTTGGAAAATTCTGAAAAAATCCGGCGATAAAGTGCGCGCTGGCGATACTCTGTTTATCCTCGAAGTGATGAAAATGGAAGTACCCTATGAATCGCCTGCAGATGGAACAGTAGAATCGGTTTACATCTCCGAGGGAGAAACAGTCGAAGAGGATCAGCTGGCTTTAGAAATGTCACCTCAGTAGGTAAAGAATATAACTTATCCATCTAGTACATTACATCAGGTACGATGGCACCGACTTTGATGCTTTTCGTTAGGAGAAAGGTTTCATAAAAGTTTTTATGATTTTTACTTTTATATAACTAGAGAGTTCAATATGAAATTCACCTCCGCCTTTTCTGTCAGCCTAGCATTTCTGTTCACAACCCTTCATGCCGTTGCTGAAACAAGCATATTATTTATTGGAAACAGTTTTACGTATGGCTGGGGGTCCAGCACCCGCCATTATAGAGCACATACTGTGACCGATTTAAATCATGAAGGCGTCGGCGGCGTCCCGGCACTTTTTAAGTCTTTTTCTGATCAAGCTGGTCTCGATTATGATGTTTACCTAGAAACCAGAAGCGGCAGCGGCCTCGACTTTCACCTCGCTGAGAAACTTGGGGTCATCGGACGTCGCCCGTGGGACAAAGTAGTTATGCATGGTTATAGCACATTAGACGCTAATAACCCTGGAGATCCAACAGAGCTGATAGCGACCACCGCCAAAATGGCGGAATTCTTATACAAATTAAATCCTGATGTCGAAGTCTATTTAACTGCCACATGGTCCCGAGCTGACCTCACGTACCAGCAAGACCGGCCGTGGTTTAATCAGCCAATTTATCAAATGGCGAAAGACATTCGCGAAGGATACGATAAAGCCGCCTCTGCTCCAGCTGTAAAAGCGATAAACCCAGTTGGTGAAGCTTGGAATCGGGCGATGAAAACGGGAATTGCCGACCCTAACCCCTACGACGGTGCCGACCCCAACACGATAGACCTCTGGACGTATGATCACTATCATGCCAGTAACTATGGATATTACCTCGAAGCTTTAGTCGTTTTTGGGAATGTAACAGGACTGGACCCAAGGTCTCTTGGTGAGAATGAATGTTCCGGCTATGAACTTGGTATGTCTAGGCCACAGGTTAATGCCCTACAACAAACGGCATTTGAACAATTAGCCAGTGAGTCGAGAGTGAATCCCGCACCATTAGTGCTGCCAGAGCCTGTTGCTTCGCAACGTTGCAACTGATTTCAAGAAAGAAAACGTGTTCTTTTAGTACGTTCTCTTTTTGACAGTTGGCTACTGCTCTGTCGGATCAGTGCCATCTACCGGGGCTCCGGTCCCAGAAGAGCCAGCGAATAATCTGCGCCCGTCGGGGAACGTCACTTCACGACCATTTGCCCTATTACCCCCATCAATCGCATGGTAACCCTGAACAACTAATTCTATTCCAGGTAGCACAGAATCTTTTCTCCATCCTCTCCGCACTAAGGCGCCAGGTGGACCAGCTTCGATCATCCAAACTTCTTCTTCACCATCTTCATTTACAACGGAAAGATGCAACCAGGCGTGCGGGTTAATCCATTCCATACGGACAACTTTGCCTCGCAAGTTAACGGGCCTCGTTGAATCAAATTCACCCGAAAATGCGTGGTGAGCCTGCACAGCTGAGAAGGCAAGAAAGAGCATACCCGACACACCAATTAAACTGATTAGTAAACGCATTCGCTTTACCTCTTTAGTTATTATGCAGTTAATATTCTGTAGGCGATTATTCCTGATATTCAACCTCTTCTGCTTCCCGCGCATCAATCGTTCGAGCCGCACTCAGTGTATTAGTCATTCCGTAATTTCCCTCGTGACACGCATACTCAACCAACTCAATTTGGTTTTCATCTTTTATAAAGGTAAACATACCTGTCCAGGGCTCGGTCCACACCGAAGGATCTTCTACTGTGAAACTGTACTCCAAAGTATCGGGTCCGGTTCTGGTAAATCGTTGTGTTAACTTCATGTTTTCACTGGACCCAAGATAAGATGTTCTACCATTGAGGTTTCTCACCTCCACCACCAGGGTGTCATCTTCCCATCGCCCATGTGAATCACCCAACCAGGTTTTCAGACCATCACCAAGCCCTTCCCGCGGCTCGGTAGATATTACTCGGGTCTCATGAATCATTTCCTTCTGGATCGCAATGTTGCCAGGGCTCTGCAGAATCTGTAATCCGTTGTTGTAAATACTGGGCATCATCATGCCGATAGGCCCACGCGTAATGCACCGAACATAAGTTCCTAAGTCTACCGGCGTTCTTGCGCGTTGCGGCGGGATTCTGGGGGGAGCTTTAGCAACCAATTCCTTATAAGCCGCCGTGGTTTCGGGGAGCTGACCATTGGGGGGGTCGATTACCATGGCTATCTGTCTTGAGGGCGCAGACGTCACATACCCCAGCGTAGTATCCCGCCATTCCCTGTCATAACCCCAGATGCTATTTAAGGTACCGCGCTCTCTGCGGGCAGCAGCTTCTTCGGGAGTCAACTCATCTGTCCCTGCAATATCAACACCACGCTGCAGGGGGATGCCGTGCGCAGCATCTGCGGTCCAAATCCCCTGCAGATCAGGCTCTCCCCAAGGAGTCCTAGGCACAACATAAAGTTCCGCCGATTCGGTGCTGGCCATCACAATTTCCTCTTCAACTCCCTCCCAGCCGGGCTCAACGATAGCGATCATTACGCCGTCTGGCCCGAGAACAAAGGCCTGTTTCGCGTTTGACCGAGCGTTATCCGGCACCATAGGGTCTTGCCGAAACTCCACGGCGAGGCGACTCATTTGCAGAGCAGCTTCATCAAGATCGGCGACTTCGAAACCGATATGGTCAATCGTTCGACCCTGAGTCATACCTGGACGACCATCCGTGTATTTCGAGGCGAACAACCAGATGTCGTCAAAGAGCACGCCATCGAGTATCCCATTCAAGCTCGCCCTTTCACCACCTAGGACACGGTTGTACCAATCTAGGGCTGCGTCAGGATCCACCGAGTTCAACTGAATGTGATGGAATCCGAGTAGATTTTTATCTTGAACCAATTCGATCTTTGTTCCCCACGGATCCGTTATAAAAGCGGTCTTATATAGGCCAGGAATATCGCGAACCAGGGAGCCGTCATCGAAACGAACAAGCCTGACACCCGCGCCACTCACACCGACAGATTCAAGGTCCGCCATTTTTGCATCTAAGTCTGGAACAGAGAAACCGATGCGATCTACTCCCGTACCAGCACTTCCTCCCACCGTTCGACCCAAGAAGAATTCGATTTCCGTGTTCCCACAATTAACCGTATCCTCCCTACCTGTTATAACTTGGCAGTCAAGATACTCTTCATACCAGCCTACAGCTTCACTAATACTAGAAAGCGCTATGGTTATATGGTTTGGTGTCGCAGCATTAACTGCGAATGACATAGTTAGCAAGACCAGTGATTTAACGCCAATTTTGAATGGATTAATGAAAAAATTCTTATCTGTGGTACGACACTTCATGGTGCGAACCTCCGCTTGATTGATATTTTTATTTGTTGCGCGATTTTAATTACTCATTAGCTTAAGACTATCCTCTTTAATCCTCTCTCTTCATCAGATGACCATACAAAATTTCTTCAGAGAATTCGACACACTTATATTCCACAACTCGCGCGTTGGATTCCAGACGCCGGTAGAGTGGCATTCTAATCTGCCAAGGTCGAGTAAATACAGTCGGATCCTCAATAGTGGCCTCATATAACATTGCGTTGGGGTTTATGGGCGTGTAGCGCTCCGTTACCCTCAGAGCATTGCTGGCAAAGTTTCCCGCTCGATCAAACCAAGCCTCGCCAGTAAAGCCTTGCGCATCGACCACTAACGTATTCCCATCCCAATTGCCGTATGAACGTCCCATCCAAGTGTCTAAAGGCGGCGACTCTGGGTTTACCACATCCATATGGATTGTTCGATTCGCCTCAGCGAAACCATAAACAATCATAATCCTGTCCGTGCCCTGAAGTATCTGAAAGGGATAAGGCAAATAAGTCGCTCTCGGTACACCTGGCAGATAGCACTTAGTTTCGGGGTCCCCTGTAGGTCGGCTTGCCCAATTCTCTCGTCTCCTTTCCAACGCCCAATCTTGATAAGGAATCTCTCCACCAACAACTACACCTTGACCCGGAGGGACAGACCCTATGGCCCCCATCTCGGGCAAGCCGGCGCTCGCCTCATGGTCCTCAAGATCCCAATGAGCCGTTCCAATCGCTTGCCAAACTCCATTAAGGTCGGGATTCCCATCCCAAGCTTTTTCGGGTTCGTAATCGCCTATATCCTGAGTAATTGCTGAATTACTGGCCAATGCCATGACCAGCAATGTCCCAGTTAAAAGTATTGAGCTGAAATTAAAACGAATTGCCATTTAGCTAGCCTCTTATTTTTGTTCTGCATATAGACGGACACTTCCAACGATTCTGCCAATTACGATGCAAGGGGTCAAGCAAGAGCGAGAGGCCGTTTTACTATAGCGCCCAGTTGATTTAATTGATATTAAGCACGGTTCTGAAGCCAATGTGACTGGTTCCCAAACCACTGTCCTGAGACTCTCTCGCTGCGGGCCTAAACCGATAACAGTAATTGTCAGCACATAAAAACGAACCACCCTTAATTACTCGCGCAACTGCTTTTCCGTGATTAGCGCTGTAACTTTCTTCCTGAGCCGGGCCTTCCGGATCGGATGAGTCAGAGGGAATATGCCCTGGGTAGTACCAATTTGAAGTCCATTCCCAAACATTCCCAATTAAATCATATGCACCGTAATCATTAGCATCAAAACAGCCTACCGGCGCCAAGCCTTTATGACCATCCTCTCTAGTATTCTCCGAAGGAAAAATTCCCTGCCAGGTATTGGCTCTATGATGACCGCCAGGTGCAAGTTCATCTCCACCCCAAGCAAACCGACCGCTTCCTTTATTGCGCGCCGCCAGTTCAAATTGCGCCTCGGTGGGCAAAGCCCTTCCTGCCCAACTCGCATAGGCCGCAGCATCCTCAAAGGCAATATGGATAACCGGAAAGTTTTCCCTACCAACTATCCCACTACCAGGACCGTTTGGCTGTTGCCAATTAGCGCCAGCAACCCAAGACCACCAATTGTTTATCGAACCTCCTTCGTTTGGGGGGGTGAATAGAACTGAGCCTGGCTTCAGGAAGTCCGCGGGCACATCAGCGGGCCAATCAGAAGGATCCGGCAAACGCTCAGCAACACTAACGTAACCTGTCTCTTGCACAAAGTTACTGAACTGGGCGTTAGTCACTTCGTGGGTGTCAATCCAGAATCCGGATACCTCAACCTCGTGAGCCGGCGATTCTTCGATGTATCCCATATCGTCGCCCATAACAAAAGTAGAACCTTCGATCCATGTTTGGCCACCTAACTCGGATAAACATACACTAGATGAGCGCATATGAAGTGGAGATTGCCCCATTACGGAATAACTACAAGAAAGAAGGGCAAGCAATATCGAGGCACGAGACATTAAATTCATTGAGATCGGTCCGTTTACGATTGATAAGAGAAGATTCTACTAAACTAAACAGAAGGATCAACCTGAAAGAAAAAAAGAACGCCACTAAATTATTTTACTGGACATTTTCTTCGAGAATTCGAGTCGTCTAACCTAGCTTTCTGTCGAGTATCAGTTTCATAAACTCTAAACATCTATTCTAAAACTAGTTAAACTATAGGTACAGGAGCGACTTAGCTCAAAATTTTTACCGAACAGCCAATGAAATAAATACTAAAATGCAATCCGAGACAATTGTCGGGCCATTTACCGATATCGTGCAACAATCCACTCGATTTATCTGGGAAATGACCTCATCAAATATCCCAAACGATCTGCGCTGGGATCGTTTGCTAATCATGGTCTCACTCTCACTCATCCTATTCGTAGTCTACAAAGGTCATGGATCCAAGAACTCTGAAGGTCGTGAGCGGAAGGCTAAACTGTTGGAATTCCTATTCCCCAAAGATATATACGCACACGTCTCAGCAAGAGTCGATATCGGGCTATGGATATTAGAGCGGTGCCTTCGCCCACTTTGGGTGGTTGCGCTATTTTCAACGATAGGCCCGACCACAGAACAAGCGGTAATTAGTCTTTTAGGTTTTTCATTTGGACCATCTCCAGAACTGGAATCCACTTTTGTCTGGATGCTGCTTTATGCGATGGTGAGCCTACTTTGTTACGACTTTGTTTTTTTTATCACTCACTATTCTATGCATAAAATACCAGCACTCTGGGTGATTCATAAAGTTCACCATTCTGCCGAAGTCCTCACTCCATTAACACGGTCACGCGAACACTTCCTTGCAGGACCGATTTGGGCGGGAGGCTCCGCATTCTCATTTGCTCTTGTCGCTGGAACATTTGCCTACTTGTTCAATGGCGGCATCACCCCAGCTACCATTTTAGGCGCAGGGTTTTTTTCTTTTATTTTTGGACTTACGGGAGCATTTCGACATTATCATATACAGCTGCACTACCCTCGATGGCTCTCCAGGTGGATACAAAGTCCAGCCATGCATCACACTCATCACAGCTATCTAGAAAAGCACTGGGATACCAATATGGCCGCTGTCACTAGCATTTACGATCGGCTGTTCGGCACACTATACATCCCCGAAAAAGATGAATACACGCCATGGGGAATAGGACCGCACACTCAACATGACTATAGATCCTTCTGGCAAAACACTACAGGTCCGTTTAAGGACTGGTATAAAATGTTAAATAAAGGCGCTTCGCCGCAAGCGGGCGCCATCTCTGATCTTAATGGCGCAAGGAACGATCGAGACAACCTTAAAAAGGTTTCTCAGTAGAGGAATCTCGAACAGCTCTAAATTCATTCTCATCGTTGACTATTTTGCCAGCCCTCCGGCAAATCAATTTTTACGTTTGCTGGTGGTAACGGTGTAAGCCCCAAAATCACGTCTGACATCTTCTCAGCAGCCATTATCACCGGCGCGTTAATATTACCGTTGGGCAGAGTCGGAAAGATCGAAGCGTCTATAATTCTCAAATTGCTCAAACCGAATACTAAACAGTCTGAATCGACGACAGCAGAGGGATCATCATTTGCGCCCATTTTGCAAGTACCCGCAGGATGATAGGCACTTTCAACGTTTTCTTTAACCCAGGAATCTATTTCAGCATCACTTTGAATATCAATTCCGGGTTGAATCTCCGCACCACGATATTCATCCATAGCCGACTGCTGAAGGATCTCACGTGTTAATCGCACGCATTGCCTCCAGGCTTTCACGTCATCTTCATGCTGATAGTAATTGAAAAGGATGCTAGGCGCTTCCGTGACGTCCCCTTTTTTAATTCGCACGCGCCCTCGGCTTTTTGGTTTATTTGGACCAACGTGCACTTGAAATCCATGCCCCTTTATCGAAGGTTCCCCGTCATAACGCATCGCCGCTGGTAAAAAATGATACTGAATGTCCGGCGATTTCAAACCATTCCTAGAGCGGATAAATGCGCAAGATTCAAAATGATTCGTAGCGCCAAGGCCTTTTTTTAATAACAACCACCTGGCCCCTATAAAAAGTTTACTGAATAACGTGAGTTTTTTATTCAAACTAACCGGTTCTTTACAGTGATATTGGAAGTAAATTTCTAAATGATCTTGCAGATTTTCTCCCACTCCTGGAAGAATGTGCTTGGGTTTTACTCCAGCAGACTCCAAACTCACTTGATTTCCGACCCCCGAAAGTTGCAACAACGTGGGCGAGCCAATAGCTCCAGCAGCCAGAATTACTTCGCGTCGTGCACGGACATCAAACAGCTCTTTTCCAATCGTAAACCGTATACCAGTTGCACGACCCTGCTCAATATCAACACGGTGAACTAGCGCTCTTTTGATAACCGTTAGATTTGATCGCTTTTTTACAGGATCCAAATAGGCGCGTGAAGCCGACTCTCGCACACCGCCACGGACTGTCATATGCATCGGACCGAACCCTTCCTGAAATTCTCCGTTGTAGTCCTGAGTTTCAGGATATCCAGCTTCTATCCCAGCATCGATAAAGGCCCTATAGAGCGGATTCAATCGCATATTGTTGCCAGCACATACACCGAGCGGCCCATCGTCGCCACGATATATATCTCCACCTCCTATCCATGACTCAGAACGTTTAAAGTAAGGCAAACAATCCCGATAGCCCCAGCTATTCGCACCTAGTGATTCCCACTCCTCGAAATCCCAAGCATTCCCTCGAACATAAACCATTCCGTTAATAGAGGACGTACCCCCAAGCCCTTTTCCTCTTGGACAAGAGATTTTCCTGCCATTGAGGGCTGGTTCAGGGTCAGAATAGTAACCCCAATTAAATCTCTCCATTCCCATTGGATGGGATAATGCTGAAGGCATTCTTACCAAGACATTTTTATCGTCACCCCCAGCTTCCACGAGCAGCACTCGGTTCGCGTCGTCCGCTGATATTCTGTTAGCCAGTACACAGCCTGCCGAGCCTGCACCAACTATAATGAAATCAAATTCGTCCATCTTCATCCTGTAATGTTATCTGGTCTGTATGCTAGAAATTTCCATTAATCTTTTTCGACGGAAGGTTACTAAAATTGCTACAGCGGCATAAAGGGCAATCACTAGGAGACCAATCCATTCGATTTCTAACGGTGTGAATTGGTACAAAAGAATAAGACTGTAGAGAAGAGCCCAATGCGCAGCAACGTATTTCCGGCGCCCGACACGATTAGCTGTCCAGTCCATACTTTCCGTATACAGCCTCGTTAATGAGTCTAAAGAATTTATGACAAACACCATGCCCACTAAAACCATCATTATATTAACCACGTTGTTAATTTCTTGACCCTTTTCATAAATTCCAAACAGGACTGAAAACCATACTGCAATCGGAAGCGATGGAATAATCAATAACGCCAACAGCAACTCCCAAGTCCTGAGACCTCCTAAGAAACGGGCGACGAATTGACCGATCATAATACTCCAAGCAAACCACCAAAAAAGGTAGAAGGTATGCTGCTCAGAAATAGGTAAAATGAATTCATGGAGGCTACCGAAATAACCGCCAATCTGCATTAAATTAGTGGCCAATCCATTTAATCCGACATCACTGTATATCCACATTACTAAGATTAAACAAAAGAACAACCAAGTCGACGACAGACTTAACATTTTCACAAAGCGAATATCAGTACTAGACAAAACCGCTAAAAACACGACAAGTGCTACTACAACGTACCGAAAGCCTTGCGTAATGCCTTCGATATATATCGGCAGAGAAGTTAAAAATAAATATCCAGTAAACGCACAGGTCGCAATAATGATTCCAACATTGATTATTTTAATTACTTTGATCTCAAATATTTTTACATGAGGCTCAACAATACAAAAATAGATCGTCGTCAAAAAATAGAAACTCCAGATCATAAACCCCCAAAAACCAAACTCAATAGCGAGTGGATTAGTGAATCCGTAAACGTATTCCGATTCATATATAGAGAATTCAGTTAGGGGCAACATAATTAGCCCAACATCTAGACCCGAAGTACATAAGATAGCGAAGAAGGCAAATAGGCGTGTTGGCGTTTGGCCAGTCAGTTTTACAGATCTCCAGCGCCAGGCCAATACTAGGGTCGTGGTTAATACCGTAACAATTGCAATAGAGAGGATTGCCTGCATTACCGCCTTTAGCTGAGCGAGTGCGAATTAAAAAATCGCCTCAAATTCTAACAGAGATCCTTGCTGATCTGTTAGGATTTGACACCCCATAGAACACAGACCTTAGGAATAAGACGAGGGCTGCGGACTAGTAGCCGCAACCGATCACGGTTGCGAATTAACTATCGGTGAAAACCATGGCGTCCAAAAAGGCCTTAATAAAAACACTTGGATTGCGACAAATACAAAAACTTTTAACCACAGCTTCTATAGTATTCCTGCCATTGCAGATATTCTGCCAATGATAACTCATCATCTTAATATTGAAATTACCGCAGAGACTTCAATTCAGATTGAAGGCCGTACTTTCAGAGGCTCAGAAAGGCGAAATCTAGATTTTTATTTCTCACACCAATCTTGAGCCATTAGTCGCCTTCTGGTCTGGCACAGCCAGAATTATACTGCCATCGTTTTGGGCGAATCCCGTAACAAGACATTCGGACATGAGAGGCCCTATTTGTTTTTTTGGAAAATTAACAACGGCCGCCACCTGTTTTCCAATCAATTGTTCTGGTTGATAGTGGTCAGTAATCTGAGCGGACGATTTTTTAATGCCTATTTTTTCGCCAAAGTCTATTTCCATCTTTATTGCCGGTTTTATCGCTTCTTTAAATATTTCTGCCGCGATAATTGTTCCAACTCTTAAATCAATTCTCTCAAATTCGCCCCAACTTAAATCATTCATACTTAAATTTCTCTCTTAGCTGCTAGATTAGGTCTATTTTATATCTGCACTAGAACGTGACTACCCGCATCAAAAAGGCTCGTCAGGCAAGTCGAAAGTAGATGTAAACTAGCATTAGGACAAAAAGACTAGCTATGCTTACGATACTCCAAACCCTCATTACGTCACCCGGTTGCTTTCCTTTTTCGATTTCATCACTAAATATTGCTTTATGGTTTAGCAAAGCCAGGAAGGGACCGATTAAAAACACTATTACGGATGTCATATCCATAAAACGCGTGAAGGAACTGAGAAAGAGCTGGATGACAAGTAGCGAAGAGCAACACAAAATCGTCAACACTATCCCGTAAACCGCGTTACTCTGCCATCTTTTATTTGGCGATGTTTCAGAGCCAATTGCAACAGCCATCCTCGTCATTCCGTCGAGCACAGTTAAAGTCGTCGACAACATTACAAACAGAGCCGTTACAGCGATGATATAGTAGCTCCAGTCTCCTATAAGCGACGTATATACTTCGAGTAATCTCCTTGCAAAACCAGCATTATCAGTAGGCATTTCTATGCCGCCCCCATGAAGTACGGCCGTACCTAAAAAAAGGAAAAACAGGGCTAAGACACAGCTAGTAATGTAGCCAACGGTAAAGTCAAAGCGTGACTCGTCTTTCGAAGCCCTCCTTCCAAATTCTTTTGCCCTTGCGACTGTCCACAACGACTGAAGGACGGATGCATCTGTCGGAGAGGGCATGAATCCAATTAAAG
>JAQWOJ010000066.1 GCA_029245905.1 Gammaproteobacteria bacterium
ACTGGCCACTTGGAGATAGGATTTCGGTTTCACCCTGAGGATTATGAGCCTAAATATGAGCGAGTACTTCTTGGATTAGGTAACGGTGTAGATATAAGCATTACAGGAAATCAAAACAATCAGGAACTACATGCGTATACCGTCTTGGAAGATCACACAAAAATTATTACTTTTGAACCTCATTTGCATGCGCCGGGGGAGCGCATGTGTTTGGAGGCCATTTGGGGGTATACAGTAGAAACGCTCTCTTGTGTGGGCTATGACCATAATTGGGTGCGCGGTTATGCTTATGAAAATGACGCTACTCCATTGCTTCCAAAGGGAACAATTCTTCACATCGTGGGTTATATGAATAACACAGAAACAAATCCAAATGTGCCAGATTCAAGAAACTGGCAGGGATCGGGTAATCGTTCTGTGACTAATATGTTTATTGATTTAGGCATGCGCGTGAAGATGGATGAAGACCAATTTTTTGAAGAAATGGAAAATCGTCGAAGAGCTTTAAGCCTTAGGCCAAACGACCATGTTATCGGATGCCCTCTCTGTGGAGCGCCGCTGGTAGCGCCTATGGTAGAAAGTGAAGCGGCTTCAGATTGACGGTAAAAAATGTATGGGGGGATTTTGAAAATCATGAATAAAGAGTTAACTACCCTTGAATCTAAGGGCATATTTGCAACTATAATTTTATTGGTAAGCGTTTGCTGTTCAACCGTTGGCGTAGCGCAAACCTATAGGACTGGTCAACATGTTGAGCCTGCATTTGAAGGTTGGCGACCAAATCCGGATGGTTCCTTTAATATGATGTTTGGATACATGAACGAGAACTGGGAGGAAGCGCCGGATGTGTCCGTGGGAGACGAGAATTTTTTCGCACCTGGCGACGCCGATAGAGGGCAGCCAACTCACTTTTTACCGCGCAGAAATAGATTTACTTTTGAGGTAACCGTTCCCTCTGACTGGGGTGATCGTGAGCTGGTATGGACGCTCAAAGTGAATGGCGTTGAAAGAAAGGCCTATGCAACTCTCAAGTCTGATTACCTAGTGGACAACATGGTGATAGCATCTGAAACTGGTTCACTCGGAGCCGGAACGAGTTCACCAGAGTCCCGAGCAAATATTCCACCGGTAGTGACAGTGCAGGGCGATAATATTCGTGTTGCGCGGGTTGCAGAGCCTCTTAATTTGCAAACACTTGTGGCTGATGACGGGCTTCCTGAGCCTTCAGACCCTGTAGAACAGGCAAGGGTGTTTGCCGAATTTGCTGGTGGCGCATTGGCAGCGGCTTTTATCACTGAAACAAATGTACTACAACGTCGGATGATGAGCCCTCCAGTTAAACCTACTGTAGACAAAGTAAATGGTCTTTATTACTCATGGAATAAGTGGCGCGGCCCTGGTGAAGTGACCTTCGACCCGCAGCAGGTTAAAGTTTGGGAAGATACGCGCACAAGCGCTAACTCGCCATGGGGTGCTCTTTTCCTTCCTCCGCCTATTCCGGAAGATGGTATTTATGAGGTCAATGCTACCTTTAGTGAACCTGGTGAGTATTTACTTTGGGGTCGAGCAGATGATGGTGGCCTCTATCAGGACGCCTGGATTACAGTTAACGTATCCGAATAGTGTCAGGGTTAAGGGCGGTCTCTCCGCCCTTTTTAACCAAAAAAGAGAGAAAAAATGAAGCAGCTTACGTTAATTATTTTTGTTTTCTCTTATGTTTGCTCGCTCTCCGTTTATAGCCAGCCGGAAGATTTCATTTTTAATTCTGAGTTATCTCAAGAATGGTTTGAGGGTGGAGACTATTTTCAGTGGGCTTCGACTACAAAAAATAATAATAGTGCTGAAGTAGATGTCTTTTACCGCACCTGGGGTGACCCTGAAAAGCCAAAACTACTAATCGTTCACGGCTTCCCGAATTCTTCTTTTGATTTCCATGCGCTAATTCCGTTATTGGAGGATGACTACTATATCGCAGCTTTAGATTTTCCCGGTTCAGGCTTTTCAGATAAACCCTTAGACGGATTTTCTTACATGCTGGCAGAAAATGCACAGATACTTGATTACTTTGTGAGTGAGGTAGTGCATTTCGACGATTTTGCGATGTACACACACGACCGAGGGGTCAGTATCGGTTTGGCGTTCATTGGAAACTATATTGAAAATCCTAACCCCAGATATACTATTAACTATCACTTTCTCTCCAATAGTGGGATGTTTCTGCCTTTAGCAAATCTTCGAGAATTCCAGACTTCGATTCTAGACCCAGTGCGTGGGCCGAGAATGATTGAGCTTAGAAGAACACGACCGCGTTTAACTGAGGGTGATCCGGTAGACGTTGCCTTTGCTGATATCTTTGCTTTTAATGATGGAGTCAGCGCCCTCTTGCATGTTGGTAAATATTTGCTTGAGAGAGCAGAAAATGAGTTTCGCTGGTTAGATAATCTCCCGAGAAGTCCCGTGCCTGTGGCCTATCTTTGGGGTCTTACAGATACAGTTAATCCGATTCGTATTCCAAACTACGTATGGCTTAATTATTTAAATGAGCGGGAAGTTGAAAGTTCCTTTTGGGTTCTACCAACGGCGGGGCACTATCCACAGCGAGATAAGCCAGAGCAAGTCGAAAAAATAATTCGTATCGCGTTGAGCGGAGAGTTGCCTTCTAGAGAGCAAGAAGATCTGTGGATGTATGAGTATAGTGACAAGAGGGAAGCCGAGGACGCTATCTATGTGGGTCATTCTAATATCCGTAAGATGGAGTTTCCGGGTGCTATTAAATATAGTCCGGATGGTTACTCGCCTTAGAATTGGTTGCAATACTTTCCTACAAAAGAGGCTTAGATGGAATTATCTTATAGAGTTTTTTCGCAGGAATTGAATCATAGATTTTGCGACAAGTTCTGGTTTTTCCAGCCCGACAGCATGACCTGTTTTTTCTAACGGGACTAGTGTAAGCCTATCATTATGCGCAGCTTTCATGAGGTATCCGTTTTCTATCGGAGCAGTTAGGTCATCAACTCCCATAATCATCAGTATTGGTCCGTTGCCCCCTGCAATCCAATCCTCTACTGGGGTATTTTGATTAGCTCGCCTTTGCCCTACCCGTGCTTCTGGCCAGTAAGTGAGTTCCCTTACATACTCTCGTATAATCTTTTCATCAGTAGCGGGCGAAAACATCGTTCTGCGAGCTAAGTATATTTTCTTCTTTTCGCTAAGATTCTGATCGTCGAGCAACAGTGCTAATTCTCCTGGTTGCGTTAAGGCTGGAACCATGCCTCCCGCGGCTATAAGGATGAGGCTCTTTAATCGGGTCGGATACAAGGTTGCCAACATGCGTGAAGTCCGATTTCCGAACGCCCAGCCCACCATATGAAACTTATTAATTTCTAATTCGTCCGCTATTGATATGATGTCACCTGCTAAATCTCTTAAGGAAAGTTGCTCAAGTTTTCCAGTAGACCCTAATATGCCCCGCTGATTAACGGCTATTACTCTATATCCGGATTCTGCTAAGAGTGGTCCTATATATTTGTACCGAGAAACGTCAGCGCCTGATCCTGGAAGGGCAAATACTGTTTCAAAATTGTCCGCCTTTGGCTGCCATATGTGAAGGACAAATTCTGCATAATCGACATCCACTATAGTTTCTTGGAAGCCAGACTCGTTTGCGTTCGCTAGATGAAAACTTACAGAAATAAGTAGAAATAAGGCTTCAATTAGCTGAATCAGACTTCTGTTCATAGTCATCTTGAATTTCTTTAGATATAGATTTTCGATAATAGCACTGCTCAGTTTGAATACCAAAAAGCCTTAGTTTGTTTTCTCTACGTCGAATTTGTATAGTCTTTAGATGGAAACATGGATAATTTTCACGTTACTAGCAGTTATTATGCAGTCGGTTAGGACAGCTGCGCAAAAGCAAATAACTCAACAAATTTCTGTTCACTCAGCAACTTTAGTTAGATTTCTATTCGGTATTAAGTTTGCTGCTCTCTATTTTTTTCTTACCGTATGGATTTTTGAGCCAATTAATTTTGAATTAAATAATAGATTTTTTCTCTCGGGCGCCTTGGCTAGTATTTCTCAAGTGTTAGCAACAATTTTTTTGATCAAAGCATTCACTCTAAAAAACTTTGCCGTTGGTACCGCTCTAGCAAAAACAGAAGCGCTCCTGACCGCCGTTTTGGGTTCCATATTTTTTTCAGCATATTTAAATCCTATGGGATACCTTTCTATTTTATTTGGAGTGTGCGGATTGTTGGTTGCTAGTAATTGGAATGTCACATTTAAAAACTTGTCAGATAATCAAAGCATACGGTATGGCCTTGGTTCAGGTCTTGGTTTTGCGTTGGCATCATTGTGGATTAGAGACGCATCCCTCTCTCTAGAAATTCCAAGGATAGTTAGTGCGGCAGCAGTTCTTCTCTATATGGTGATTTTACAATCAGTAATTTGTTTGGCGTGGGTTACAGTTAAGGAACCAGAACAATTCGTGCTAATTAAGAAAAATCTGCATTCCTCATTATTTATTGGATTTACTGGAGTTTTGGGTTCGATAGGCTGGTTTACAGCGATGAGTCTACAGAATGTGGCCTTGGTAAAAACTCTCGGGCAGGTTGAGTTTGTAGCAAGCCTACTAATAACTTATCTGTATTTTAATGAAAAAATTTCTACTCGAGAGTACCTTGGAATGGCGTTAATAGCTCTCAGTATTCTATTGCTAATTGGTGCCGCCTAAATATTTTGGTTTGGTAAAAGGCGAACGAGGAAAGAGTGAACTAGTTTTCTGTTGACGCCATTTTTTTTTGATCTTAATTTCACGGACTACTCACACGCTTTGTTAGTTTATTAATGAATGTATAGGGGAGTTATCAACACAAATAATTCGAATCAGGTATTATAGGGCCATGTTAATTTTGACAAGAAGTAAACGCAGGAGAAATTATGAAATCTCATTATGGCGATATTAAGGTCACTAAACTACCAGGATTTGTTGTTCAATGTGAGATTGATAGACCACCAAACAATTTCTTTGATCTTATTTTAGTCAGGGATATGGCAGATTGCTTCGACGATTTGGATAAAGACCCAAACTGCAGGGCAATAGTGCTGTGCGCTAATGGAAAACACTTTTGTGCGGGCGCAAACTTTTCAACGCCTGATCAAACGGCAGAGGGGGATGTCCTTGCTGCCGAGTCTGCTGAGCAGAGAAACCCAATTTACCAGGAAGCCGTGAGGCTTTTTGGTAATAAGAAGCCAATAGTCGCGGCAGTTCAAGGTGCTGCTGTAGGTGGCGGTTTGGGCGTGGCGATGATGGCTGATTTTAGGGTGGTGTGCGAGAGTACGCGAATCACGGCTAACTTTGTAAAACTTGGATTCACTCCAGGGTTTGGACTTACTCACACGTTGCCACGAGCTATTGGTATTCAGAAGGCGCACTTAATGTTCTTTACGGGACGGCGGCTAAATGGAGAGACAGCTCTAGAATGGGGTGCCGCAGATATCCTCACCACGGCAAATGACGTTAGAGAAAGGGCAATTAGGCTTGCTCAAGAAATTGCTGAGAACGCTCCGCTTGCATTGCTATCTTTACGCGAACAACTACGTTCCGGCTTGCAAGACGCTGTCCAAGCAGCCACAGATGTGGAGGGTACGGAGCAGTTTTGGTTAACGCGGACCGATGATCACCTTGAGGGCGTTAACGCAGTTTCTGAACGCAGAGTCGGCAACTTCAAAGGCCGATGACAGAGATAGAAGCGACTGACATGCCAAAATCAAATTCGCAGACAAATTTTTTACGAGTTTTAGGTCGAAGGGATGCTTTAGCCCTCGCGTTTGGCGCGATGATAGGCTGGAGCTGGGTAGTTTTATCGGCAACTTGGATTCAATCTGCCGGTACGGTGGGCGCAATCTCCGCGTTTCTTTTTGGTGGATCAATAATGATTGTTATTGGGCTTACCTACGCTGAACTGGCTTCTGCATTGCCGTTTGCGGGAGGTGAGCATGTCTACAGTCATAGAGCGTTGGGTTCAGGGATCTCTTTCATTTGCACTTGGTCCATAATCTTGGGTTATGTATCTGTGGTTACTTTCGAAGCCGTAGCGCTTCCTACCGTCCTAGATTCTCTCATTCCAGGATTAGATAAAGTTTTTCTTTGGACAGTGGCAGGGTGGGACGTTTACCTAACTTGGGTGCTTGTGGGTATTTTAGGTGCTGTGTTGATGACCTTTATTAACATTCGTGGTGTTAGAATGGCAGCAGTTTTGCAATCGACTATAGTTGGAGTAATCCTCCTTGTCGGTGTTCTGTTTATTTCTGGCTCCTTATTAGCTGGAGATATTAAAAATTTGCAGCCGCTGTTCCAAGATGGCATATCTGGGATTTCTCTAGTTTTGGCTATGGTTCCTTTTATGTTCGTTGGATTTGATACGATCCCGCAGGCCGCCGAAGAAATTGATTTACCATTTAAAGATATAGGTTCACTTCTTATGATATCTGTATTTATGGCAATAGTTTGGTATAGCCTAATTGTAGTTGGAGTCGGGTTTATGCTTAACGCTGAACAATTTGGCAATGCTGGAGTTATAGTAGCTGAGGCAAACTCCAGAATCTATGGTGAAACTGGGAGAGTAGCTATACTAATTGCCGGGTTAGCTGGAATAATAACCAGTTGGAATGCTTTTATAGTAGGGGGCAGCAGGGCTATTTATGCTTTAGCACGGTCAAATTTATTGCCTAGTATTTTTGGTGAATTGCACCCGCATTATCGGACACCAACAAATGCGATTTTATTGATTGGTACTCTTTCAATCCTTGGTCCTTTATTCGGTCGGCCGGTTTTAGTTTGGTTGGTAAATGCTGGAGGATTAGGAATTGTAATCGCATACGCGATTGTTGCGTGGTCATTTTTAGTATTACGTAAAAGAGAACCGGAATTATCGAGGCCTTATCGGGTCAGATATGGGAGGGCGGTTGGATTATTGGCTTTGACGCTTTCCGTGGGATTAATTTTTCTTTATTTGCCAGGTAGCCCATCGGCTTTAATTTGGCCGCAGGAATGGGCAATTTTTATTGGTTGGAGCATGTTTGGTTTGGCCTTATTTTTATCTGCGCAAAAAAGCAAACGACTTGAGAGTGACAGTTGACGAACTCATAGGGAGGGTCGATGATTTCGATCGAAACGGGTACTGCGGAGCTGCTTTGCGAAATCGAAGAACGAGTGGCAACGATTAGTTTAAATAAGCCGCATAAGAAAAATGCCCTGGGCGATGTTTTAACCCCTGCTCTTAGAAGAACCATTGCTTTATTGGAGGAGGATGAACGCGTAGGGGTTGTCCTAATTACTGGCGTAGGCAATGCTTTCTGCGCTGGTGGGGATGTGTCTGGAATGGGCACTGAATCCAATAAACGCCCTGCTAGTGGCGAGTTTTCAAAAGCCGAAAGGGTTGAAAGCCTACTGGAGAAGCAGAAGAGTTTGACTTTAAAATTACACCAATTGGAAAAGATTACAATTGCCGCTTTGCCGGGCGCTGCGGCTGGCGCTGGTCTTTCTATAGCCCTAGCATGCGATCTTCGTATTGCTTCGAAGAGAGCATTTATAACCACCGCATTCGCAAATATTGGATTATCTGGAGATTATGGTGCCAGTTGGTTTTTACCGCGTTTGATAGGGTTAGCTAAAGCAAAAGAGCTTTTCTATAACAGTGAAAGAATCGATGCGCTCGAATGTCAGCGCTTAGGGATTTTCAACCGAATTTTTCCTCACGACTCTTTTCGAGAGGAGGCACAAATGTATGCAGCCAAATTGGCAAATGGTCCAGTTAATGCCCTAGGAAAGATGAAAAAAAACTTAAATAGTGCCCTGGAGCAGGGTTTGCAAGATAGCCTGCTATTAGAGGCAACGCACACCATTGAGAGCATGGCGGGCTCGGAAGCTAGTGAGGCAATTGCCGCATTTATGGAAAAACGGGCGCCTAACTTCAAATTCTAGCAGGCCTTCATTTTTCACTTAAAAATTAGGGGTGAATATATAAGGCTCAAACTCCATCCAGTTCGCCTCGGAATCAGTTCTTATGATTAATTTGTCGTCAGAGATCTCGGCGGTTTCCGCTCTAATAAGATTCATTACGTAACGATTGAATAATGACGGTGAAAGGCAGATTTTTCGAGTTGTAATCAACTGAGCAAGTGTTAGAAAGTTCTCCTCTAAACCCCATGTTGCCCCTCCTTGATTACAGTCCGCTTCTATTTGAAGGCGATTATCCATTCGAAACCGCAATAAATAATTCTGAGGATTGGGCGGGATAAATTCAGAATTGTTTAAGCCATGAATAGCCGAGAGCTGCCAAGAGGAGCCTTCTAGTAAAATTTCCTGTGATGAGGCTGTTGACGAAATGAAATTTAAAACAAGTATTAAAAAGACAGTTAGCGAGTTTCTCATAAGGCTGGTAAATTAAGTTCTTAGGTAGTTGTTTGGGTTCGCTTCCTTAGACGGCAGTGTGTAAATTTTCCCCTTTGTGATTTGATGCCATTTGATAGCGTAAAATAAGAGTTAAGAGGATGTATTATAAAATGTTATGCAAATTAAGCAATTGTAAGAGTTATAGATCTGCTACAAGTATTCATTGGTCTCTCTGTTATCGGAATGCACCGATGATGGTGGAGGCGAGGACTAGAATTGTCCTATGGTTGCTATATTTTTTGAAATACGTGATAAAAGATAGAAAGATTGTCGAGCGGAAACAGAGGTTATGCTTATGTGTGAATTCTTTTAGCTTGATTGTACGTCGAAACATCATTTTTTAAAGGTAAATTATTATGAAACTCTATGGAAGCGGTAACACTCCTAATCCGCGAAAGGTAAAAATTGTTTTAGCCGAGAAAGCTATAGCTTATCAAATGATAGAACTCGATTTACAAAAAGCGGAACATAAAACTCCAGAATTTATGCAAATGAATCCGCTGGGTAGGGTTCCAGTTTTAGAAACTGACGATGGAGAGTTTCTAACTGAGGCAATCGCTATCTGCCGTTATCTAGAGGCGTTCCGTCCGGAGCCAAATTTATTTGGTAGAAGCGCCCAGGATTTAGGTCTGATAGAGATGCATCATTCTCAGGTCGAGAGTGATTTTTGGTTTCAGGTTCGTACTTCTTGGAAAAACGGCCCAGTGCTTCAAAAGATGGGTTATCAAGTTGCATCGGAAGCGAAGGTAATTAGCGACGCAAATGTTTATTCCTATTATGAAAAACTGAACAAAGATTTGAATGATCGAGATTATATTGCCATTTCACGATTTACTATTGCCGACATAATACTTTTAGTCTGTCTTGATTTTGCAATTCATTATTGTGCTTTGAAGCCGGCTGAGTCTTTGAGCAATCTTTGGCGTTGGCATGATTTTATTAGCTCAAGGGAAAGCGTAGAGCCGATAACATAGAGGCTTGCTTTTGAGCTGATAAACAATACTTCCATTATGTAATATAAACGCGCAGATGATTATAATTTTATCCTTTGTTTGCCGTTCGGGATGATTTCTTCGAGCGGTTTCTCGGGTTTTCATTCTTTTTTGCTCTTGCATTAGTGGAAATTTTAGGTCTTCGTCTGCGTCGCCGCGGTCTTTCATTTGGCTTGTTGTCTTCACGTTCCTGATGATTTGAAGAGGGTTTTTCACTTGGTCCTTGGGACTGCATAGTAAAGTGAAATTCCGCGATATCAGCAACTGGTATAGGCTTTTTAATTACTCGCTCAATGTCCCGTAATTGTTTCTTTTCCTCCTTAGATACTAAAGAAATTGCGCTACCACTTGAGCCCGCCCTGCCTGTTCGTCCGATACGATGCACGTAGTCTTCGGGGACTTGAGGAAGGTCGAAATTGATTACGGTTTCTAGTTGCTCAATATCTATACCTCGTGCGGCGATATCGGTAGCGACTAAAACCTGCACCTCGTCGTTTTTGAACGCATCAAGCGCCTTGGTTCTCTGTGCTTGAGACCTATTCCCATGAATTGCAACGGAAGAGATATTGTTGCGAAGAAGTTTCTTTACTAAATTATTTGCGCCGTATTTAGTTCGAATAAAAACTAGGGTTTGATCAGAGGTGGAGCTAACTATTGCGGAAAGTAATTCCGTCTTTCTTGCTTGTTCGATCATATACATCTTTTGTGAGATAAGCTTTACAGTAGAATTGCGAGGGGCAACATCAATTTCGACTGGTTTACGGCATATTGTTTTAGCTAAGTCTCGGATCTCATTTGAAAAGGTTGCTGAGAATAGAAGATTTTGTCGCTGTTTGGGCACTAATTTTAAAATTCGTTTAATATCTCGTATAAATCCCATGTCCAGCATGCGATCAGCTTCATCAAGAATTAACACCTCGATTTCATCAAATTTTACTGATTGTTGTTGATGTAGATCGAGCAAGCGACCAGGTGTCGCCACTAAAATATCTAGGCCTCGTTTAAGTTTTTGCTTTTGTGGATTGATATTTACCCCTCCGAATACTACACCGTGGCGCAACTTCTCATTTTTGCCATATTCTTCAATGCTCGCCTTGACTTGCGCCGCTAATTCGCGAGTTGGTGTGAGGACTAGGGCCTTGATATAAAACGCATTCGTTTGTTTCTTTCCGCCAAGTAATTGGAGAAGAGGCAATACAAAGCCGGCTGTTTTGCCCGTACCGGTTTGTGCAGCGCCCATCACGTCTTTGCCGCTAAGGATTGCCGGAATAGCCTGGGCTTGAATTGGCGTAGGTTCGGCGTATCCTTTTGATTTTATCGCGTTTAATAGAGAGGTGGTGAGACCGAGGTTACTAAATGTCATTTAATTCTCTTTTGGTTATTGGCTAGCATTTTATGAAAGACATAGCGCTATTGTTGAGGTCTTCTTTGCACAAAAAGTATGGTTAGAATTCTTTTGCTTGAGCTCGTATCCCTAGGCGAGTAACTAATAGTCTGTACTTTCTGGTGCGACTAAGAGCTGAAACTGCGCTTCTCAAGCCTGTTTATAGGGTCTGCGTAATTGAGCATCAGACGCTTATGAGTTTTCTTTATCGTATCAAGACTTTGCAAATCTTATGCAGGCATCTTCCACGTAAAAGCTTATCAGGCTAGTAGGGCGCGGACTCTAACACACTTGCGGAGAAATTAGTTACTTTTAGAGAAATTCCCTAATTAGGTTGTTCAGCGCATAGAAGCTGCAGCTCAAGACATCAATCCTTCAGTCTTGCTTTATTTCTTCCAGTCTTTCCCATTGGCGATAAGCACTCTCAAGTTCTTTTTGGTTGTTTGAGACCCGTTGTAAGACATCTTTCACATTGATCTCTGGATCATCGTAAAAATTTGGTAGTGCCAATAGTTCTTCCAGCTCAGATTTCTTTATTTCGAGCCTTTCAATTAACCGTAAAATTTGCTCTAACTCTTTTTGTTCAGTGCGAGAAAGTCCTTTTGATTGTGTGGAATGAGTTATATATTGACTCGACGAATTTTTATTTTTTGTTGCACTGTTGATCGACTCACCGATGGCAAGAAGCTTCCCGCCCTTGGCAGACTAATCACTATAGCCGCCCACGTACTCGTTGATCTTTCCATTTTCTTCAAAAACCATTAGGGAAGTCACTACGTTATCCATAAATCTTCGGTCATGACTGACGAGAAGAATCGTTCCTGTAAATTGAAGTAGAATATCTTCCAGTAATTCAAGAGTTTCTATATCGAGATCATTCGTTGGTTCGTCGAGCACTAAAACGTTAGCAGATTTGCTAAATACCTTCGCGAGAATAGCGCGGTTTTGCTCACCTCCAGACAAGGCTTTCGCTGGTGTTCTTATGCGATCAGGTGTAAATAAAAATTCACTTAGGTAACTGATTACGTGTTTTCTTTTTCCGTTAATTTCGATGAAGTCTTGTCCATCGCTAACGTTATCAATTAAGTTTTTTTCCATATCGAGATGCTCGCGTAATTGATCAAAGTACGCTACTTCTATTTTTGTCCCTAATTTAACTTTTCCTTGCTTAGGGTGTAATTTTTCTAAAAGAATTTTTAGTAAAGTAGATTTACCTGCCCCATTAGCGCCAACTATACCTATTCGATCTCCTCGGATTATCGTTGTAGAAAAATTATTAATAATAGTATTTTCTGAGAATGAATGACTCACCTCATGTAACTCTGCGACGATTTTTCCAGAAGTTTCAGATGCGTTGACTTGGAATTTAGCAGTGCCTTGTAGCTCTCTTCTAGCTCCTCGTTTTTTGCGCATTGCCTGTAACGCTCTAACGCGCCCTTCGTTTCGCGTTCGCCTTGCCTTGATTCCTTGACGAATCCAAACTTCTTCCTCTGCAAGTTTTTTATCAAATAACTTGTTAGAGGTTTCCTCTGCCGCTAATTGTTCTTCTCGAAAGCGCAAGAAGCGATCAAAGCCACCCTCAAATTGGTGGATATGCCCTCGATCTATCTCGGCAATCCCATTAACAACGTTTTGTAAAAATACTCGATCATGAGTCACTAAAAGCAGTGCACCTTGATAATCTATTAGTTGTTTTTCTAGCCACTCAATAGTTGGGATGTCTAAATGGTTTGTCGGTTCATCTAATAACAAGCATTCTGGTTCTCGCACTAAAGCGCGGGCAAGGGCAACTCGTTTGCGCCATCCTCCAGAAAGTTCTGACATGAGTTTGTCGGCAGGGAGCTCCAATTGAGTGATTACTGAGTCAACTTTTTGGCTTAGGCTCCAACCATCTTTTGCTTCCAGTTGGCTCTGCACTCTTTCGAGCTGTTCTAAATCGGTGTTTTCATAGTCCATGGTTAAGTGGTGATATTGTTTCAGCAGTTTTCCGATTTCCGCTAATCCGTCAGCTACCATGTCGTAAACTGTGTGCCCATCAGCTTCTGGCAGTGATTGTTCTAGCCACGTGACCTCGACTCCTGAACGAAGCCAGCGTTCGCCGCTGTCGGGAGTTACCGAACCAGTAAGAATCTTCATTAAGGTTGTTTTGCCTGCTCCATTTCTGCCTAGTAGACCCACTCGTGAACCTTTTTTAAGCATGAAGTTGACTTCATCTAACACAACGTGTGTGCCAAAATTTAGAGATACTTTATCTAAACGGACCAGGGGCATTTGAATACTAGGAGGTTGATAAATTTAAGGGAGGTGTCTCTAGCGACCCAGAATGAGCGTCATGTTACCATAAGTACTTAAACATCATTATATTAAAAAGTTCTGTTTTTGGGCGTCTGCATTAATTGTCTGTTTTAAAACTAAATGAATAAGGACGGCGTACCTTGTCGTAGTAGAATATAGATTAAAGTAGGACTTAATTTTAGTAGGAAAGCCAGGAACACCAGAGTTTTATGGATCTTATTTTTTTTGATTTAGATGGAACGCTTTTAAATGGCGAGTCTGAGATATCGCCTTTCACCAAAGAGACGCTAGTCCTTTTGCGACAGAAAAATATTGCTTATACCGTAGCGACAGGGAGGACCATGCTTTCAGCAAAGGATATCTTGAAAGGTCATGAGTTTGAGTTGCCTCAAGCCTACAATAATGGAGTAACTATATGGGACCCCAGGACGCAGAAATTGACCCTAGAGCATCTTCTGTCAAGCACTGATATTTCAGCGATTGTTGAGCTAGCAAGTTTGCAGGGCATTACGCCTTTTGTCCATGCTATAGATGACCGACATTACTTTATTTACCACGCTGCTCCACGGCATCAAGTTGAAAAAGAGCTTATCAATACACGTTATTGTCACGTTAAAGCTAAAATTTTTCCCATAGAGGCGTTACCAGCTAATGCCCAAGTGACTAACATTAGTATGATTGGGGCTGCTGATGCTATTGAGCCGATTTGGCAGGAACTCAAAAAAAATTCTAGTCTAGTTGCTTATTCTGGTCTAGCCATAGAGGGAAATCAATATAGATGGATGGATATTCTTCACTATGCTGCTAGTAAGGGGTCTGCTGTCACTTCTATTAAAAAACAACTAGGGGCCACGAACATAGTGTGTTTTGGTGACAGTGACAATGATTTAAGTATGTTTGAGTTGGCCGACGAGAGTTACGCGCCAGAAAGCGGGAAAGTGAATCTTAAAGAAGCAGCGAGTGCCGTAATCCGGCCTAATTATGAAGACGGAGTGGCTCATTTTTTAAGAGAACGCTTCTCTTTATAATTGGCGGCTGCTAATTTATTACAAGACAGCGATCAGTCTACTCCGACAGCACCGGCGCCCGGACGTCGAGGATCTGAATATCCATAAAAAATACCATCCTTCCACATCACAGTTTGTAGGCTACCCATGCCCGCGCTTCTTTGGCTAAAATTTATATTATGGCCTTTATCTATGAGCCGAGAGACAGTGTCTGGGCTAATACCGCTTTCTATCTCAAGTACTTCTGGTCTCCACTGGTGGTGGATACGAGGCGCTACTGCGGCATCCGCGATATTCATGCCGAACTCAAGCACGTTTAATACCATCTGCATGTTGGCGCTGATGATTTTGGATCCGCCAGGGCTGCCCGTCATCAGTAACGGGGCTCCGTCTCGTGAAACAAGCACTGGGGACATCGAGCTGACCGGGCGCCGATTGGGGCTAATAAGGTTGTTTTCGCTGCCCATAAGACCAAATGCATCGGGTATGTCAGAGCGCAAGGTAAAGTTTCCCATGTTGTTGTTCATTAAAATTCCAGTTCCTTCGATGACAACACCAGAGCCAAATGAAAACATGAGAGTATAGGTATTGCCGACCATGTTGCCCTCTTCATCTGCCACCGAATAATGCGTAGTTTCATCGCTTTCATAGATTGCTAGATTTCCAGGCGCGACTTCGTCAGAAGGTAACGCCCGTTCCATCGAAATTCTTTTGGCGAGGTCTTTAGCGTATTCCTTGCTGACCAACGTTTTAGTTGGGACTTCGACGAAGTCTGGGTCACCTAAGTATTTGCTGCGATCGGCGTAAGAAAATTTCATCGCCTCGGCCATGACGTGCAGCGCATCCGAACTTTCAGAGCCCATCTTCGCTAGCGGAAAATTTTCAAGGATATTGAGCATCTGTATGACATGGGTGCCTCCTGAGCTGGGGGCTGGCATGGCTTCAATGGTGTAGCCGCGGTAAGTGCTCTGAACCGGCTCGCGCTCTATGACCCTGTAGTCGACTAAGTCGTCCATCGTGATTAAACCATTGTGTGCCTCCATGTCGGCAACGATTTTTTTGGCGACACTGCCCGAATAGAAAGCGGCAACCCCGTGTTCGGCAATCTCGGAGAGAGTCCACGCCAAATCGGGTTGCTTAAAAAGCTCTCCGACTTCATAGTTTGAACCATCCGGTTTATAGAACTTCCTAAGGCTAGCGGGATTGTTTTTCAAGCGTTGAGTGCGAGCTAGATCGGCGGCTAGATCATAGGTTACCGTAATGCCGTCTCGTGCCAGACGAATAGCTGGTTCAAGGACTTCGGCCAGGCTCATGGTGCCATATTTCTGGACAATATGAGCTAGTCCAGCGACCGACCCAGGTACCGCAGATGATTTATGGGAGAAACGATAGGTCTCGTCTAAGACGACATTGCCGTCGGCATCAAAAAACATGTCCCGATTAGCGCTTGCGGGGGCTGTTTCTCGGAAATCGATGGCGATGGTTTTATCGAGCTTGGCGACATGCACTAACATGAATCCGCCGCCGCCAATATTACCTGCTCTTGGCAAGGTTACCGCAAGGGCAAATCCCAGAGCGGCTCCAGCGTCAATGGCATTTCCTCCGCTCGCTAAAATCTCTGCAGCAATCTCGCTCGACAGTTCATTGTGGCTGGCGACCATGCCTGACTTGCCCATAACTGGGTGATTGATAGCGTTGTATTCGAATAGCGGCTGCGAAAAAGAATTCTGTGCAAAAACGCCTATGACAGGGTTTAGCGCGTAGATGGAACCAACTATAATTTTGAGAAATATTCTTAACATAATTGCTGCCTCAAGTTTGGTAAATTGTCCCACGCGTATTTGGAAAAAGGAAGCTGTTGAGATTTGTGAGAATTTTTCATTGTATCGAACGTTTGTTCGATATTGTTAGTATTCAGGTTTGTCTTGCTCTATTCTGAGCAATCCACTGAAATAACTTAACGAAGGAAGTAGAAATGAAAAAAGTAGCCCTATTATTGTCGGTCTTAATGTTTTCAAAATTATCTCTTGGTGATCACCATGCCCTGGCTTTGGAAGCGCGTCAGGAAAGAACTGAAATAGAACTTACGTCGATCACGCTAGCTGGAGATTCCACTACGATAAATGCTGAGGCGCAAATGGGTGTTTATGGTCGAGTATATATGACCTTTATATTGGCTAGCAGCGATTCAGGTAGCGGCACCTATACTTTTGAAGGTAGGGGATATGTTGATGAAGAAACCGCCTTTTCAGGTACCGGCGTTGGTGTGTGGAACCGAGATGCGGATGGAAGCACCATTATTATGGAGCAATTAATAAATATTTCGGATGGAACCATAAATCTTGACCGCATCGTTATGAATCCGCTCAATAGGACTGCAACTCTAGATGTTTATGCTTTGAAATAATTGGGAAACTGATCAGAAGAAGCAATAGATTAAGCTTGATGCTGAGCCCTAATGCATCAAGCTTTTTCATTGGAACCGCATTTTAGAGGAGATTCCTACTGACAGATAATTTCCATCTCTACCTATAACGTATTATTCTTCGCATACGCTTCGAAAGTCCCTAAAAAAATTATGACGCTACTTATCTCTGTGTTCTGCCTCCTTGTGCTTCTCGGACTTGGGGCGCGATATCTCAACAAAACAAACCAACAACGAGCTTCACTTAAAAAATTGCATGAACTTGCAATAGAGAGAGGTGGTAAATGCTTATCGGACAAATATGTTAGCTCTGCCATGAAACTTAGATGGCAATGTGCTGAGGGTCATGTTTGGGAGGCAACGCCAAACTCTATAAATCGCGGGAGATGGTGCCCGGAATGCTTAGGGATCAAGCGCCTCACAATAGAAGGAATGCAGGAAATCGCGGCTGAGCTAGGCGGGAGGTGTTTATCTGATAAATATGTAAATTCCACGACCATGCTCAGATGGGAGTGCCGTGAGGGTCATATTTGGGAGGAAACACCAGACGTCATAATGCAGGGGAGCTGGTGCCCTGAATGCTCGGGACCTGAGCCGCTAACATTAGGTCGAATGCAGGAGGTTGCGGCGGAGCGAGGTGGTAAGTGTTTATCTAAGAAGTATGTTGATCTGGCGACCAAACTAAAATGGGAATGTCGAGAGGGTCATTCTTGGTCGGAAATACCAGACTCAATAATGCGAGGGGCATGGTGCCCCGAATGCGCAAGGGCGAAGCTGTTAACAATAGAGGGTATGCAGGAAATTGCGTTTGAGAGAGGTGGTAAGTGCTTGTCTGATACTTACACCAACTCAACCACAAAGCTCACATGGGAGTGCTCAAAGGGTCACACTTGGGAGGCATCACCACAGTCTATTAGGCGAGGGGGCTGGTGTCCCGAGTGCCTCGGATCAAAACGATTAACGATAGAGGAGATGCATGAGCTTGCGGCTGAAAGGGGAGGTAAATGCCTGAGCGACAAGTATGTGAGCCTCTCTACGAAAGTTAGGTGGGAGTGTCGAGAGGGTCACATTTGGGAGGCAACACCAGATTCAATAAAGCGCGGGGCTTGGTGTCCAGAATGCGCAGAGTAAAAGAGGCAAGGGAGTGTCGGCGTTAGCTAACAAGCAGATGTACTTAGAGTCAGGGGCAGCAAGTTAAAAAAAGCCATTTCCTGGAGTCTTGTATGTTGATGCTCTGCTCAACATTGGGTGTCAGGAGGGTCATGGGACTCCCGTGTTTTTTCTATCCTAAAGAGGATTCCTACATGCTGGTTTGCCCCCGGATTATGCTGACAACTCCCGGGGCTTTTGCTTTTGGCCAAGCCTTGATCCGAGATGCCTCCATGTCGGCGTTCCATAGTGTCTGGGTTGATGAATTGGATAGTTTCTGCTTATAGACGAAAAATTGTCTGTACATAGAAGTAATGGCTGTCACCTTTATTAACCATATCCATGTATGGACCAGCATCAACCCAAACATAGCCACTGTCGATGGTTAGTCGATTAGGCATAACGTGCCAACGAATCCGGGTCTCTAACTGATCACCCAAATGGTCTTCTCTAAAATTGCCAGAGTGTTGATAACGAGTCGTTCGCCACCCTTGAGTTTCCTCCGCAAGAGATGGACGCTGCCACCTGAGATAGGCGTCGACATTGGCTGCAGGCTGAAAATTCAGCATAAGACCGGGAGAGCTAGTGTTTACTCGCTGAAAGGCCCGAAACAGTCCTGTAGGTCCAAAATCTGGGCGTGGGACCCCGAATAAATGGTCTAATTGATTAGATTCGTCATCGAAAGGATCTTTGTCGCCACTGCCGTAATGGTATAAAAAGCTTATTCTGGGTTGCCAGCTAGTGTCAAAAGTATAGCCCAAGGAAAAATGAAGATATTCTGCTCTATGGTCAAGTGGCCGGGAGGTGGCTTCCAACGCTGGTGCATCACCCCATTGATACACTGCCTCCAGATCATAGTGACAGACGTCTGGTGAGGGGTTTCGAAACAGGCGCGCTCCAGCTGTAAGTACATCAAAGCGCTTGTTCTTGGCTCGGTCTCTTTTTTCGTCAGCGCCCAACAAATAAAGCTGCAATGAATCAGCTTGGCTGGTTAGCTCAGTCGTAAAGTAGCCGCCCCAAAAGAAGTCCTTGGATTGATTGTCAAGGCGGGGGTTATTGTCGATCCAATCGTTGTCAACGCGTCTCTGGGTAGGCCGGGTGTAAAACAGTTCTAACGACGAGGTGGCATTTTCAATCCTGGCTTGAACGCCCGCGAAGGAGTTGATCGTGTTGCGAAAACGATTACGCGCCACGAAGCGGCGACTTCCTTGATCCATAGTAAAGCGACCAACTTTAATAAATCCTTTATCCTCTTCGCTAAACACGCCGGAAAAGGGAACTGTCACGTGGGCTTGAAGGATATCCAGTGGATTGTTTGTTGTGCTGTCTAAGGGCGTACCACTGTCCACCAAATAAGTGCGCATATCCGCAAGCTCGGTGGTTATCGAAAACCTCTTGGCTGTGGCTTCTGCTTTGAGTAAATTACGCCATTCAAGTCCCTGGTCGCTTCCATCAAGACCAGCTCGAAATTGTCCGTCTAGGTGCTGCATCCTGCTCTGCTGTTCAAAACTGAGTGCTAACCAATCGGGTAGCCCCGATCCCGGCTGAGCAACAGAGGACATACCAGCCAACATTGAGGTCAAGACTAAAAGTGCAGCAGTGAGACGCATCAACTGGCGTCCGTCAATATTCGAATTTGAAGTCGTGACATAAATTGCCTTTTCTTACTTAGCTAGCCTGCTATCATTCGCGATATAAAACTAATTTACTTGATGTTTCTTGCATGCTGATAAGTATAAGGCAAACAAAAAACAGAGCAATCAAAAAGGCAGGGAATCTGTTGAGAAAAAATTGGCTTGGCCCCAAAAATAAATTGGACAAGATTTGTCTTGCCGGATAAAAACGCAAAGAATGTCTTCGACACTCATTTGTCGTTGCTATCAAGTCTATTAAAAAAAGCGAACAAAAAGTTATGTTTTGTTCGCTTTTTCGGTTTATTCCGAAGGGTAACTTCTACTTTCTCTGTTAGATTTCTAGGGGAGCATAGTATGTGCCACCGGCACCCTCTATCCGCTCGCGTCTTTCACTCCATTCGGGACCAGCCGAGCCTCCGTCTTCGTATTGCAGATCTTGACGGAGATAGTTCCAGCTATCTGGGTCTAATTCTTGGGCGAGGCTCCAGTAACGCTCGGCCTTCTCATCGTTATCACGAGTAAAGTAAAAGGTGCCCAGTCGAAAAGCGGGTTGAGCCATCTCCGCCTCGGGCGTGCGCTGGAATATATTTTCTCTCACTTTCTCGCTATCCCAAACGTATGGACTGTCTGCGCCATTTGCGACCCAGTCCCGCACGATGGGGACGTAGTCGTCTGTACCCCACGCGCCATTAAAATGAGTCTTCGCATAGGTGCCTTCATTTATGCGGGCGATCTTTCCGGCCTCATCGATCCAAACGCCCGAGGGCACATTCAGTAAGTTATAGAGAGAGCTGATGTGGTGGTTTACATCAATTATCGAGGTATAGCTAACGTTTGCGTCGTCGAAAATAGCGCCAGCGGCCTCTTCGCCGCCCGCATCCTGGGCAACAGAAATAATTTCGAAAGAATCAGACTTGAGTTCGTCGTAAATGGACTGCCACACGGGCACGTCAAAACGACATCCTCACCAAGAAGCCCAGGTCAGTAGTAATACTTTCTTACCTCTAAAGTCTGAGAGTCTTACAATATTGCCATCACGATCAGGTAATTCAAATTCTGGCGCTTCACCGGCACTGAAAAAAGATTGCCGTTCCAGCGGCATTGTGCCAAAACTCCAGATTCCGTCATTGTAGTCTGCCATATGGGCCTGCTGTAACTTATCTGCCAATCCGGTTACATTAAACCAGCCTTGATTCGAACGAGTTACGAACATATCACTGTCCCTGTCTTGCAGAACCGGGATGCATAACTCTTCCAGGCAGGCGCCCTCGGGCTTTAACACGAAATCGTTTATTCGTGTCAAATCTTCTGGCTTGACCCATAAATCTCTGGCGTCGGGCAGAGTTTGATCAACTTCAACAACTCGCTCGTTGTATAAAACCACTGCGCTTTGCCCGCTGACCACACTACTGAAACATAGGGCGCCAAATACTAGGCCAATTTTTTTAGAACTGTTCATATCACTCCTCTCCTTTATGGGATTACCTCGCTCTCAGACTTGAGGCAATCGATAAATACGCATCGCAGTATCATGAAACATGGCTGCGCGCTCCTGACTTGAGAATCCCGCAGTCAGCTTTTTAAATTGATTCCAGAGGATTGTATAGGAACAAGACAGCTTATCTACTGGGAAATTGCTTTCGAACATGCAGCGATCAGGTCCGAACTGATCGATAGTGTAGTTGTACCAATCTCTGTTGGCGGTGAGCAATTCGTCAGAGGTAGGGGGCTTTTGCATCTCATGCCAGCCATAGCCGTTAACAACCATTTGAATACCACCAACCTTTGCTACTACGTTGGGGCATTCTGCTAGTTTAGCAACAGCGGGTTTCCAGGATTGAAACACTTCATCGCGGCGGCCTGAATAAGAACCAACGCCAATTGGGCCGCCAAGATGATTGAAAATGATTGTCGTATCTGGGAAGGTTTTTGCAAGATCGGTCAAGTCGTCGATATGGGTGTGATAAAGCCATGCTTCGAATGACAGACCATGTGTTCTCAGGTGTGCATAGCCTTTGCGAAAGTTCGAGTCTAAAAGTATATGCTGCGGCGCATCCGCGCGCTGGTTAGGTAGAACTGATCGATCCGCCCAAGCAGCTCGATGCCTTATCCCTCGAAATCTTTGAGGACTCGCTGCAATATGGGCTTCGAGGACGGGTGCGACGCTGTCCCCAAGCCTGAGATCTGCGGAACCAACAATGCCACTAGCAACGCGCGTATCACCGTAACTGCCGCTGGCGCTTTTCGCGGCGATGCCTTGTACAAACTCAGTTTCACCAATAACTTTCAATTCTTCGGGACCATCTGCCCGATACATGGATGTGCATTCAACAAAGACTGTTTGTCGAACATTATGAGCAGCGGTGTCTTCCAGCAAATCTTCAAGCATGTAACGATTGTTCGGCCGGTCCCAAAAGTGATGGTGCGGATCGATAATTGGTAGGTCAGGCTCAAGCGCAACTTCCTGAGTTAGGTCAAGCCAGGCTGGTGTGACTTGCGCGTTTGCTGACTTCGAGTTAAACCCCGGCAAGATTGCTCCTGCGGTTGCGCCACTGGCGCAAAATAAACCTGCCTGCTTCATAAAGCGGCGACGTGTAATCTTACTCATGCCCCTGATCCTCAGACGTTAATTTATGGTGAAGCATAACGAATACGGAAGTCCAGAGATAGGCCTGGGGTGACATTCAATTTTCTAAATAGATACGAA
>JAQWOJ010000005.1 GCA_029245905.1 Gammaproteobacteria bacterium
CATTCTCCTGAGCTAGTTACACATAATCGGTTTGGTGAGCGAATCGATGAGGTTCATTTTCACCCCTCGTATCATTCTTTAATGAATTTATCCATTTCGTTTGGACTGCACTGTTCTCATTATGGAAGTGCTCCTGGTGACGGTGGTTATGTAGCCCGTATGGCACGCATGTTTATGATGGCTCAAGTGGAGGCAGGGCATGGTTGTTCTATATCTATGACTGGAGCAGTGCTTCCAGCTTTGCGGGAACAGCCAGAGCTCGCTGAGGTTTGGGAGCCGCGGATTAGGACAAAATGTTATGATTATCGTGCAATTAATCCTGCGGAAAAGGCTGGTTGTTTGCTAGGTATGGGTCTAACAGAAAAGCAAGGGGGGAGCGACGTGCGCGCCAACTCTTCTAGTGCTCTGCCGGCATCTGGGGATGGTAAAGGTTGTTATCAGTTAACGGGGCATAAATGGTTTACTTCGGCTCCCATGTGCGATGCATTCTTGCTTTTGGCTAATTCAAGCTGCGGTCTCTCTTGCTTTTTGGTTCCTAGGATACTTCCAGATGGGTCTCGAAATTCAATTTCGCTTATGCGGTTAAAAGACAAGCTTGGTAATAGATCAAATGCTTCAAGCGAAATTGAATACGACAATGCCAGAGGCTGGATAGTTGGAGAGGAAGGTCGGGGAGTTCAAACGATTATAAAAATGATTAGTGCGACTAGAATCGATTGCACTATTTGGGCGGTGGCCTTGATGCGCCAAGCGGTAGCACAAGCAGGTTGGCATGTTGCAAATCGATCAGCGTTTGGAAGAGTTCTGATAGACCAACCTTTAATGGAAAATGTTGTCGCGGACTTGGAGATTGAAGTTGAGGCGGCTTCCCACTTAGTTTTTCGGTTGGCAGGACTTTACGAGCGAGCCACTATGGGAGAGCAGGAAACTGCTCTAGCACGAATAGGTTCGGCAGTAGCAAAATATTGGTTATCTAAGCGATCGATTTCGGTTGTTTCAGAAGCTCTTGAGTGCCTTGGGGGCAATGGCTATGTGGAAGACTCCATTCTTCCGCGTCTTTACAGAGAAGCGCCACTTAATTCTATATGGGAAGGGGCGGGTAACGTTATCGCACTTGATGTTTTGCGCGCGTTAAAGCGTTCATCGCATACCATGGACGCATTTATTTTAGAGGTCTTGGAATTGTCTAATAGCCACCCAGAGATTAGTCGAAAACTTCAGGAACTTAAGGGTTTAGTATCAAAGGAGATAAGAGAAGGGGATGCGCGGAGATTGATAGAACTGATGGCAAAATTGTGGTCTGCTGCGTTATTGGTTAACCGGGGGGACCAAGCTGTAGCAGAAGCATATATAATGAGCCGACTTGCGAATGACTGGGGCAATCAGTTTGGGACGCTCTCAGGGCACGTGGCACTAAAAAGGATAGCTCAGCGCGCTATCCCAATAAGAGCTTGATTGGCTAAATTTGTTGAAGTGAGCCTCGCCTAAATTGAAAACTAAGCCTGAGCCCTTGGAATAAAAACTAGGTTCGGTAGAGAGACTATTTTATCTCAATGTCGATGAACTTAAGGTACATTTGTCGGTGGCGAATACATTTCAGTTAAACGCTCCAACATAAAAAAACACCAACTATTCTGAATGCCTAAAAATGAGCTCTGGAAATCGCAGAAAAGAAAAGAAGTTTATTGGATATATGCGCTTAAAGAAGCAGGCTGCGCGCAAGCAGAAACTCAAGAATCTTGGTTCCATTATCCATTGGGCGGGCTTTCTGTGTTTGATTATATCCATTATTCTGTTGATGATAATCTTGCTTGAAGGTCGGGTTGCTTGGGTCGAGCATTTTGAGGTCTTTGTGAATTTGATGTTTGACGGAGAAAACCTAGGATACTTAAACTCGGGAGGGGAGCCAGGGTTTTGGGTATTTTGGTTGTCCGTGACACACTGGCCTATAAAACTTCTTCTTACTGGCGAAAAGTCATTTCTTCCATGGGGCAAAGATTAAAAAGTATTAATTCTAGATTAGTAAACTTCGAGCACAGTGAAGCCATTTTTAAAAAATAGGTATTTAAAATAAGTAACTCTAAGGGTAATCCAAATACATCAATAGGTTCACCGAGGACTTTGCAGAATTTAGAAAGAGCGATTGAGCCTCGGGGACCCGCACCTGTCAGCGACTGGGATCCCCCTTTTTGCGGTGACATGAATATTTTCATAAGACGCGATGGGAGCTGGTTGCATGAGGGAACATTGATTCGCCGTAAAAACCTAGTTCAGCTTTTTTCAACGATAATGAAGTTGGAAAATGATGGTCAGTATTATTTGGTATCGCCTATAGAAAAACTTCGAATTCAAGTGGAAGATTGTCCATTCGTTGTAAATCAGATGAATATTAAAACGAAGGAAGATAATCAAATTGTTGTAATGACTACAAATGTCGGTGAAGTTGTGGAAATTAGTAAAGAGCGACCCATTAAGATGGGTAAATCAGAGCTCGGAGCACCTCATCCAGTGGTTCATATAAGAGACGGTCTAGTTGCACTTGTCAATCGCGCAGTTTTTTATCGACTAATGGAATTAGCGGAATCATTTTCTGGGGAGATAGGCATATGGAGTTCTGGAGATTTTGTGAGTTTTGAGCAATCCGAATAGCAGTAATTTTCGTTTCAACGAGGTACACAATCGACTGCCTGGCTCGTATTCAGCGTTTGACCTCTAGATTGTTAAAAGGCATCATAGTGCCCCTTTTTTTGAGTGGCCCAAGGATATGGCGCCGCGCGGCAAAGACAACGTTTTCATTAATTACAAATCGGACAATCTATGAAGGTTCTTGTAGGAATTAAGCGAGTCGTAGACGCTAATGTTAAGGTACGGCCTAGGGCTGATGGGACGGGGATGGATCTGTCTAACGCTAAGATGGCAATGAATCCATTTTGTGAGATAGCGGTTGAAGAAGCTGTGAGGCTAAAGGAGGCGGGAAGTGTTGAAGAGATTGTTGCGGTATCTGTCGGTCCAAAAGTTTGCCAGGAACAGATTCGGACCGCTCTAGCGCTTGGTGCCGACAGAGGAGTACTAGTTGAGTGCGATGATCCTCTCGAACCCTTAGCAGTGGCCAAAGTTTTGAAAAAAATTGTCGAGAAAGAAGAAATTGATTTAATTATTCTTGGGAAGCTATCGATAGACACTGACAATAATCAAGTTGGCCAAATGCTAGGAGCCTTACTTAACTTTCCTCAGGGTACCTTTGCGTGCAATGCTGAAATGGCTGATGGAAAAGTTACAGTCCGGAGAGAAATTGATGGTGGAGAGCAAACCCTATCATTAACGTTGCCTGCCATTATAACTACTGACTTGAGGCTCAATGAACCACGATATGCATCATTGCCCAATATAATGAAGGCAAAAAAGAAACAAATTGATATCACTAGTCCTGATGAAATGGGAGTAGATGTCTCGTCAAATCTTAAAACGATCAGTGTTGCACCACCTGAAGAGCGAGCGGCTGGCGTTAAGGTTGAAACTGTGCAGGATCTAGTTGACAAATTACGTAATGAAGCGAAAGTGCTATAAAGGAATTGTAATTATGGGAATACTAGTTGTAGCAGAGCATGATCAAGAATCCTTAAAGCCTGGAACTCTTAATACGGTAACGGCGGCTCTAGAAATAGGGCTTGATATTGAAATTTTGGTAGCGGGGAGGGATTGTGGTGGTGCAGTAAAAGCTGCTTCTTCCATACAAGGTATTAAAAAAGTTATCTATGCAAATAATTCTTGTTACGAGCATGAACTCGCCGAAACAATGGCCTTCCTTGTAGCAGAACTTGGGGGAAATTATACTCATGTTTTAGCGCCGGCGACGACCACTGGTAAGAATTATTTGCCTAGGGTTGCAGCGTTACTCAATGTTGCTCAAATATCAGACATTATTGAAGTAAAATCTGAGGACACATTCGTTAGGCCAATTTACGCTGGAAATGCCATGGCGACGGTTCAGTCTAGCGATAAAATTAAGGTCATTACGGTTCGGACGACTGCATTTGAGGATGCTATTTTGGGAGAGGACGTCCAGGTCGAGGTCGAGGAATTCAAATTTGGGGATGAGAGCTCAACTTCATCTTTTATCGAGGAGACATTATCTGTGTCTGAGCGTCCAGAATTGACAGCCGCTTCAATTATAGTTTCTGGCGGAAGAGGGATGCAAAATGGTGAGAACTTTGTTTTGCTTGAGAAGCTCGCGGATAAGCTGAATGCGGCTATTGGGGCCTCTCGGGCTGCGGTAGACGCAGGTTTTGTGCCTAATGATTATCAGGTTGGACAGACAGGGAAAATTGTCGCTCCGGACCTTTATATCGCTGTCGGAATCTCGGGGGCGATTCAGCATTTAGCGGGAATGAAGGACAGCAAAGTGATTGTCGCAATCAACAAGGATGAGGAAGCGCCTATTTTTCAAGTGGCTGACTACGGTTTGGTAGCCGACCTTTTCACCGCTCTCCCGGAGTTAGAGCAGGCTCTATAGCTCCGCCTGCTCAGGGCTATCGAAGGCCTGCCGTAATCATGGCTTACTAGGCTTTCGAAGTTCCCGTGGATCGTTTGGGGCCCTTCCACTGAAGCTTGCAGTCCTTGGTTCCGAGTTGGAAGGCCTGGTGGGAGTGGATTCCTCCTTAACCTCTGATTTCTTAATTAAATCCTCGCGTGGTTGTCCTTTTTCTATCTTTATTTCTTTTTGAGAATTTGTGGTCTGTGCCGTAGTGCTTGCTTTAAGATTTGCCGGCTCTATGGTTGGGGCGCGCTGTGTCTCCCTTTTCGGTTGGTGGTGAGCATGGGGGGTGGCAGTATCAGCATTAACTTCATTTTTAATAGGGCTAACTGAGGGTGAAGGCTGAGTAGGTGCACCACTGTCGACTGCAACAACTGTTGGGGCAGATTGGCTCGCTTTATCTTTTACAATTGAATTTGGAGGAGGCGTCGAGCTAGCAACGTTTCTAGAGGTTACAGGCGGCTTTGAGGCGTCTTGGAGATTCTCCATGTTCTGGTTTGGAGTGGGCCCGCTGGAAACCGAATTTGCACTTTCAGTGGAATGTGTGCCTTGTTTGTTTTCAAGGTTGCTCGGAATGGTGTCGCTCGCAAAGTTCGGTGTTGATCCTTTCTCTACCTGTTCGACGTTTCCAACAGCATCTTTGACTTCAGGGCGTGGACCCCGCCTGCGCTGATTCGTGTTCCTTGGCCTATTCCTTGACGGGCGTCTTTGCGGCTTATCCGTGGATTGCGCCCTTTGCTCGGTGTTAGATTTTGTTTCAGCAGCCGGACTAGAACTGTTTTTTTGTGTCTTTTGCCTGCGTTGCTGGTTGGTATCCTTTTTAGTGGCATCGCCTTCTCGCTTCTCTCTACGAGTGTCACGGTTCTGATTTCCTTGAGCGCGCTGCTGGCGATGATTGCGAGAGGTTTGGCTATTTCTATTACGGCTCTGTGGTTTGCGCCGGGTGTTTGATGTGGTTTTCTTTTTTGTACTCCCCGAACCAAATAACGCACCGAACAGTCGTGAGAGAAATCCTTTTTTAGCGGCTGGCGGCTGTTTCTGCGGTGTTCTCGAAACTCTAGGCTTCTCTAATTCTTGCTTGCCTGATGCGGGTTTCACGTTTGGTGTCGTGGACTGCTCTGTTGTGGCATCTATATCATAGGTTTCCGCCTGTTGATTGACTCCAGTGATCTCATAATGTGGTGTCTCTATGGAAGGGTTGGGGACGATAACAATGCGTGTATTGCTCTGCTGTTCGATATCGGAAATAACCTTCCGTTTTTCATTGAGCAAATAGGAAGATACTATTAAAGGGACAGTAGCTCTCACTTCCAGACTTTTTTGTTTATTCGCTTCTTCTTGTAGAATTCTTAAAATGGAAAGAGATAAAGATTCAACATCTCGTATCGTTCCTTGTCCTTGACACCTAGGGCACACGATTCCGCTCGTTTCCCGAAGAGAGGGCCTTAGGCGTTGGCGTGACATTTCAAGTAACCCAAATCGAGAAATTCTTCCGACTTGGACTCTAGCCCTATCTCTTTCAAGGGCTTCACGAATACGATCTTCTACAGCTCTTTGGTTACGATTGGAAAGCATGTCGATAAAGTCAATGACAACCAGCCCTCCCATATCCCGTAACCTAAGTTGGCGTGCTATCTCATCCGCAGCTTCTAGGTTTGTGTTAAGCGCAGTCTCTTCTATATCGGAGCCTCTTGTCGCGCGAGATGAGTTAATGTCTATAGATATTAAAGCTTCAGTGGGATCAATCACGACGGAGCCACCTGAGGGTAATTTTACTTCTCTCTCGAAAGCACTTTCAATTTGGCTTTCAATTTGGTATCGATTAAATAGGGGCAATTTGTCCGTGTAAAGCTTTATCCGCTCTTCATATTGAGGCATAACTTGCTGGATAAAGCTGAGTGCTTCTTGGTGAGATTGTTCCGTATCAAATAGCACTTCCCCGATATCTTTTCTAAGGTAGTCTCGAATCGTGCGAATAATGACGTTGCTTTCTTGAAAGATTAGGAAAGGTCCAGTTTTCTCGTTAGATGCATCCTCTATTGATTGCCAAAGGGCTAGCAGGTAGTCAAGGTCCCACTGCAGCTCTTCTTGGTGTTTGCCAACGCCTGCAGTACGAACAATTAAACCCATTCCGTCAGGAATTTCTAGATTACGGAGTGCCTCTCTCGTCTCTGTCCTCTCATCACCTTCGATTCGCCTCGAGATACCGCCAGCTTTAGGATTGTTAGGCATTAAGACTAGGTAACGACCCGCTAGGCTGATGTAGGTGGTGAGGGCGGCTCCTTTATTGCCTCTTTCCTCTTTTTCTACTTGGATAATAACCTCTTGGCCTTCGCGAACAAGCTCCTTTATTGAGCTCTTATCATTCGTGCCTTTGGAGTCTCTTGAATGATATTGGCGAGAGATTTCTTTTAAAGGGAGGAAGCCATGACGTTCCGCGCCGAAATCGACAAAAGCTGCCTCTAGACTAGGCTCTACGCGGGTTACTTTTCCTTTGTAAATATTTGCTTTCTTTTGAATTCTTGTTCGATTTTCGATGTCCAAATCATAGAGTTTTTGGCCATCAACGAGAGCCACCCTCATCTCTTCGCTCTGAGTGGCATTAATTAACATTCTTTTCATGATAGTTTACTTTCCATAAGTAATAGGGAGTAAACAATAGGAAGGAAATTCGATAACGACAGAGGCCCGAAACCAAATCGATTTCAAGTACAACCAGATCGCCGTGGGCCATAGCCCAGCCTTATGATCAGCTTATAGGTCTGAAAAAGAACGCAGTTACCCACCTGTTTTGGGGTTGCTTCCTAGCGACTCTTTTTATCCAGGGCTCGATACTGCTAAAAACCCCAATTAAAATTAACTTAATACTTCCCTACTTGCTGCCTTACTTCCCGCTATTGGGTGATTGAACCAAGAGCCAGGATACGAATTAGAATTCCTAAATACTCACTATTTTGTCTTAATATCAAAGACTTAAGTTTAATCATGCCAGTCGCATGATTGACTATTATCTCGCTCGTTGACGCGATGTCTTATCCTAATTGCTAGCCCCTTTTAGCTAGTCTTACAAAGCGAAAAGTCCATCCGTCTAGCCTTTATATCGGCTATTTACTAGTTTCCCGAAGCTTTTGACGGGAATTTGGACCCTGTCACGGTTTTATGCCGGTTAATTAGTCCATTTTACGCTGTGTTTCGACCTTAGGAGACACTAGCGTACTTCACCTTACCATTAGATTGAGATTGTGACAACTAAAGATGCCTTCATTATTTTATAAACTTGCATAAAAACAACAGCATGGACGTATTTTACACTTGTTTACGAACCTATCTATGAGCGCCTAAGACATCCTTGCTCACTTGATTACCAAAATAAGCTGCATGTACAATGTCTATAGATGTGGCTTTGTTTTAGCACAGACACGTGCCCTTTAGGGCAAAGATAATGTGAAGCCTTGTCCTTGTATTAGGAACAATAACTAATATTTAGAGTAAGGGCCCAAGATTACGGCCTTCAATCTTACAAAATTATAATTTTTGTGAGAGGAGAAAAAATTAACGGAGTTTTTACTTATGACGATTTATTCCTACTACAGAACTTCTGAGCTAGAGGCTGCTCTGGAGCAAGGCGAATTGGAAACTATGGTTCAGACCGAGTTGCTTAGCATTCATACTTATTGCTTAAGACAAAATTGGCTTGTTTCGGAGGGAGTAGCAGACCTGGGCTGTGGCTGGGGTTTAAGTTTTGCTGCTAGAAAAAAAGGGGGCGAGCTTTTTCGTGAACTTAAACGTGGGGATAAAATAGTCTGTAGTAAGTTGGAAAGAATCGCTAGTTCTAGTGCAGATGCACTGGAGTTGGTGAAATCCCTTCGAGAAAAGTGTGTGCAGCTTCATGTTGTTGAGTTGGGAGGGGATGTAGCTAGTGAGCATTTTGCGATTAATTTTAATGTCGCCGCAGATGTTTTTTCCACATTAGACAAACGAAAGTCGGCAGAGCGAATCAAAAAGGTCAAACGCCGCCAGCGTATTCAAGGGCGTTATTTGGGCGGGAGCAGACCTTTCGGCTACACAATACATGATGATGGGCGACTGATTGAGAATCCGATGGAGCAACGTGTTCTCAAGAAAATTGTAGACCTGAAGCAACAAGGTAAATCTCTAAGAGCTATCTCTGGCCAGGTTTCTACGCCTGCATTACCAATCAGCTTTAAAACTGTACAAAGATTATTGCAGAGACAGTTGGACCGACGATAAACGTAAGCTATGAGATTAAAATCAAGTAAATAATCTTTCACTTGCGAAAGCCAAGAATTTCAAGAAACCCGAGAAACCCGCCCCATGCATAGCTCGTTCTCCTTATTTGTGGGTTTGAGATATTCGCTTACCAAGAAGCATAACTTTTTGCTGTCTTTTACCTCCATTATCTCAATGCTTGGGATCTGCCTAGGGGTCTTAGTCCTTATCGTTGCGCTTTCCGTGATCAATGGCTCAATTACGGTAATGCGCGAAGAGGCATTGAAGGCTGTACCCCATGCCACAATATCCGGCACCAATTTGTCAGATTCTTGGGAGCAGGAGGTATCTGATCTCTCCCAGGCCGACGGCATTCTTTCAGCGGCGCCCTTTATTGAGGGAGACGCTATAATTCGTTATCAGGGTGAAGTCAGATTCGCGCGATTGCGAGGGGTTTCTCCCGAGTTAGAATCCAATATAGCGGCCAAATCAAATCGAAGGTATCTAGAGCTGCTTGACGAACTTAATGATACCGAAAATGGTATAGTCTTAGGGATTCAGTTAGCCGGATCTCTAGGTATTTATAATACCCAAGAATTGACGATGCTCTCCTTGGGCAACTTATTGAAACGAGAAGTATCTGATGCTCAAAGTTTCAAAGTGGTTGGTTTCGCTGATTTTGGTCGTCTTGCTAGTGATAGTATAGCCTTGACGAATTTAAGTAATGCCGAAGAATTTTTTAAAAATGATTCTGGGGTTGATCTTCAAATCAAAGTGGATGTTGAAGATATTTTTCGTGTGGAGAGTATCTTAGACCGAGCTATTGGTTTGACTAGCGGCTTAAGCTTTCTAGCCTGGAATGAAGCTCAGGCTGGCTTGTTTGGCGCGCTAAACATGGAAAAAATTCTGACGGCCTTGATGCTATCAATGATCATTGTGATTGGAGCCGTGAATATAATTTCTACGTTGGTGATGATTGTCTCTGACAAAAGTTCTGATATCGCCATATTAAGAACGATGGGAGCAAGTCGAATTACGGTTTTAAAAATTTTCATTATACAAGGAATGATTTCAGGGATACTTGGTACGTTTCTGGGCGCATTTTTTGGGATAGTTGCCGCGATTAATATCGCAAAAATAAGCCTGTTTATAGAAAACATTTTAAACAATATTTTTCCTGGCGAGAATCTCTATCTAATTTCGCATTTACAGACGAAACTTGCTGCTGGAGAAATAATACTGGTGTGTTTAGCTGCGTTGATTATTAGCTTTGTTGCTACACTTTATCCTGCTTTTACAGCCAGTAAAGTGAATCCTGCTGAAGCATTACGTTACGAATAGAATCTTTAAGAGATCTATATTTATGTCAATAACAAGCCCGGTAATGTGTTGTGAAAATTTACGAAAGGTTTACATGCAGGGGCCCGAGATTATCGAAGTGCTTCGTGGTTGTGACTTTCAAATATTCTCTGGCGAAAAAGTCGCCATTGTCGGTAGTTCCGGCTCAGGAAAGACAACGCTTTTGAATATGCTCGGAGGTTTGGATGTTCCTACTTCCGGCTCTGTTTCTGTAGCGGGAACTGAATTGTTTGACATGACAGAACCGGAGAGAGGTTTGATGCGAAACAAGTACTTGGGATTTGTTTATCAGTTTCACCATCTCTTAAGTGAGTTTACCGCCATTGAAAATGTAAGCATGCCATTATTAATTGGGGGTATTTCTCGTGCTGAGGCGGACGATTCCTCGCTTAACATGTTGGAGCGAGTCGGCTTAAGTCATAGGGGGCTTCATAAGCCTAGCGAGTTGTCCGGAGGGGAGAGGCAGCGAGTGGCTATCGCTAGGGCCTTGGTTACAAAGCCTCAGTGTGTGTTGCTGGACGAGCCAACTGGCAATTTGGATAAGACTGCAGCAATAGAAATTAACAGGCTAATTTCTGAATTAAATGAGACGGTTGAGACAGGATTTGTGATTGTAACTCATGACGAAAAATTAGCAGATTCTATGCATCGAAAGCTAGTGTTAGAGAATGGTGTTTTACGTGAGTAATCGAAGTCCTTCTGTCTCACGATATATTGCTATTAGATATATCAGTTCGGGAAAACGTTCACATCTAGTTTCATTTATGTCTGCGGTTTCAATTCTTGGTTTGACTTTAGGGGTGGCTATTCTTATCACTGTGCTTTCCGTTATGAATGGATTCGATAAGGAAATGCGAGAGAATATCCTCGGGGTAGTTCCTCATATTACAATATCCTCAGACGAAAACTTGAGCGCTAATTCATGGCAAGAGATCGCAGATAAGGTAGTTCAGATCCCTGGTGTAGTAGCAGTTGCTCCAGTGGTTCAAGAGGGAGGAATTGTCCTAACAAATAACGCGAGTAGAAGCGTACTCGTTACAGGTGTAGATACGCAGGTAGAGGGTGAGGTCTCTATTATTGATCAATTTTTTATTGCTGGGAGCTTGAAGTCACTATCAAAAAATCGTTGGGGAATAATTGTTGGGAAAACCCTCGCCGATCAACTCGGAGTGAAACTCGGTGGGTCTATTGATCTCTATTCTTCTAGAGTCAGCATCAATCCGCTTACTCCGTTGGCTAGCTATCGAAAATTCGAAGTGGTTGGTATATTCAGGGTTGGAAACCAAGATTTGGACAATGAGTTAGTGATTACAAACATGGAGGCTGCGAGAGCGCTTTTTCGTTCTCGCTCTCCATTTACCGGTTTGAGGATTAAAACTTTCGATGTGTTGAAGGCCGATGAGATCATGCCTAGCCTAACAGAGGTGTTACCAGTATCGCTTAGAGCACTGAGTTGGTCCAATCAATTTGGAGCTATCTATGAAAATATCAAATTCTCGCGTTCAATCATCAGTTTTATGCTTTGGTTATTGGTAGGAGTGGCAGCATTCAATTTGGTTGTTAGTTTGACAATGATTGTTAGAGATAAGAAGCGTGACATTGCTATCCTCAGGACATTAGGGGCGGCTCCTAAATTAATTCAAAAAATATTTATATGGCAAGGAGCGTTGATTGGACTTGCAGGTATAACAAGTGGTTTGTTACTAGGGATTATTGGAAGTCTGCAGATAACACATTTAGTCACGCTGCTGGAATGGGTTTTTTCTACTCGCTTTCTGGATGCTGAGGTTTATCCTATCGACTTTTTGCCATCGCAATTATCCCTAACAGACATTTTCTACGTAATTGCTGGTGTTGTTGTGCTTTCGCTGTTGGTTACTATCTATCCTGCAAGACGGGCTGCTGCAATTCAACCGGCTCAAGCTCTAAGGGCTGAATAAGTCGTTTTAACCTCCAGAGGAAGATCTTTAATTGATACAACAAACGTCTAAAAAACAAGGTAGCCGATTAGAAGAACGATATCAGGCATTTTCGCTTTATAAGAGATTGTTTAATTATACTAAGGTTTACCCTCTGGCAATTGTTGGAAGCCTCTTAGGGTATTTGATATTTGCGCTAACGACTCCTGCAACCACCTGGTGGCTGGGCTTTACGGTGGATTCAATAAATTCAGAAAATTATGAGGAGCTCAGAATCCTCAGTCCTGTGTTGTGTCTTGTAATCGTAGTTACACGAGGGGTTGGCGGATTTATGGGAAGTTATTCATTGGCTGTTATTGCGAATAATGTGATCCATCGACTGAGATGTGTTTTGATGGACCATCTCATGACTCTTCCTGTTAATTATTTCGACCATAATCCTTCTGGTAAACTGGTGTCCAAATTCACCTACGATATTACGCAGGTCACGGGCGCTGCATCAAATGCTATTGCTGTGATTGTTAGAGAAGGATTTACTGTTGTCGGGTTGTTAGCGTATTTATTTTATATTGATTGGCAACTAACCCTCAGTTTCATTCTGATAGCACCCTTTGTCGCAAAAATTGTTAGTGTGGCGTCTAAACGATTTCGTCGTTATAGCTCGCAGATGCAGGATTCGATGGCAGATGTAACTCAAATTACAAACGAGTCAATTAAAGGTCACCGGGTGGTGCGATCTTTTAATGCTCAAAGATTTGTTTACAATAAATTATATCGGGCCAGCGAGCGTAACAGAATCCAAAATATGAAGATGGCTATAACTCGTAGCGCGAGTACGCCTTTGGTGCAACTGGTAGTAACGATGGCTATTGCGTGGCTTGTTTGGTTAGCAATGTCGCCTGAATTTTTTTCGGGCAAATCACCGGGAGACTTTGTCGCATTTTTAGGTGCGGCTGGTTTATTGGCTAAACCGATACGCCAACTGACCCAGATTAATTCCGTTGTTCAGAGAGGATTATCTGCCTCACACAGCGTATTTTCTTTGCTTGATGAAGATTCAGAAAAAGACATTGGTGCTTATAAAGTAAAAAGAGCTGTAGGCAAAATAGAATTTAAGGATGTCAATTTCTCTTACAACAAACAAAGGACTGCGTTATCTAATATAAACCTTGATGTCCGGCCAGGTAACACTATTGCTTTAGTAGGTAAATCTGGGAGCGGCAAGTCTAGCATCGTTAATTTGCTCACTCGTTTCTATGAGCAGCAATCTGGGGAAATTCTTTTAGATGGTGTGGATTTGAAAGCTTATGAACTAGAAAGCTTGCGTCATCAAATAGCATTGGTTACTCAGCAGGTTGTTTTATTTAATGGAACTATAAGGGAAAACATTGCCTATGGACTAGAAGGTGTCACAGACGAAGAAATTG
>JAQWOJ010000017.1 GCA_029245905.1 Gammaproteobacteria bacterium
CAAGTACAGACTTTTTATCCTTCTCCCATGGCATTGGCGACGGCAATGTACCATTCAAACAGAAATCCACTTAAAAAAGTACGTTATAAAGGAGAGAAGTTAAAGGTAGTAAAAGGGATTGATCAACGCCAATTACAAAAAGCTTTTTTACGATATCATGACAAAAAAAACTGGCCCATGTTACGTGAATCTCTGATCAATATGGGAAGAACTGATCTTATAGGGACAGAAAAGAAACATTTACTACCTCCAGAAAATCGTTCTACTAATTCTAAGCGCGGCAGACTTAACGGGCGTAGAAAAAAATATGGGAAATGAGGTCAGAAATTTCTACTTCTCTTTGAGCTCAGCCTTTTATACTTTTCTCTATATTCGATAGTATCCCCCGCAATATATTCATTTCCATAACATCAATTCGAATACGTCCAAAAAGCCTCCTGACACGCTGCATCAACTGGCGTGGATTGTCTGGGTCGTGGAATTTTATAGCCACCATAACTCGCTCTAAATGCTTATAAAAATGCTCCACTTCATCGCTCCTTGCGAAGTCTTGATCCCAGTAATCCTCCTCTGAGCTTGATTCTTTTGATTGAGAACTCAATTTACGCTTATAAACCTCATAGCAAATAACTAAAACAGAAGCCGCCAAATTTAAAGAACTAAAGTTCTTATCGGTCGGGATTTGCACATGAAAATGGCCTAGCTGAAGTTCGCTATTATTAAGGCCAGCATCTTCGCGCCCAAAAACGAGTGCAACTTTGTGAGAGCTTTTCTCCTCTAAAATTTTAACTGCCGTTTGTTCCGGAGTCACCATTGGCCATGGAATTTTTCTTGAACGAGCGCTGGTACAAATAACTAAAGTACAATCAGATATAGCCTCTTCTAACGAGTCAAAAACTTGGGCAGATCCAAGAATGTCAACAGCAGATGCAGCACGCCCAACGGCTACACCACTTGGAAAGTCCTTAGGCTGCACTAAGACCAAATTAGTAAAGCCCATATTAGCCATAGCTCTCGCGCTAGCCCCGATATTTCCTGGGTGGGAGGTATTTACCAGAACAATCTTGACGTTATTGAATTCGGGCATTGAAAATTTACTCAAAAAATGAAAGGTCACAGTATACCAATATCTCTATAAAAAATCGGACCCTGCGGCATCCCACTCATTACATTAAGAAGCTGCTTAGTAGCTCAAGCTTTGTTATCATTGAGCAGATTAGGCAGAGCTAGCTATTCCTGACGCCTAGCCCATAAGAACCGAGTTGAATAACCAATATGCATCCCATGATGAATATAGCGCTGCGTGCTGCACGCGACTCCGCCGAGAAAATTTTGTTAGGTAGTGCGAGACTTGACCGCCTTCGAGTTATCGACAACAGCCCTGAGAATTTTTCCACTAATATGGATCAGACCTCTGCATATACAATTATTGCTCAGCTCCAACAAGCATATCCTTCTCATTCCATCGACTCTCGAGTAGGTGAATCAATAGTGGGGGAAGAGGGACAGCCTCGCTGGATAATTGATCCACTATTTGGAAGCTTTAACTATAGTCAAGGTTACCCTAACTACGGTATTTCTATTGCCGTAATAATCGAAAATGTAGTAAGCCATTCTGTTCTTATCTTGCCTCATACAAATGAAGAATATACAGCTTCGCGAGGCCAAGGGGCTCGACTTAACAAACAAAAGTTACGCGTGTCTGGTGAAAACGAGATTATAAATTCCTTGATCGGATTTAATAGTGGGCTGATTGGCAGCGATACTTCAGTGAAGGTTTTCGAATTACTTCTAAAACAAAATGCACAGATTCGCATATCGGGCTGCTCTCCAATCGACATGTTGCTAGTCTCCAAAAACAGCTTATTTGCAGGGTGGTGTGAAGCTAATAATTCAAATAGCGAACAAGCTGCAGGTCTAGTTCTAAAAGAATCAGGTGCTTTAATTGGCTCTGAGACAGGGAATCCAAATTTGCATTCTGCAAATGAATTAGTATTTGGAGAACCAAAGATATTCAAAAAATTAATCAAGCTCCGACAGTCAATCTCTAATTGAAACTTTATGTGTCTGACGAGTTAAGCGCTCTAATATACGGTATATTTACTTACCACGAAGAAAAAAATCTACTCCCAAGAAGCTATGATAAGGCGTGAAATCGCAATACCAAATTTTTTTAAATATTAAATGTTTCATTAATCAAAGGTAGTCAACCTTGGCTGAAGAGTCAAAAAATAGGACGCAGAACCTCGTAGAAGGCTCGACTAAAGAGGCCCTTGTTCGCATGACGACACCGATGATAATCGGAATGCTCATGCTTTTTACTTTCAGTTTAGTTGATACGTGGTTTATAAGTTTTTTAGGAACCGAATCGCTCACCGCCATCAGCTTTACCTTTCCCGTAACTTTTACAGTTATGAGCCTTGCCATAGGCTTAGGGATAGGAGCCTCGGCAGTGGTCGCTAGCTATCTAGGTTCATCACAATTCGACAGAGCAAAAGAAGCCGCTACCGTCATTAATTATATTTCCTTCGCTATGGCGCTGTTGACCGTGATGATTTGCTGGACCTTAATGGATCAAATATTTTTACTAATTGGCGCTAGCGAACACTTAATGCCTCTCATTCGAGAGTATATGCGTATCTGGTTTCCAGGCTCCATCTTGATTGTCTTGATTATGACGGGAAATAGTGTCTTGAGAGCCTACGGAGACACGAAGACTCCTAGTATCCTGATGGCTGCTGCTGGATTTCTCAATGCCACTTTGGACCCTCTCTTAATCTTTGGTGTAGGCCCCTTCCCCGAACTTGGAATACAGGGTGCTGCATGGGCTACTGTTCTATCCTGGTCTGCTAGCTTCTGCTATTTATCTTACCTTCTCCTATTTAAGCGCGAGATAGTAAGCACATCCTTCCCGAGCTTGTCAGTTATGTCTTCTTCAGGCAGAAACATGCTGCGCATTGGTATACCGGCCGCTGGAGCCAACATGATGACTCCTTTTGCTGCTGGCGTTATGACTGCAATAGCCGCTAGCTATGGGGATTCGACTGTTGCAGCCTTTGGGGTTGGCGCACGCATCGAACCAATTGCAACACTTCTTGTTCTTGCAATGTCCATGTCATTACCTCCCCTAATTAGTCAAAATTACGGGGCCAACCGACTGGATAGGGTAAAGGAGGCTTACCTCCTCAGCATTAAATTTATACTTGGTTGGCAATTACTAATCTATGGAATATTAGCGATATGCGCAGAGTTTATTGCATCCGTATTTTCTAACGATCCCGAAGTGATAGCCGCAATTAAGTTGTTTATATGGATAATGCCAATCGGCTATGGATTTCAAGGGGTAATTATCCTAACAAACTCTTCATTAAACGCCCTGCATAGACCCGCCAGCGCGCTCTATTTAAGCATCGCTCGCTTCTTCATCTTCTACGTTCCTCTTGCTTACTTAGGCAGTTTATTTTTCGGAATAATTGGTTTTTTTGCTGGCGCGGTCGCAGGAAATTTGTTGATGGCTCTAATCTCATGGCGAACGCTTAATCAGACTATTTCTGAAGGGTTAGAGTCGAAAGAACTAACAGCTTAATACTGAAAAACCATTATGACCTGAATAAATTACGCACAGCATTCACCAAATTATCCTTGCGTTGCTGATTAACTAAACCGCCAATACCTGGCTCTGATTTTTCTTCAACAAGAATAAAGCTTTTATCCTCGACTTTAGCTTTTCCCTGAGCGTCTGGCTCTAGCTCGTCAGAATAACTAAGTCGATTATTAGCCTCCTGAAAAGCGAGCATTTCCATACAAATATCATTGTATTCTTGAGCATTCAATAATTCAGGTTGCTCTTTCATATTTAGCGTAAATTGCCGATCATTAGCGGCCGACAAGTAATGCAAATTCTTTTTATTGGTCAAAAGGAGACCTTCTTCCTTCGCTGTATTATATAGAGGCGTTCCTCGCAAGGGGATATACGGAAAGAAAAAGAAATGCTCTGGCGCTATAGTTTGATTAAGCTTGAGTGTTTCTCGCATATTTTCAGCAGTTTCAAGGGGCATACCCACAATATTGAATGTTAAACGATTTATGCCTGCCTTTTTGCAATTCTCAGCGGCATCGATGACTTGCTGATTCGTCATTTTGCGACCCAACATCTTCGAGCGATACTCTTGATCCCCACTCTCGATACCGAACCAAATTGTGTGACATCCGGCATCTGCCGCTGTCCGACAAAAGTCTTCGTTCATTACTTCCACCCGGGAATTTATCGAAAAGGGAAGCCGCACTTTCTCTTTATAGATTTCGAAAAAAGCACGAACAAACTTTAAATTAGACAGAAACAGCTCATCCCAAAATTCAAAATACCCCACATTATATTCATCACGAAGCCTTATAAGCTCAGAGACCATATCCTCGGGCTGATACTTGCGCAAAAATGTTTTTTTTGTTTTCCAACCTTCAAGAATTGGCGTATTGCAGCAATAGGTGCACCTGTAAGGACAGCCCCTTCCCGTCATCACGGGCAGCACTAACTTGCCTTTCGGTCCAAATATGGATGAATTAACATCTTTAAATCCATCTTCTTTCGAAAAAATATCGTAATCGGGAAAAGGCAAAGCCTCTAGATCTCCGATTTGATGTGGCTCCGTTTTATAAACGCTAAAATCATTTAGTTTCTCCCACATCCCGTCGGCAGGACCTCTTTTACTGCCTCGAATATGCTCGACAAGGTTCCCAATCGCATACTCTCCATCACCAACACAGATATAATCAATATTTGGGTTCTCAATTGTCTGTTCTTGAGAAAGCATTGCCTGGTAACCTCCAATACAAATGGGCAACGAAGGTATTAATTTTTTCAATTCTTCGAAATAAGGTTCCATGGGATACCAATGCGGGCTCATGACAGAAAAAGCGATGAGGTCTGGCTCTAAGCTCTCTATCGTTTTAGCGTAATTCTGAGGCGAGTACTGTTCAGCATCCCTGAGAATCAAGACAGGTTCTAATATTACGTCGACCCAGGGAAAGTCTCTTTTAAGATATGCCGACATACTTGCTATCGGCATCGCTATCTCATTACCGTCGGGGGAGTAAAAAGACAAAACAAGTCGTAATTTGTCTTTTTTTAGAGAACCGAGGAATCGAGATTTTTCCGCCGGATAGGCCGACGAGCCATTACTTACAGCAATTAAGTCTGCTTTGGAGTTCATAATGCCCCACAAATAGAGCGCCGCCAGCTGACGGCACCTAAAAACTTCATTTTACACTAAGTATTTATCGACAATAGTAACAGAAATTATATCATCAAAAATGATTTGGGATCATAAAACATGACAGGATCAAGTTGATTTTTAGTAATCATACAAAACAAGCCAGCGAAATACCCTAATCCCTGTTTAAAAATGAACCGTTTTGTTCATTAAAAGGCTAGAGAAACCCGATTATTCCACTGATAAGACACAGGATATTTTAGAATGAACGCTCTCGACGCAATACTTACCCGCACGTCTACCCCGCGGCTGTCTGAGCCAGCACCAGATAAATCGACACTGAAAAATATCTGCAGAGCCGCTTTTCGCGCGGCAGATCATGGACTTTTGAGGCCATGGCGGTTTTTGATTGTTAAAGGAGATGCGCGATCAAAATTAGGAGAATTGTTTCTCGCCGCCAATTTAGAGTTGAACCCAGGTATCTCGCTAGAAAAGCAAGCAAGTATTAGAAAAAAACCATTTCGGGGCCCTTTAATTTTAATCTCCATATCAAGTCACAAAGAGCACCCCAAAGTGCCTTCAATCGAGCAAGATTTATCGGCTGCTGCTGCCACGCAGAATATGCTACTAGCTGCACATGCTCAAGGAATAGGAGGCATGTGGCGAACAGGATCTATGGCCTATCACCCGACCGTAATTGCAGGCTTAGGCCTTTCAGAAAGCGAGAAAATTATTGGTTTTCTTTATCTTGGCACTAGTATTGGGCCGACCAAATCTATTATCGAACCTGACATAAATGCGTTTTTTAAAGAATGGTAAATCAGCTACGAGCCTGATTGCCATATACAAAAATAACAATATCATGAGCCTGCGCCGTGAGAGCCGAACAAGTCTTTCAGGTGATGAAGAGCATAGTTTTGCAAAGAGTTAATTGTCTGACCATGCATATGTACTGCTATACTGTCCATTTTGGATGGGCTTCTCAATTGCGGAACACGATTTTCTCCACACCGATTATCACCCCGATATTGCGGGTCTTTTCGATTCTCATCTTAAAAATAATAGGGTGGGAAGCCAAAGGAAAGGAGATTGCTCATCAGAGGTTTGTATTAATTGGCGCTCCGCACACGAGCAACTGGGACTTCCCCCTTATGCTATTGGTCATCCTTAAATTGAAGTTAAGGATTTTTTGGATGGGCAAAGATTCTTTATTTCCCTTTCCATTTGCTGGCCTAATGAGATGGCTAGGCGGAATACCTATAAACCGTGCCGCTTCACACAATGTGGTTAGAGAAACTGTCCGGCAATACAGAGAGAATAAAGAGTTAGTGGTACTCATCCCACCAGAAGGAACCCGGAGCAAAGTTACAAAATGGAAAACCGGTTTCTACCATATCGCTAGTTTGGCAAAAGTGCCCATACTTTTGGGTTATGTCGATTTTAAAAACAGAGAGGCTGGCTTTGTCGAATTTTTTCATCCCACTGGAGATCTAGAAAAGGACATGGAAGAAATACGAAAATTTTATGCTCCGCTGAGAGGATTGATCGCCGAGAATTCCTAAGATAAACGAGGTGGCAATTATTATCTAGATTTTATCGGGGGCTAATCTTTAAAATTTAAGCAACCCAAAAGGGTGGTAAAAATATATTCCGCGTATTCTTCAGTATTAATCCCTCGTAATTTAAATTTCCACTGCTTCAAGTGCCATTGCTGAAGTTGAGCAATTACTTGCGATGCCAATAAATCCGGTCTTTCACAAGTAAACTTTCCAGAGTTGATACCTTTTCGAATAATCCCCATCAGAATATCCTCACCTCGCAATTCTGCATCTAACGCGAAGGTTTGTTGCTCTTTTGGCAAGCCCTTCAACTCCATAAAACAAAAATAATACCAAGAGCTCATTATCTCCATCATAAATATTTCCCCAAAAATGATCGCTCGCAGACAACCAACAGGCTCAAGGTTGTCTCGCACCAAGCTGCCGATAACCTTATCAATATACTTCCGCTGCACACCCTCGATAACCGAAGCGAGATCGTTTTTTGATCCGATATACGCATACAAACCACCCATGCTTATACCAGTTTCCCTGCTTAAATCTCTCAAGCTCATCGCCTGAAAACCTTTTTTATTTGACAGCTCAAATGTTGCCGTAAATATTTTTTCAAGATTTGAGATCGCAGCTTCTGCATTTTTTATCTGCATTTTATCTCGATGCATTTCGAAAACGCTAAGCCACAGATTCTTACCTTCAAGATCCCATCTATTTTTAAATGCTTCAAAGCTTGTGTTTTCCGGCCACCCAGTCATAGAAAAATCTCTTAGGTATAGACACTCAATAATTTAAGTGTATTACTAATTAAGTAACCTGTTAAGTGAGCTGTTCGAAAGATTCGGTTCGGCCAACCTCGTCACCTAAGACCAATATTCCTGCAAGCATCTCCTACAGCCAGTAGGAAACTATTGCTAACACTCCTGCCATTGCGCATAAAAAAAGCGATGATATCCGCAAAATCCGATGGGATATTTTATGAAAAGTCATATTAGCCACCCAATAACCGAGAAGTGTGGCGGGCATTAATGGCAAAGAAATCATTATATGCCTCAAATCGAAATGGCCTAAAATTGCCAGCATGATCAGTGACATTAAACAACTAACGCAAAAGAAAGCAGCCATATTTGCCCTAATAAAATCACTGTCTTCATGCTGAAGAAGTAACGCCATAGGAGGACCACCAATCGAGCTACTTGTACCCATAAATCCAGACAAAAATCCTGCCGAAAACATGGCTTTCGGCGAAGGCCTCAAAACAATTTTAGAGAAACTCAACAAAACGGCTGCAATTACGGATATACCGAGCCAAAGCGCTAACTGATCGACCGAAATCCACAACAACAGTAAGCCCCCTGCTATCGTGCCCGGAATCCGCCCAACCAGCGCAAACTTCAAACCTGAAAAAGAAATCGAGCGCGAATGCTTAGCAGCGTTGGCCAAAGACAAGGTCAAAGCGGCCACGGTGATCGGTGCAGGCACATACAGGGGATCCAGGAAAAATAAAACAGGCGCAGAGATAATTGCTAGTCCAAACCCAAGCGAGGTCTGAACAAAGGATCCGACAAATATGACTGCAGTAGCTATAAGTATTTCCATAAGCTTTACAGTTACTGCTTCTTGAGGAACGCGAGATCATACTCCCTTCAAATGCGTTACTCCAGCGTTTAAAACCAAAAATTTTTTTGGCATCCACTTATGTTGCCGCTAGCACCTCCTCTCTTTACAATAGCGTCCTAAAAGCTTTTACCATAAGGATCAAATAATGAAATCACGCGCAGCGGTTGCCTTTAATGCCAACAGCCCTCTAGAAATCGTAGAAGTCGATTTGGACGGTCCAAAGGCAGGTGAGGTGTTAATTGAAATAAAAGCTACAGGAATTTGTCATACCGATGCATTTACGCTCTCAGGAGATGATCCGGAAGGAGCATTTCCCGCCATCTTAGGTCATGAAGGTGCTGGGATTGTACGAGAAGTCGGGAGTGGAATTAAGTCCGTTCAAGAAGGCGACACCGTAATACCTTTGTACACTCCGGAATGCCGCCAATGTAACTACTGCCTCCACCCCAAAACAAACTTGTGCCAATCGATTCGCGGAACACAAGGCCAGGGAGTTATGCCAGATGGGACTAGCCGATTTTCATTCGAAGGAAAGCCTATTCTTCATTATATGGGTTGCTCAACATTTTCAAATTTTACCGTGCTCCCAGAAATTGCCGTCGCAAAAATCAGGAGCGATGCGCCCTTTGATAAAGTCTGCTATATCGGGTGCGGCGTTACAACAGGGGTAGGAGCAGTAGCCTTCGACGCTAAAGTAGGTCCTGGTAGCACGGTAGCAGTATTTGGGTTGGGAGGTATAGGTCTCAATGTCATTCAAGGCGCTCGCATGGTTGGAGCAGACAGAATCATTGGGGTCGACATTAACCCTGATAGAGAGAGACTAGGAAATCTTTTCGGGATGGATCAGTTTATTAACCCAAAAGATGTAGATAGTGTTACTCAAACTATAATCGACATAACGAACGGTGGCGTCGACTATAGCTTTGAGTGCATTGGTAATACTAATACTATGCGAGAGGCACTAGAATGTTGTCACAAAGGTTGGGGCGAATCTTTTATTATTGGGGTCGCGGGTGCAGGTCAAGAAATTTCAACACGCCCTTTCCAATTAGTGACAGGACGCTCTTGGAAAGGAACTGCCTTTGGCGGCGCGAGAGGCCGAACGGATGTTCCGCGCATAGTGGATTGGTATATGGATGGAAAAATTCAAATCGACCCTCTAATTACGCACACCATGCCACTAGAAGAAATAAACAATGCATTCGCCCTCATGCACAAAGGTGAAAGCATTCGATCTGTCGTAGTTTATTAAAAACACTAAAGGTTCCCTTATGAAATATTTACATACCATGGTGCGAGTTTCAAATATTGAAGACTCATTAGATTTCTACTGCAATAAATTAGGGCTTAAGGAAATCAATCGATATGACAGCGAGCAGGGCCGATTTACTCTGGTGTTTCTCGCTGCCCCGGACAATGAGGAGTCGCAAGTCGAGCTGACTTATAACTGGGATTCTGAAGAGTACGATGAGGGGCGAAATTTTGGCCACTTAGCCTATTCTGTAGAAAACATCTACAAAACTTGTCAAAATCTGTTAGCCAACGGAGTGACAATTAATCGGCCACCACGTGACGGCAGAATGGCGTTTATCCGCTCTCCGGATAACATTTCCATCGAGCTAATACAAAATGGTGACGCGCTCCCGGAAAAAGAGCCTTGGGCAAGCATGGAAAATACAGGCAATTGGTAGTCCAGCTTGAGCTCCAAACCTTGCTCGTTTATGATATTGGGCCTTCGAAACTGAGTCTCTTTAATAGGCAGATCGGCCGAAGAGAATTCTATAGTGTATTAATCTCATAAAACTGGAATAATCGTTATGCAGTTACTTGACGGGACTTCTTGCTCAAAAGAAATTCGCGAAGAAATAAAAAAGGATGTTAATTCTATTGTCGCTAGGGGCGAACGTCCTCCTCACCTTGCTGCTGTGTTGGTTGGCAACGACGGCGCTAGTCAAAATTATGTTGCATTCAAGGTGAAAGATTGCAAGGAGGTTGGCTTTGATTCAACGACAATTCGTCTTGACGAAACGATCACTGAGAAAGAACTGCTTAATAAAATTGAAGAACTTAATCATGATGAAAAAATAGACGGATTTATAGTGCAACTGCCACTACCCAAACATATAAACGAGAATAACGTTATTCTCGCTATTAATTCAAAAAAAGACGTAGATGGTTTCTGTCCTGAAAATGTAGGCAACCTGGTCCTAGGCCTGCCAACTTATATCTCCGCAACACCTAATGGCATTATGGAATTACTTCGACGTAATAAAATTGAAACTGAAGGAAAGCATTGTGTAGTTCTGGGCAGGAGTAATATCGTAGGCACACCGATAGCTGTTTTAATGTCAAGAAACACCGCGCCAGGAAATGCTACCGTTACTATGGCACATAGCAGAACAAAAAATCTAAAAGAACTTTGTCTAAGCGCTGATATCCTTATCGTAGCAATAGGCAAAACAGAATTTGTTAAGGCTGACATGGTGAAACTAGGAGCAGTTGTTATTGACGTAGGGCAAACTAGGGTTCCCGACAGCAGTAAGAAAACAGGGTTTAGAAATGTTGGTGACGTTGACTTTGGGAATGTCAAAGACAAATGTTCTTATATCACCTATGTGACCGGAGGTGTTGGGCCCATGACTCGCGCTTCGCTTCTTCAAAACACACTGAAAGCGCATCAACGAAGATAGAGAATACAATATGTTTCAATCACTTACGTCACTACCGCCGGATCCGATTCTTGGCCTCACTGCGGCCTTTAGACAAGATACCAACCCTAACAAAGTGGATCTCGGAATAGGTGTGTATAAAGATGAGAAAGGCAATACGCCAGTAATGAAAGCTGTAAAGCAAGCTGAAGAAGCTATCTTAGATTCTCAGTTGACTAAGGCTTACTTGGGCCCGATGGGCTCGCCTGAATTCAACAACGCTGTAACCAACCTTATTTTAGGTAAAGACCTCGCAGACAATATAGGCGGGCGCCGTGTAACCATTCAGACCCCGGGAGGCTGCGGCGGCCTGAGAATCGCAGCGGAATTCATATATACCGCGAACGCTAATGCTACGATTTGGGTAAGCGACCCCACCTGGGCCAATCATAAACCCCTAATAGGGTCAGCAGGGTTGAAATTTAAGTCCTATCCCTACTACGACTATGCGACAAATAGCGTTAATTTTGAAGGAATGATAGAAGCCCTAAAAAATGCATCTAGGGATGACGTAGTCTTGTTGCACGGATGTTGTCATAATCCAAGTGGTGCCGATCTGAGCATGGAACAATGGCAAGTAATTAAGAATACCGCTCTCAATCAAGGATTTACCGTGTTCGTCGACTTGGCATATCAAGGAATGGGGACCGGCTTAAATGAGGATGTATATGGAGTTCGCCTCCTTGCCGAATCTTTGCCTGAGTTAGTTGTCGTAAGTTCTTGTTCTAAAAATTTTGGCTTGTACCGAGAAAGAACCGGGGCTGTTACTTTAATTTGCGAAAGTGAGAAAGCCTGTAATGCCTCATCTACCTTACTAGCTTCTGCCGCACGCTCAAATTATTCGATGCCACCCGATCACGGAGCCGCAATTGTCCAACTTATTCTAAACTCCCCAGAACTATACTCTATATGGGAAGATGAATTAACAGAGGTTAGAAATCGTATAAATTCGTTACGATTCAAATTTGCAGAAAAATTGAACGCTTCGACGATCCCCAAAGATTTTAGCTTTATTAAGAATGAAAAAGGCATGTTTTCATTCTTAGGAGCAAACACAAATGAAATTCAAGAACTCATTAGTAACTATGGAATATATCTGGTAAATTCCAGCAGGATAAACGTCGCAAGTATTAACGATTCAAATATAGATTATTTGATTGAAAGCATTACTGAAGTATTGAGAAAATAAGAAACAACCATCAAGTGGTTCTGTTTTTCAGTGCCGAGCCGATGGACTTAGAAAATTCTCTTAAAACAGCCTCAGTTGTGTCCCAGTTTATGCATGCATCTGTAATAGAAACGCCCGGGCGAATTTCTTTTAAATCATCAGGAATCGGCTGATTACCTTCCTCCAGATTACTCTCTAACATCACCCCAATGATCGAGTTATTTCCAGCATTGATTTGCCTAGCAACTTCATCGATTACATCCAATTGCCTAGCATGATCCTTTTGAGAATTAGCGTGACTGCAATCGATCATTATATTTCGTTCAGCACCTGCGCCAATTAGTTCATCTTCACATCTTTTTACACTTTTTTCGTCGTAGTTGGGAGATCTACCACCCCTAAGAATCACATGACAATGCGGGTTACCCTCTGTCCGAAAAACTGCGACCTTACCCTCGTCGGTTACAGAAATGAAACTATGATTTGCTGAAGCAGAACGGATAGCGTTGATGGCCACAGATAAATCGCCATCCACATTATTTTTAAAACCAACCGCGGAGCTAATACCACTAGCAAGTTTTCTATGAGTTGGTGACTCGGTAGTACGAGCGCCAACAGCAGTCCAACTAACAAGGTCCTGCAAATATTGAGGCGATATCAGATCCAATGCTTCTATGGCAATGGGCAATCCTAATTCATTAATCTCTAACATAAGTTTACGGCCGATTCGTATCCCATGATCAATTCGATGAGAACCGTCTAAGTGGGGATCATAGATTAGACCCTCCCATCCAACAGAAGTGCGCGGTTTTTCAAAATACACCCTCATTAATATTAACAAATCGCCCGACAACTCCTCCGCAAGGGGCTTTAGCAGTTTCGCATATTGAACTGCTTCAACGGGGTCATGAATCGAACAGGGCCCCACTACGACAATTAAACGATTGTCTTTCCCGTCAAGTATCGCTTTTACCTGCCTGTGCCCATCTGTTACAGTTTCAAGGGCAAGCCCCCTAAGAGCAAATTCTTCCTTTATTTGCCCGGGTGAAGGCAATGCATCAAAACCGGTGATGTGGAGATTTTCGACTTCCTTTGCTTTTTTTACCATATCTCTTCTTTTCTCTAGGCATGGGGAGCGGATCGAGATTATGTAAGATTTGGCTCCATAACTCAAAAAATATGCTAAGTTTTCACGAATAACTATCCTAAAAGGATCAGATAATGCCCAAAGCCAACGAACTAAAAAAAGGAATGATCATCGATCTTGATGGCGTTCCTCATATCATCAAGCAACTAGCGGCAAAGTCACCTTCTTCTCGAGGGGCAACAACCGTTTACAAAGTAAGTTTTAATAATCTGCAGACCAGGCAAAAATTTGAATCCTCGTACAAAGGAACCGATATGTTGAAAGAGGCAGACTATAGAAAAGTGCCAGTACAGTTTTCCTATCAAGATTCAAACACTTATTATTTTTTAAATATGGATGACTTCAATCAGTATGAGTTAAATGCTACGCAACTAGAAGGGCAAATTCCCTACTTAATTGAACAACAGGAAGATATTATTGCACTGATTATGGATGAAACTGTGCTTGGCATCGAATTACCCCAATCCGTAAATTTAGTTATCTCAGACACACCACCGGCTCTAGCAGGAGCATCAGCCACAAACCGCAATAAGATTGCCACACTTTCAACTGGGCTAGAAATTCAAGTTCCAGAATACCTTGACATAGGGGAAGCAATAAAGATTAACACAACTACGGGGAAATTTATGTCGCGCGCTTAACAAGTGAGCACAGGCAGAAGAAATGCCGCACAAAGCGCTGTGTCAGGCATATTACCTCAAGGCTTTTCTATGACTATTCTTTAATCTTTGCACCGCACTTCCAGCAAGCTCCAAAGTTAGAAAAATTCGTCTCTTCACAGCCACGACATGTCCAATCCTCATGATCCTGAACGCAATCATTCTCGACTTGTTTGATAATTCCTTCAGCATACTTAGCATAAAGTGAATTCATCACCCAAACTTCCGGCATGCATTCCGTTACAGGCACTTCTCCTGCAACCGAATAAAGCTTGTCATTTTTCACAAAGCAAGACACCCCATGACTCTCTAATAGATTTTTAATATGCCAAGCCATAGGAACGCTATCGGCTATATAGACTTTTTTCATTTGTTCCTCACCAGACTAAATCAAAATCACCTATATATATGTCGCATACGCAGTCCACTGCAGAACAAAGTTCCAAAATAAAGAAATACTCCGCCAAACACTAGTACGCCTAATTTCATGACTTGAGAGCCAGACGTAAAAAGTTGCCAGGTTTGCCAATTGCCTGCAAAACTGATCAGGAAACAAGACAATACTAAATTAGCGGCAGTTAATTGGATACAGAACCAAATCCAACCATCCTGAAATTGAAAAACCTTCTCTCTATAAAGCCCGAATATCAGCAGCCCCGCGTTTATAAACGCGGCGATGCTCGTTGCCAATGCTAGTCCTACATGAGCAAGCCCGTTCAAATAGAACACTAAGTTCATAATCATATTGGCGGCCATAGCAATAATTCCTATTCGTACTGGCGTTTTGGTATCTTGTCTCGCAAAGTAACCAGGGGAAAATATTTTAATCGCCATAAAAGCTATCAACCCGATGGCATAAGCTCGCAATGAACCTGCTGAAGCGATAACGTCAGATGTAGTAAAATTTTCGTTTTGAAACAAAGTAATTAGTAACGGTTCGGCAATGATTATTAAACCAAGTGTCGAAGGAAATGCGATCAGACATATCAATCGAAACGACCAATCCAAGGTTGTCCTGAATTCTTCCATCGAAGATTCTGCATGGTGTCGAGATAGACTTGGCAAAACAACGATGGCAATTGCTATACCAAAAGTACCTAGAGGCAGTTCCATAAGCCGATCGGAAAAATATAACCAAGACACGCTGCCAGTTACTAATAGTGAAGCAATAAAAGTATCGAGCAGTAGGTTAATTTGTGTAACTGAGACGCCAAAGAGCGCAGGAAGCATTAACTTCTTAATACGTCGAACTCCCTCATTCGTTCGATCTCGCCTGGGCCTTGGCAACAGATTAATTTGATGCAGAAAAGGCAGTTGGAACAATAACTGAGCGAACCCAGCGATCAGAACCCCCCAAGCCAGTGCCAACTCTGGCTCCCTCATATAGGGAGCCAAGAAAAAAGAACTCGAAATTAAAGAAACATTCAATAAAGCAGGTGTGAATGCCGGCACTGCGAACTTACCGTAAGCATTCAAAACAGCACTGCACAGCGCGGCCAATGAGATCAGAAGCAAGTAAGGAAATGTAATCCTTAACATTTCTACAAAAAGGGCAAATTTTTCCGGTTGGTCCGTAAAACCATACGCAATAGGAACCCCCACCCACGGAGCCACTCCCACCACACCAATCACTAGTAGCAAAAGGAAACCACCTAAACTAGCAGACACTGCACTTATCAACCTCAACACTTCACCATGAGCCCGCTGAGAACGATACTCCGCAAGAACGGGAACGAAGGCCTGATTGAAAGCTCCCTCCGCGAATAGCCGGCGCATAAAATTAGGGATTTTATTGGCGAGAAAGAAGGCATCTGAGGCATCTGTCGCGCCAAAAATTCGCGCAATAACGATATCCCTTATCAATCCTAAAACACGGGAAAGCATCGTCATTGAACCCGTTATTCCACTGGATTTTAACAGACCATCTGTATGACTCACATTCTGCAAAGACACCGGCTTCTCCGCATCATCGATCTTTGGTTGAATTTTTGTCATTTTGCTATAGCTGCATCTTGTTGAAAATTACTCTGTTCTAAATAGAAACTCGTGAAGTATAAATGCTTGCTGGAATTGTAATACAACTAATAACTCTCTGTATTAATTATATTTTCTCCAAAAAAAAGTGAACTAAGCTAACTAAAATCCTATTGACATCAAATTGTGAAAACGGCATAGTGTCGCACCTTCGGTAAAGCAGAGCTATTACGCATCGTTCTTTGGTCGAAATAGCCTTCAATTTTTAGATTAATCGTATTAAGGAGTCAGATTTGGCAAATTCTCCCCAAGCCAAAAAAAGAGCCAGGCAAAGCGAAACCCGCAGACGTCATAATGCTTCTTTCCGTTCTTTGGTGCGCACATCGATAAAAAAGGTGGGCGTGGCTATTGAGGATGGCGATCATGGCAAAGCATCGGAAGCGCTTAAGGCCGCGATGCCAATTATAGATAGCATGGCAGACAAAGGAATTATCAACAAAAATAAGGCTGCCCGGCACAAAAGCAGGCTAAATAGCGCAGTTAAAGGGCTACAATAGATCATTGTGAAAAAGATTAAATGCTGTTTCGTTCTCCGGGGTGATTTCAGGAAATCATGAAGTTATCCCTATGTATAATCTCCTCGTCGCCAGCGTACCCCAATAACTCTATTATTTTTTCGCTACTGCTCCCTGATAGCGTCTGGACCTCATTTTGATCGTAGTTACTTAGGCCGCGACCAATTTCAATTCCATTTTCATCTAAACAAGAAACCACATCCCCGCGAGAAAATTTGCCCGTCACTTTAGTAACACCAACGGCGAGCAGACTGGTTCCAGAATTCCGTAATGCTCTGACCGCGCCTGCGTCAAGAGTAAGAGATCCCTGCAAAGTTAACTGGCCTGCCAGCCACTGCTTGCGAGCTCTGACCGGCTCACAATCCGCTGTCAACAATGTTCCAATTAAGTCGCCCGCAAAAAGTCTAAGCAAAACTCCATCAAGTTTTCCGTTTGCTATTACAGTATCTGTTCCCGAACGCGCAGCCAACCTAGCAGCTGAAATTTTGGTGGTCATTCCACCCCTGCCTAAATCAGAGCCTTTGCCCGCAAACTTTCCTAAAGATTCATCGTAAGCAGAAGCATGGGCTACTAGCTCCGCTTCATTATTTAGTCGTGGATCAGCATCGAACAACCCGTCCTGGTCAGTAAGCACTATCATCCCATCAGCATTTATAAGATTTGCAACCAAAGCGGCAAGAGTATCATTATCACCGAAGCATAACTCAGCTGTCGCTACCGTATCATTTTCATTTACAACAGGAACCACATTCATATCCAGCAAAGTGGAAAGCGTGCTTCGAGCATTTAAATATCGAGTACGGTCTGAAAGATCTTCATGGCTCAATAAAATTTGAGCGGCATGGACACCATGCTTCATAAAACAGCTCTCATAAGCCTGAACTAAACCCATCTGACCTACCGCAGCCGCTGCTTGTTGAAGATGCACTTTTTTGGGTCGTGCGTCTAATGACAGTCGTGCGACGCCCTCAGCGACTGCCCCAGAGGATACAAGCACCAACTCCAAACCCTTCTGCTGCAAGGATACGAGTTGTTCCGCCCAATGGGCTATAGCTTTTCTCTCGAGGCCACGGCCATCATTGGTAACCAATGAGCTACCTATTTTTACTACCCAACGCCTTCCGTTTATAATTTTATTTCGAAGCATTTAAATCTCTTAACTTTATTAGCTTTGCTGAAAAACTTCGTCGGATAACTTTGCGCCCAAGGCATTTTGGGTTTTTTTCCTTATTTCGAACGCTAGCGCGTTTTCTAGATCCTCTATTTCAATTCTATAATCTTTAGATTTTTCTAGTCTATTACGATGCTTGTCAATATAGCTCATTAACTCACGAACCAGATCTTCGCACCCTTCCTTAGTTAAGGACGAGATTTTATGAATTGGCTTGTCCCAATCTAGTTTTTTTCGCAAAGCCTTTTCCAAAGCTTTTAAACCTTCATCGTCCAATAAATCTGACTTATTGATTACCAACCACCTCTCTTTTCTGGATAATGCAGGACTAAACTTTTCTAGCTCTTTAATTATTTTCTCAGACGCATCTACAGGGTCACCACCATCAGCGGGCATGGCATCTACCAAATGCAACAAAAGGGTCGTTCTTGAAAGGTGTTTTAAAAACCTGAATCCAAGCCCTGCACCATCAGAAGCCCCTTCGATCAATCCTGGTATATCTGCAATCAAAAAACTTCTCTCCATATCCAGACGCACTAATCCTAAATTAGGAATCAAAGTAGTAAAAGGATAGTCTGCCACTTTTGGCTTTGCCGCTGACACAGAGCGAACCAAAGTAGACTTTCCCGCATTAGGAAAACCCAATAATCCCACATCTGCTACCAGCCTGAGCTGAAGCTGCAGAGTCCTGTTTTCCCCAGCGCTGCCTTTAGTTATCTTGCGAGGAGCCCTGTTAGTACTAGATTTAAACCTCGTATTACCAAGACCATGAAATCCACCCTGGGCAACTTTAACTGGAATTAGTGGGTCACGTAAATCTGCTATTAGTTCATCCGTATTCACATCAATTACACTCGTACCGACCGGTACTTTTATTATTAGGTCTTCACCCCTGGATCCTGTGCAATTCTTCCCTTTACCAGATTTTCCTGCCTCCGCGCGGTAGCGAGGTTGAAACCGAAAATCTACTAACGTGTTCAGAGCATCATCCGCTTGCATAAATACACTGCCCCCATCGCCGCCGTCCCCCCCGTCGGGACCTCCCTTCTCAATATATTTTTCACGACGAAAACTAAGGCATCCACTACCTCCATTCCCTGCCTCGACGACGATTTCTGCTTCGTCAACAAACTTCATAGTGACAACCAATTTTAGCGTGAGAGATCAAAAACAAAAAAGCCCCGTCGAATGACGAGGCTTTGGGGTTAATCCAATGTGCTTCAGCTCTATTCGACACTTACAAATTTACGATTTTGCGGACCTTTAACCGCAAATCTAACCACACCCTCAGATTTTGCATAAAGCGTATGATCTTTTCCACAGCCAACGTTTTCTCCAGGATGAAATTTAGTGCCACGTTGCCTCACGATAATATTACCCGGATTTACCATCTGACCACCAAACAGTTTTACACCTAAGCGCTTGGATACGGAATCTCTACCATTATTAGTACTACCACCAGCCTTTTTGTGAGCCATAACTTATTCCTTATCCTCATCATCTATTGTCGCTTCGGATTTTGGTTTTGGCTTCGCCTTCGCCTTAACCTTGATAGCCGTAATCTCGACTTCAGTAAAAAACTGTCGATGCCCCTGTTGCTTTTTAAAGTGCTTACGACGATTAAACTTAACAATTTTAATCTTTTCGCCACGCCCTTGTTTTACGACTTTGGCCTCTACTTGCCCACCTTCCACATAAGGCTTCCCTATTTTTACGGACTCCCCTTCGCCAACAAGTAAAATTCGGTCAAATTTCACCTTATCACCTGCGGCAGCATCTAATTTTTCAAGCTGAAGGACTTCACCCTCTTCAACCCTGTGTTGCTTACCACCGCTTTCTATAACCGCGTACATACCTTTCTCCAATTGAGCAGAGGTGACAAAGACACCACTCCTGAGGCGCGCGATTTTACTGGAACCACAGTCGTGAGGCAAGCTAATTTGTATGCTTTAAGTGGCCCTACTAGCATTGTAGAACCACCCGTACTTACCATGACTGTTGAGTTGCATCGACTTGACAGTACAACGAAGGCTGCCTAGCATGCGCAAACAAGCGTAATAATGGTAAACACTGCCATATCAACTTAATTCTTAAGTCATTGGTTCACGTCCAAAATGCACAATGAAATTCGTAAAGTCGTCGAATTAGATTTTCAGAAAGTCGATAGCTTTATTATCGCTCAGCTAAAATCTGAAGTGACCCTAGTGGAAAGTATTGGGCACTATATCGTAGACGCTGGGGGAAAGCGGATGCGCCCGATTCTGGTTTTATTGGCAGCCCATAGCTGTGGCATTAATGATGACAAACACATTTCTATGGCCGCTGTAATCGAATTTATTCATACAGCAACCCTCCTCCATGATGACGTTGTAGATATGTCAACATTGCGCCGAGGCCGACCAACGGTAAATGCCGAGTGGAACAATCCATCCAGCGTTTTAGTAGGAGATTTCATATATTCACGCGCCTTCCAGCTTCTTGTCAAAATAGGCAATATGAAAGTAATGGAAATTATTGCGAACACCACAAATAAAATTGCAGAAGGAGAAGTATTACAACTGATTGAGAAAAGCAACCCTAATACATCTGAAGAAAACTATATGCAGATCATCAAAAACAAGACGGCAATTTTATTTCAAGCTGCTGCACACTGCGGCGCTATTTTAGCGAATGCTGATTCAGACACGACCAGAGAATTGCGGGCTTTTGGAATGCACCTTGGCATCAGCTTTCAGCTTATTGATGATGCTCTAGATTATACGGGCAACTCCCACGACCTTGGGAAAAATATCGGTGATGATCTAGCAGAGGGGAAATCCACTCTACCACTTATTTACGCAATGGAAAACTGCTCTATTGCGCAGAGAAATCTTATTCTGAAAACCTTAAAATCAAGGGAAGCTTACCAAGAAGCATTGGAGGATGTCTTCGATATCGTGCTGGCCACCGGGGGAATTAAATATGTAGAAGATTTAGCGAAGAGCGAGGCTAATGCTGCTCTTAAATGTCTTAACAAGTTAGCCGCGTCAGAATACCGCCACTCTCTAGAGAAAATGGTCGATTTTTCCATCAATCGTCGCACCTAGCAAAAGCTCTAACTCACATACCAGAATAGTTTGGCCCACCACTCCCTTCGGGAACAACCCAGTTTATGTTCTGCGTGGGATCTTTAATATCGCATGTCTTACAGTGCACACAATTTTGAGAATTGATCTGAAATTTTTTCTCGCCTAAAGGATTTTCGACCACTTCATAAACTCCAGCAGGGCAGTAGCGCTGAGCTGGCTCATCATACATCGGCAAATTAAATTCAATTGGGACCAAGTCGTCCTTCAACTGCAGGTGACAGGGCTGATCTTCAGCGTGGTTAGTATTTGAAAGGAATACCGAAGATAATTTATCAAAACTAATCTTGCCGTCTGGCCTAGGATAATCGATTGGAATGCAGTCTCGAGCTGGCTGTAATTGACAGTGATCTTCAGACTCATCGCGAATTGTTAGCGGAAATTTACCAAAGAAAATATTTTGCTCAATAAAAGCTAGGGCACTACCTATCCAAAATCCAAACCTATGAAAAGCCGAAGAAAAATTCCTAGTTTCATGTAATTCTGAATAAAGGCGCGATTTTCGAAAACGGCTCGAATAATCTACGAGTTCTATTGGAGCGTCTTCGCTGACAAGCGCATCAAATAATGATTCGGCGGCTAACATCCCAGAACGCATTGCCGTATGGCTACCCTTTATTTTTGCCGCATTTAGGGTCCCCGCGTCACACCCTATTAGAAGCCCTCCCGGGAATGTCATTTTGGGTAATGAATTTAGCCCTCCTTTTATTAATGCCCTAGCGCCATAGCTAACACGCTTGCCACCAATAAGAACTTTTTCAATAACAGGGTGGTGTTTGAATTTTTGAAACTCATCGAACGGGCTCATATTTGAGTTTTTATATGATAACGAAACAATCAAGCCAAGGGAGACCTGATTATTCTCGGCATGATACAGAAAACCGCCGCTTGACGACGCGTAACTCGGCCCTTGTATAGGATACCCAGTGGAGTGCAAAACCAGTCCTTCATTATGCTGATCCTCTGGAATTTCCCAGACCTCTTTAATACCAATGCCGTAATGCTGGGGGTCACTGTCTTGATCTAGCTTGAACTTGTTAATGACTTCTTTTCCAAGATGCCCTCGGCAGCCCTCGGCCAGAATCGTGTATTTTGCATGGAACTCGAAACCGGGCTCATACGAGGGTTTTTGTTCCCCTGAAGCGGAGACACCCATATCTCCAGTTGCAACACCTTTGACACTTCCATCTTCCTTATAAAGCACTTCCGCTGCGGCAAAACCAGGAAATATTTCAGCGCCTAATTCCGTTGCCTGCTCACCTAACCAGCGGCAAAAGTTCCCAAGAGAAATAATATAATTATCAGAATTATGCATCGTCCTAGGAACCAAAAAACTTGGAAATTTGAAGGATGATTTTTTGTTTGAGAAATAATAAACATCATCTCTTGTCACCTTGGTGTTTAAAGGCGCTCCTCTATCCTTCCAATCTGGCAACAATTCGTCTAACGCAGAGGGTTCGATTACAGCGCCAGAGAGGATATGCGCTCCTATCTCAGAACCTTTTTCTAATACACATACGGACAGCTGCTTTTCAGAAGCTTTCGCTAAATTTAAGAGATGAATTGCAGTCGAAAGTCCAGCAGGACCAGCACCAACTATAACGACGTCAACCTCCATAGATTCACGTTCCATATTTCTCCCCAAAATTTTATTCAAATGTCCCCTGAACTCTATAAAGTAAGGCCAATTGTGTCGATATCAACAGCTGCTTTACTGTACACTTAAATCCTTTTTGTGCGCTCGAGCAAAAGGTGGCTAACATTATCTCTTTTTAAGGAACTTAGCGCAAAGAATCAAAGCTGTAACCTCTTACAAAAAACTACAAAAAGTTATAACTCTGTTACCAATATCAAACCTAATTACTAGATAATTAAGATAAATATTCCCACAAAACTCAATCTACAAATGGTTCAAAAACAAGCAGGGTCAAAAATGAAAATCCTTCGGTTAGCCCCCCCTTTTTTCGTTTCCTTTTTATACCCTCTCATATTAAACGCACAAGAACCTACCGTCACTCAAGACGATGCTACCATCACTTATCCAGCGTCATACTTTGAGCAATACAACCTCTTATCAGTAAGTGACATGCTTGATCGGATTCCAGGAATTAATGTCGCGCGGCAAGGAAACCTAAACAGTAGCAGCGGCCCAGGAAGCTCGCAAGGATCAGATAGGCGCGGACTTGGGCTAGGAGGAGACCAAGTTCTAATTAATGGGCGGCGTATTACAGGCAAAGAAAATGAAGGTAACAGCCAATTATCAAGAATTCCTGCCAATCAGGTTGAACGTATTGAGATCATAAGGGGCACCTCAGGAGATCTCGATGTAAGAGGCGCTACTCAGGTTATCAATATTGTCTTACTTGAGGCTCAATCGCGGTCTTCACTAGCGTACGAGATAAATACTGATCACTATCACGATGGTAAAATTAAACCCGGGCTAAAGCTTTCTCTAAGCGGTCGAAGTGGAAACTTCGACTATTTGATAAGTGGGGAAACTGAGCCGCGATGGGAATATCGCAAGGGCTACGAAGAGAGTATTTTAGCCAATGGCAAGCCCAATGATACTGTAAGTCGAAAACAAATTACCGATCAACAACCGACTGTGTTTAGTACGAATCTTGGATATCAATTCTCGGATAACGACATTGCCCACTTCAACCTACAGTATAACGAGAATGATGCGCCTTTTACCCAGGAAAGAGTGATCACAAATCTTTTGACTTCACCGGCGATTAAAGACCTTCAATTTGAAAATATCAATAATAACTCGGATTTTTGGGAAGCCGGCGGGGATTATGAGCACACTTTTCAAAGCGGCAGCCGGTGGAAAAATTTGTTTATCTTAAACAGAAAAGAGGATGATCGACTAAGAGAACGATTTGATAGGAATACCGATAATGTGAAAAACCTTTTTCTAGAAACTTATAATAAGTATGAGGAGAAAATATTCCGTACGTCATACTCGACGGATCTTAATTTAACTCAAGATTTAGAATTAGGCATTGAAAGAGCCCAAACCACTCTAAATTCCAACTTAAAACTCGGCTTACTCACAGGAGGCTCTGAGTCAAATCGTTTTGGGGGGCTAACCGCTGTAAATGATTCAAATGCTAACGTAGAAGAGATTAGGTATGAAGCATTCGCTGTCCACAATTGGATCATCAATAGTAGCATGAGTCTTGAAAGCACTCTAATTATCGAAGAATCAACAATTACACAGTCAGGGGATGTAATACAGGAAAGAGATTTCGATTTTGTACGCCCAAAATTAGATTACCGTTTTGACATAACTCCCACATTACAGTTCCGGGCAACCATAGAAAAAGATGTTGCCCAATTAAGCTTTAATGATTTTACAGCGAACACTCCTCCGAGCAATGATGATGATCAAAACACCTTTGCCGGAAACCCGGACATTCGACAAGAACAGTCCTGGCGGTATGACATAAACCTAGAATATCGCTTTAACAATGATAATGGGGTCATCAATACCAATCTTTTCTATCATGACCTTGAGGATTTAATAGACAGAATTAATGTTTCGACCCCAACCGTTATTCAATCGGCCAACGGGAATATTGGTAAGGGAAAACGTTATGGCGGGAGTGTAGATACAAGCCTGCGCTTGAACACCTTGAATCTGCCTCAATTATTAATTACCTCGCGCGTTGAGCTAGTAGATAGCTCTGTAAGAGACCCTTTTCTTGACATCAATCGACCCCTGCAGTGGAACGGGAAAGGGATTTACCAGTATGGGTTTCGTTATGACATGAGTGGTCGTAATATTAATTATGGGCTAAATATAAGCGGAAGCTTTGATGGCGACCAGATGATTTACGATATCGATAAAATTGAAGACTACTACAGGGATGACTTTATTATCGCGTTCCTCGAGGTTCAAGGTTGGGGAGGATTGATCTATCGATTTGAAGCGACGAACATTCACGAGCAATATCGTTGCAGAATTCGATCACGATACGTCAATGGAACAATCGCTAGCGGTAGATTAGATGAGATAGAAGACTCTTGCAGCCACGCAGGCGAAAAATATGCTATAAAAATTAGGGGGACATTCTAAACTTTCACCCTAGAAATATCTCAAGGTCAACGCAAACCACCTGATACTTCTTTTAGAGACATCCTAGAGCAGTTTGTCAGTCGGTATGTAAAGATAATTCACTGCAAATCTGCCCCATTAACTCGGCAACAAATGAAAATCTGCTTGTTTTGCCATATTTTGACGACAATTTGTCACTTTTCTTCAAAGAATGTCGATATATAATCTTGTTCCATCTCACGACTGGTAACCTAAGAAATAACTTTTTTGGAACTAATCCAAATCTTAGCAAATATCGTTTCAAGGTGTTGTTCTTCAATATCTCAAAGCTGGTTCTAACCGCGAGAGTCTAATGCGAATTTTACTGCCCCCAAAGAGTCTGATTTACCTGTCTGTATATCTCACATTTCCAATCCCATTAGCGGCCCTGGGTCAGCAAGAGAGCGAGAATAGTGAAGATGGGACTTCTATAAAGTATGGGGCAGAATTTTTCTCGCAATACTCCCCCGTCAATGTTAATGACATGATAGATCGAATTCCCGGTATAAATCTAGCAATGAGCAGTCGAGGACCAGGCGGTAATCGACGGGGATTAGGTTCTGGCGAAAATGAAGTTCTTATAAACGGGCAACGACAGACTGGCAAAAATAACGCGAGTAGCAACCAATTAAGTCAAATCTCCGCAGACCAGGTTAACTATATAGAAATAATACGCGGAACCTCTGAGGAAATGGATGTTCGCAGCAGTGGGCAGGTAGTAAACATAGTTCTGCGTGATAGCCAGTCACGTTCGAGCATTACGGCCGAAATGAATACCGATCGCTATCATGATGGAACCTATAGCCCAGGCGCAAAATTTTCCTGGGCAGGCCAGTCTGGCGAGTTTAATTACCTCTTTAATATTGAAGGCGAGCCTCGATATCAAAATAGAATTGGCAAGGAATTCAGTGAAGATGCTATGGGGAATCTACTAGAGACTCGCACAGGAGAAAGCTCTAGAGAACAGACTGAGTACCAAACTAGTTTTAATCTAGGCTATCAATTTGAAAATAGTGTCGCACAATTTAATGGCCTATACGGAGAAAGTTGCGCTCCGGAGACTAAGAATCGGCAAATTAACGACCTTTCTGCCGACTTGCCTGTGTTCCGAGCAGAGAGAGAGCTCATAGATAATTGTAAAGACAATTGGGAAATAGGAGGAGACTATGAATATGATTTCGGGAGCCAAAACAAATTTCGCGCGCTCTTCCTTGTTAATGATGGTCAATATGAACGCGAACGCGAACGCTTTGCTATTTCCCAAAATAGCCAGGAAAAAGATCTATTCCTCTATAATGGTGGCAGAGACCAGGAGCGAATCATAAGAACCTCCTATACGTTCGAACCAGCTTCAGATCAAGGTTTGGAAATTGGACTTGAAAGAGCGCAGACTGTTAGAGATGGTAGCTTACGCTTAGGATTAGCATTGGATGGCACACAATCTTCGCAGCATGGATTTCTAACAGCAGTCCCAGTAAATAATGCCAACTCAACAGTGGAAGAAATTCGTCTTGAAAATTTCCTAGTACATAACTGGCAGATAAGTGATAAGTCTACTCTCGAAAGCTCTCTTATCTATGAAACTTCGACCATTTCGCAAGCTGGAGATATCCGAAATGAACGGGACTTCAATTTTCTTAGACCAAAAATTGATTACCGCTACAACATAAGCCCGACGGTTCAGCTTCGGGCCAAAGTAGAAAAGATAGTCTCTCAGCTGAGTTTCTCTGACTTCATGGCATCTTCAGATAACAATGATGACGACCAAAATACTATAGCGGGCAACCCTGAAATTGTTCAGGAGCAGCAATGGGAATATTCTGTAAATTTAGAATATCGACTTCCTAACAATACTGGCGTGTTGAATACAGAACTATACTACCGCGATTATGAGGACGTCCTAGACAGAGTTGACGCATCTACTAGCCCAACCAATCTAAACTCGGCTCGTGGCAATATTGGTGACGCTTACCGATACGGTGTCAACTTCAATGCAAGCTCAAGGCTTGGTTACATAGGTCTGCCTAATGCTCTTCTAAATGTCGGTCTTAGCGTGCAAGACTCCGAGGTTACTGATCCGTTTCTAAATATAAAACGTCGCATGCGATATAACTCTCGATGGTTTGGCCGAGCAAGTTTTCGGCATGACATTACTCGCTGGAGTATGAGATATGGCTTTAGTTATTTTAATTCAGATAACGATAGCAGCGCTCGAACACAAATCGACATTAATGATATAGAAAGAGAGATAAGAGATTATGGGCTTAGCTTATTTGTTGAAAAGAAAGCTTTCAGCGATATCACATTCAGGTTTGATATTAGAAATGCAAACGATCCTCAGCGCTGTCGGGAACGAACACGCTATCTTGGCGCTACCGCGGACGGAATAATTGAGGAAATCGAAAATTATTGCTCACAAGACGGGCCTGTCTATTCGTTAAAGATACGGCGCACTTTCTAAAAAATTAGGAAGATTACAGAGCTTTCTACCTAGGCTTTGTAAAAATCATCATATGCTGCCACGGCAAAAAATCTAGCGTATCGGTCCATTCTAGACCAAACACGCTCATTTCTTTAACCACTTGCTCTTGTGTCATTTTGTGTAACGGTCTTATAGGAACTGAAGCATCTTCGCCGCGATATTCAAGAAGGAAGATACGCCCGCCTGGCTTTAATGCTTCGTAAATACCATCAATCATCTCATAAGGGTGAGAAAATTCATGATAAGCATCAACCATGATGGCAGCATCGATACTATTTAACTCTAAGTTAGGGTCATCAATTTCACCGAGAATACCGTCAATATTAGAGACGTTTTGTTCGTCCTTTTGTCTTTCAATTAATTGCAGCATCTCTGGCTGAATATCCACAGCTAAAACTTTTCCAAGAGGAACATGGTCCGCAATACGAAACGAGAAGTAACCTGATCCCGCACCAATATCTGCAACCACATGATTTGGTTCCAGATCCATGTTAGCGACAACCTCATCCGGCATTTCTTCCCGAATTCTCTCCGGTCGATTTAACCATCCCGCCGCCCTATGGCCCATGACAAAGGATATCTCCCTATCCATATAAAATTTCCCAATTCCAGTCGTTCTTCGATCCGGCGCATCAACATAACCCGGATGCTCAGAAGCGAGAGCCGCCTTGTTCATTAAGGGACCACACACCAATACCATTAACAACATTCTACTGAGATTTAGCATAATATTTTCTCTATCTATTTCAGCTTTAATTGAAGTATACCCGATATTTCGCTAGCCGCTTGAATAAGCAAAAATTAATAAAGCGTTTGCTTGATCATAGGCTGCGAGCGGGTTTTACGCCTACTAGACAATTGACTATGATATTATAACTTTAAATTCCAAAGACCTGACAGTGAAAATACTAGGAGTGACATGTCACAAATACTAAAGGGAATGCGAGTTCTTGACTTTGGCCGCTATATCGCGGGGCCATACTGCGGAACACTCTTGGGAGATCTCGGAGCCGACGTCATTCGAATAGAGAAGGTTGATGGTAGTGAAGATAGATTTCTATCGCCAATTACAGAAGATGGCGATGGCGCGCTCTTTATGCAACTCGCTCGAAATAAAAAGAGCATGACGCTGAACCCAATGAAACCAGAAGGGCGAGATATTGTAAAAAAGCTGGTATCTACAGCGGACGTGGTTGTCGCAAATTTACCGCCGGATACCTTAAATAAAATGGGCCTCGACTACGAGAGTCTTAAATTAATAAAGCCAAGTATTGTCCTGACCATGATCTCCGCCTTCGGACGAGGAGGTCCCTATTCGAACAGAGTTGGTTTTGATGGCTTGGGGCAAGCCATGTCTGGGAATATGTACATGTCAGGAACGAAGGAACAGCCTGTAAAAGCTTACGCTCCATTCATTGACTTTGGCACTGCTAGCCTGGCTGCCTTCGGCACAATGGCAGCGCTATTAGAAAGACAAAAAACCGGTAAAGGCCAAATTGTTGAAGGCTCACTATTCAATACCGCTCTAACAATGATGAATGGCACCGCAATAGAACAAGCGGTCCTACAAAAAAATCGGACCGCAACCTTAAACCGTTCACAGACTTCAGCCCCTGCTGATACATTTAAAACGAAAGATGGCTGGGTCCTAGTCCAATCAGTGGGAGGACCCCTGTTCGAAAGATGGGCAAACTTGATGGGCGAAGATCATTGGCTAGAAGACGAAAAATATAAAACGGATATCTCCAGAGGAGACAATGGAGAGGCGATAAGCGAGCGGCTTGCATCATGGTGTGCTGACCGCAGTTCGAAGGAAGTACTAGAGAAAATGGAAAAAGCTCGACTTCCCGCGGGGCCCGTTCTGTCCCCACAGCAAGTGTTAGAAGATCCACACATAACAGCCAAGGGCCTATTTCAACCAGTTGAATACCCAGGATTAGACACACCGGTCCCGATAATGAAAACTCCTGTCGAACTATCGGAAACACCAGGAGAAATTCGCTCGCGAGCGCCAACACTCGGCGAACATACAGTGGAGATCATGAGAGAACTGAGTTATTCTGAGAACGAGATTGCGGATCTTCGACTGAAAAGAGTTATCTAAATTGACCTCTTAGTAAAACTAACCGCGCACGTCATACATTTCTTATTCGTGTTGACTATGAGAGCCTTAATGGAATGACATATAATTACTCTTGCTATATAAAGCTGTGCGTATTGCTAATACTCGAGGCTAGCATTTCTATATTATCTAATGCACAGGAAGTTGAGTACCGGTCTCAGGGTATACAGACGCCTGCAAAAATTCCTCAAGACATCCAAATGGATTCCCTCGCTCGGCTTCCACAAATATTGCGAGAAGATTTGGATGATTCTGGGGCTCGAGCTTTTGATACTTATGTAAGCCCCGGAACGGGTTATGAAACTGGGCTACGCGGCCCTGTCGGAATGTGGATGCATAGTCCCGTCTTAGCGGAAGCAATATTTGACTTGAGGCAGCGTGTTCGATACGGGACACCTAAAGACCAGCGTCTCACGGAGCTCATCATTTTATCCACTGCTAGAGAGATCAATAACCAGTATGAGTGGTCTGCTCATGAACCCCTTGCCCAAGCAGCAGGCTTAGAACAAGAGATAATTGACGCTATTAAATATCGGAGGGCACTAAGCACGCTTCAATCAATACCCGAATTTGGTGTAATGGAGAGAACCTTAGTTGAATTTACGCGAGAACTCGTAAGTGAAGAAAAAGTCAGCTCTGAAACCTTTGATATAGCGTTAAATATATTCGGGGAAGAAGGCCTTGTTGATATTGTTGGTTTGATTGGCTACTACAACCTAGTTGCGATGACTTTAAAGGCCTTTGATGTGCAAAGGCCCGTTGGATCTGAATTACTCTTACCAATTTCAGAAAATTAAGATGGTAAAATCAAAGCTATTTGGAATAAGACCAGTTCCAATATGAGAGTTTTTAGAGAGACACAACCTATCGCTTCAAAAGGTCTATGGCGCGCTCTCCCCAAACCCCTATTATTAGTCCCATTTATTCGCTATTTTTTGCCATTTTTTTGTGATATCAATAGCACCTAACTCGACTATAATCCGCTGAAAATTAATTAAAGTAAATCTCAACGGGGGACGTTATGCCGGACAAATGGGAATACTACGTCAGCACCATCATTGCAGAGGAAAAAGAACGGAGCAAAACTGCCGACAAGTTAGAAGCCATGATGAACACTAAGGGGGTTGCGGGATGGGAGCTAGTGAATCTAATTCCCTTTGGTAGCAACTCGCTCTACGCGGTCTATAAAAGACCGTTAAGCTAGAGGCCTGTAACAGAAATTAAAGGCACAGACAAAGCTGATAAAATTTTCATCTCGAGCAACCATTGAATGATGTTTTAAAATGCACTGATGGTTGTCCGATGCAAGAGTCTGTCAAACCCCTCATAGCCGCCCGTAGCTCTATGCAAAACGGATCGATTGTCCCACATTACCAACATTTTAGATCTCCATTTGAGGGTATAGACAAATTCTTCCCTTCCTTGCCATTTAAGAAGATCACTTAACAATAAGGAAGCCTCTTCTTCCGACTTGCCCTGAAAGCCGATGATATAGCCAAGGCAACTATAAATAACCTCTTTGGCCGTTTCAGGATGCGTAAGTATGAGCGGATGGGTTTGGATAAGCTCCGCATCTTCTGAAGCACGAATGTCCATACTTCTGCCAACGACTTGATCCCGTCTTCCATAAGTACCGCCCGGCGCATATGCTTTTTTCGCCGAGTGAATAGCAATTAAATCTCGATATTTAGCCCGCATTTGTTCCGGCATATTGCGCCAAGCCTTTTCTTGATTGACGAATAGCGTATCTCCTCCTCTTGGAGGAATAGTAATACCAAACAAGCATGTCCCCACAGGGGGATTTTCCTGAAAACTCCAGTCGGTATGCCAATTCTCAGCGAACAATCGAGTGGTTTCTTGGGCTCTCCTTTGAACGGCAATTATATGTTTGCGTCCAACAATTGGAGCAATGTATGGATCGTCTCCAAAACGACCAAAATATAATGTAAAACGCTCTAGGTCATCATCCGACATTGGCTGCTCTGAAAAGCTAAGCACCTTATGCTCAAGCCAAGCTTCTCGGATTTGAGCAACCTGCCCAAAAGAGAGCTCTTCCGTAAGATCAACGCCGCTAATAGACGCGCCACAAGCCTGACCAGAGGGTTTTACTTCAATATTCATTTCATGTTTCTCCGATTAGACCGGTATCGCAAACATTATACGCCTCCCGCCCTTCATAAGCGCTGCTCCAAGGCCCCAGATTCGATAGCTTTTGTGACTTGGTATCTAGTTAATGTGCAAATACCATAATCAATACTACCTTCCTTTAGCCCACCGCACTGCCTTATTAAACCAGTTTAAGTCGAATTCTTGCCGATTAACCTCAAAATAAAGTAAATAACGCATTGACTAGGCGATATCGAAGAGGTATGGTTCGCGAAGCTTGAGACTAAGCTTTCTATTTATTTTCCCATTTCGATGTCTACTCAGTGTTACCTCGTCCTGTAGTTTATAAGTAAAGGCCCATTTTCTAGCGTAAATCCACCTCCCTCCCAGATAATGGGTGTAGGTGTAACTATCTATTTTTACAGGTTATTTTTATGTCAGACAAAATTACAGGAACCGTTAAGTGGTTCAATGAAAACAAAGGCTTTGGATTTATCGAACGCGAAGGCGGCCCAGATGTATTCGCGCACTTCAGTGCAATCGAGAGCTCCGGCTTCAAAACCCTCGCTGAGGGCCAACGGGTAGAGTTCAAGGTTACTCAGGGAGAGAAAGGCCCTCAAGCGGAGAACATAGTCGCCATATAAAGATAAACTTCCGAGTTTATTTGAAAGGGCCGAAAGGCCCTTTTTTTGTTATTGCCTTAACTCGACGAGGTAAACAGATTATAAGAATTAATAAAAGTATTTGATCGCAAACCATTTAAGCGTCGGTGCTGGAGTGAACTAGAGAGATGAATAGCCAGGCTGCGCGAAAAGAAAACTTACGCTGTATTATCTACATGGTAATTGCGATGGCTGGCTTTGCCATTGAGGACGCCGTTATTAAACAATTATCACTTTCCATGCCCATTTCTGAAATTCTGGTCCTAATAGGCTCTGGCGGCCTTTTTACTTTTTCTTTGATGGCCAAAATAAGAAGGGCCCCTCTTCTTACTCCCAACCTCAAAAAACCTTGGTTCGTTGTCCGCACCCTATCTGAACTCGTCGCAGCCATATGTTTTGTATCAGCAATTGTGTTCGCATCACTTTCAACTTCATCCGCAATCATACAAGCAACCCCACTCGCTGTAGTACTTGGCGGGGCCCTATTCCTGAAACAAAGAGTATCTAAAGGACGATGGATACTAATCTTGGCCGGATTTCTAGGCGTTTTAATGGTTATTCAGCCTGGCTTAAACAGCTTTGACCCAAGCGCGCTGTTAGCAGTGGTGGCCGTCTTCTTTTTAGCTCTCAGGGATACTATTACTAGGGCTTTATCTGTATCCATTCCAGCTATTACAATTTCTTTTTGGGCATTTTTTGCATCATTTCTTGCGGGACTCGTCACAATCCCTTTTTTTGGGCCGCTTCAGCCACTTAATTTTGACCAACTAGTATTACTGTTTGGTGCCACCCTCGCCGGCTCTGGAGCCTACCTAGCAGTAGTTTTAGCCACTCGCGCAGGAGACATTGCTGTGGTGGCTCCATTCAGGTATTCCCGCCTGGTATTTGCTCTTGGGATATCCGTTTTGATTTTCAATGAATCAGTGAATACTACAATGCTACTTGGAAGTGCTATGATAGTCGCATCAGGAATCATGATGCTAATCTTACCGGATCGACCAATGAATTTAATCGCAAAAAATCAATCTTGATATCTAATACGAGCATTACTACATAAGCCAAGTTAAAAGTTAAAGAAATATTCCGAAAGATGACACTCAATTTGAATCCAAACTTACTAAAACCAGCTTCCGCCTTTTTGGGTGGCGTTTTTTTCATTTATGTAGGCGTCTTACACTTTATTGATACAAGTTGGTTTGAACCGATCGTCCCGCCTATATTCGGCTTTCCTACCTTTTGGGTATTAATAAGCGGGGTTGCTGAAATTGCTGTAGGCATTGCGTTAGTCGCCCCACCAACCAGAAAAACTGCTGGTTATGCCAGTGCTCTGCTCCTCATTGCGGTTTATCCTGCTAATATATATATGTGGGCCTATAATGTTGAATTGGGCGATGGCTCATCTCTGAGCCCAACAGGGCACGTGGTAAGATTATTGCTCCAAATTGCGGGCATAATGATTAGTCTTTGGATAGCAGGGTGGTCTTTAAAAACTCAGAAAAAAAGTCTATAACCTTTGCACTATTTACGTTAGTGTTAAAAGCCAAATTTAAATGGTCGATAATTTAACTCTCTATCTCATTTTCGGGTCATTCAATATGCAGAAACTTATACCCAGCATCATAGCCTCACTTATAGTTTTTTCTGGAACCTTTCTCTATGTTGGAAGGTGGGCAGGCGGAGAAACACTTTTAATGGCCCTTATTTTAGGTGTATTAACATTCGCGCTCACCTTTATGGCCTCCTCGGGAAAAATCACAAACTAAAGTTCAAGATCTACGGTACTCCAGAAAGCTAAATAAACATTTTTCCAAGAGCTTAAATGACTGATAAGTTCGGCGACTATGCGACACTAGATTAATAACACTAGATAAAAAACATAAACTTTAAAATCGAGTTTATAGTCCATTTTCAAACAGCTGCATGTTGTAGTATCTTTAAATCATGAGCAAAAAGAAATTAAAGAATGAAAATGATCTGCTTAAAGAGGCACTGCGAGTTGGAGTTCGTTACTTTGAAAGTCGGGGAGCCGGAAAATTCGAGCCCACGGACCACATTGATATAAAAATTCGGGCGATCTACCTTCTTTTAGTGAAAGATAAAGTTATTCAGCCACTGGCTACCAACGACGAAAATCTAGTAAATATGCGCCATAAATTAGCCATATGGATTTCTAAAAATCTTCCTAAAGATCATCAACTCCTTCTCTAGGTAACAACAGAAAATCTAAAATGAAACAATTATTGGCGTCAGCAATGATAGCATGTATCTCCCCAGTCGCCATCGCGGCTGAGTACCTTTGTGAGGACAATGCAAAAGGAAATTTAGACATGTTCGGTGCAAAAAATTCTAGTGTTAAGGATAACAACTTCACGCGCCAGAATTGGGTAGTGGATACAAATAAGGGCTGGAGACGATCGGACAATACCGTGTATCGCGGATCGTGCAAGACTGATAAGGGTTATACCGTATGCAAGGCAGATACGACCTTTGGGGAAGCTATTTTCTCAATACACCCTGACGATTCAAACTTTATCCTCGTATACCTTGATTATGGCTTAGATCTTTTAGCATTTACTGGCAATTGCAAGAAGAGCCAATCCCAGAAGCCCGTTACTATGCTGAATTATTGAGCCTATCTCTGGGCTTTTATAAAGATTATCGGGATAGGTCCTATTACAACACCACAAATACCTCAGGAAATTTATGAATTCAAATAGCCTATACTATTTGAATTCATAAAATCGATAAGAAACAATCGTCTTTGGTCGATACACTAACTATATGCAGGGAGAGAGTTATCGTGAATAAAGCTATTATCTTCTTTGTTGGAATCATCGCATGGATGGTTCTTGTTAATGTGGTGGTCAGCCTTCAAGACGATTTTCTAGAACTTGATTTGAGAGCCGAATCGAGTGATATACCGATCGATAGCATCGAGAAATTATCTCCTCGGAATAGCGTCCTTAGCATACGCATAAAAGACGAATAAATAATATATACAAATTCCATAGTTATTAGCCCAGCTCTATCCTCCCAAAGTCAGGCAGTCCCAGACTCCGAATAGAGGATTCTCGTTTCTTTCAACGATTTCTCTCGATCATTTCTTGATTACACGGTCTTGTAGTACCCTTAATCCAAAATGAAGGAGTAAGGAGGGTACATGCGAACAATTATTATCTGCGGCATTATATTTTCAAGCCTTTCCCTGGCCAAGTGTTCCCCATCCGAGAAGTTTCCAGAGCCAAATCCTCAAACATTACTTCCTGTAAATCAGGATAAGGAAGTAAATATCCGCTGGACAACACATGGCATACCTCACATACAATCGGACAGCTGGAAAGGCCTAGGTTATGGCTTTGCACATGCTATAGCGACTAATGCCATTTGCGTATTGGCCAGGGAGTTTGTCACTGTCCGTGGCGAGCAAGCAAAATATTTTGGAGCGACTGAAGCCAATATTAATTCAGATGCTTTTCATCTCGCCCTGCTGCACGCAAAAAAGATTGATGACTACATCTCATTTACCTCGGATGAATCTAATGAATTAGACGAGGGCTATATCGAGGGTTATAACCACTTTATTGCATCAAAGGCAGGTAAATTACCGGCATCGTGCAACAATGCCCCTTGGATCACTGCAATAACACGAAGGGACTTGGCCAAATTATCGATTGGAGTGGGAATTAGATATGGTCTTGGAAGGGTAACCAACCAAATAGCCATGGCCGAACCGAACCTGGAATTAGCGCAGCTAGACAACCTAGATCTTTTCATAGACCCTGAGATGATTGGCAGCAATGCAATCGGCATCGGGAAAGACCACTCAAATAATAGTCGGGGGATTCTTCTGGGCAATCCTCACTATCCCTGGAACGGTCCCTCGCGATTTCACATGGCACACATGACTATGCCCGGCGAAATAAATGTCATGGGTGCAAGCTTAATAACAACAAATAGGATTGCTATCGGGTTTACTGAAACAGTCGCATGGTCTCATACCGTTTCTACTGCCTTAAGATTCACTATGTTTAAACTTGAACTAGATGATGGCAACCGGATGGCTTATCGACTTGACGATGAAATTCGAGATATTGAACCCATCGAAGTACAGGTCGAAACTGAAGCAGGCTTGATTGATCGTATTGTTTACATGACACATCTCGGGCCGGTGGTTGCTGCTGCGTCAACGCCATGGGACGATGAACACGTATATGTCATGCGGGATGTGAACTATGAAAACTATCGTTCTGGCGATCAATACATGAGTATTACTAAAGCAAGAAACGTTACCCAACTTCGAGACGCCTTGGCGACTCATCAAGGTGCAGCATTCGTAAATACCATTGCCGCTGATATTGACGGCGGCACACTCTATGCCGACATGTCTGCTATACCGAATGTCTCCGCAGAATTAATTGATAGATGCGCAGTGGATACTGGAAATAGCCGTGTCATAACCCTTAACGGCTCCGATTCGACCTGCAATTGGGAAGTGGATTCGAATGCAGCTTCCCCAGGCCTTATGCCGCCTAACCAGCAACCCAGTTTAATAACTAACACTTATGTAAGTAACAGTAACGATTCTTATTGGCTATCTAATCCAGATCAAAAATTAGAAGGCTTCTCCCCCATCATAGGTAACGAGAGAGAAATACGATCCCTTCGCACAAGAGCAAGCCTTAATTTTATAGAAGAGATTTTGACTGCGGGACAGAAATTTTCTCAAGAGCTAGTGCAGAATCTTTTGTTCAACCATCGGCATTACGGGGCAGAGATTTTCCTGGACGATATCCTCACTGTTTGTGCTCAGAAATCAAGTCTACACGACGCTTGCAATATTCTATCTAACTGGGACAGAAGACAAGATATCGATAGTGAAGGGGCTGTTCTTTTCAACCGGTTTTGGGAGATCGCTACAGATCTAAGCCCACATTATGCAGAGTTATTTGATCCAAGTAATGCCGCACACACTCCTTCTGGGCTGCGAATCGGCGATGAGGACACAAAGAACTTTATACTTGCCTCGTTAAACCAAGCAATACTCTCTCTTAATGACGCTGGTATTCATCCAAATGCAAAGTGGGGAGATGCTCAGTTTGTTGTCCGTAACAATAAAAAGATTGGCATCCCCGGGGGTGCAGGAAGCCAGGGCATGTTTAGCGTAATCACTGCGCGATTCAATGAAGACGGCGGTGGTTATACCCCGATTTTACATGGAAACAGTTATATTCAAGCGGTTACCTGGAACGACGACTCGACACCAAATGCCAAGGCCATGCTCACTTACTCACAATCGCCTGAACCAGACTCCGAGCACTATTCGGATTTAACAGAGTTATATTCTCAAAGTAAGTGGATTGACCTCCCCTTCACAGACGCTGAAATCCAAGCCAATCTCATAAAGGAAGAAACTCTTCGGTTTTGATTTTGTTGAGGCCCTAAGCAACCCGTGTTCCAAGCTCCAGTTTTTTGAGAGACTCTACATCACCTTAGGGCCGACTATTAAGTTTCGTCATAGATAACAACACTAACTCGAGCGAGCTTGAATCCATCACCTTGAAATTAACTTCGAAGATATCAGTTCCAACCAATAAAATATCAGAATAAACTCCATCGTTAATTTCAAAAGAACCACTACAGTCAGGCGGCTCAGAGAACTTAGTAAGAAGATTTTTCAAATTGAAAGGCCTAGATTTTACAGCTCGAATTCTCCCATCTGACAACGAGGAAATACTAAAGCCTACGTCAAATCGGCTATGGCCATTTACCTCACTCAATTGACCATTTTGCAATGCACGAATACACGTGTAGATAAAGTTATCACGCTGATGGAAGCTTCCGATGTTATTAATCTCTAATTCTAAGTAGCTAGGAGGAGCCACTCCGTTGTATTGAGAGGGCCAATCAGATTTGGCTTTGGAGAATAGCCAATCGACGACCTCCAGCATGTTAGAGACATCTACCGGCCTTCCTAATCCATGCCCTCCCCCGAGAACACTCCAAAGCTCCACGGAGCCATCTATAGAGCAGCCATTCTTATATGATAATACTTCGGTCTCCGATCCCTTCAACCCTGGAAATAGATCCTTGAAGCCGATCGATGCGTCAACCAAAGAGCATTTATTGTAATTCGCCCACTGAGTAGTCGAGGCTTGCACACCGGGGTATGTATTATTCTGAATACTTCCCCCGTTATAAAGAATAGAAGTATCTTCCGTTCCCTGAATCTGAAGGACATGCACACCTGTCTTAGGTGTTGATCGCGAGATTAGGTGTGAAGCTCCCGCAACGCTTGCAACCGCAGTAAAGATCTGAGGAAATCGATACGCCAATTCTAACGCCATGAACCCGCCGTTGGAGTCGCCCACGACATAAACACGATTAGCATCAATATTATATTCTGTTTTTATTTGGTTAACTAATTCATACAAGAAAGACAGGTCATTAGCAGTAGAATTATAAAAATTACAGCAAGCGGCAGTAGCGTTCCAAAATGGACTTCCTGTTGAATCCTTGGTCCCAGTTGGAGCGGAGTAGATAAATTCATATTTATCTATGATATCTGTAAAGCCCCAGATTGACTCAGCAACTTCCCCATCAAACCCATAGCCGTGCAAAAGCAATAACAGTGGATGAGCTCTGGATTCCGAATAACCGTCAGGGATATATACAGGAATGTCACCACGGCTCGTTGAGACACTCTGCGAGCAGACGCCTCCGGCAAGCAGCAGGGAAATAAAAAGCACTGTCGTTCTAGAGAAAGAAACCAGCATATATCTCGAAAGCTTTAGTTATTAGTTATAACATGTGCATCATAAGTTTCGGCATTATCCAAAACAACATAAAATTTCGGTGTAAATAT
>JAQWOJ010000021.1 GCA_029245905.1 Gammaproteobacteria bacterium
TTCATTTTCTTCAAAACTAATATCGACTCCAAACGTAAAGTTATTTCCTAGAGTGGCGCCAAAGATAAGCGGTATGCAGGCCGCAGCTGCGGGACGCCATAGATTTTTAAAGTTATTTCCTGCCGGGAATAACCAATTCAGGAATTTTTCAAAAAAACTAACAGTTCGTGGTGGTAAATTTTGGTTAAGCACAACTTGCTCGAGCTCTGAGAAGCTTGGAACATAAAGTTGATTTAGAGATTTTTCCAGATCCCGGAATTCTTGCTCTAATTTCATCGCCTGTCGGTTATGCGTAATTAATCTTTCGATTTCAGCTTTTCTATTTGCAGGCCACCTTGTCGGATTGGTGCCGCAATTTTCAAAAATATTTTCTAGTTCTTCAATTGTCATGAGTTCAGTCTAAATACCTTGTAATTTAGATTCTTGATTTAATTCTATGCCTTATCGTGCTCATTGCTTGGCGCATTCATTAGAGTTTTACGTAACGAACGTTTAGCTCTAGATATAGCTGATTCAAGGGCTTTGACAGAAATATTCATAATGCTTGCGGCTTCTTTATTGGAAAATCCGGAATAGTGGCAGAGCGCTAATGCGCTCCGCTGACTTTCAGGAAGCGTCCGCAAGGCGATTAATAAATCTTGTATTTTATCATTCAATTCATTGCTTTCTATCTCGTTATCTCTCGTGAGTTCTTGATCGGCAATGTCTTCCTCGAAATTTTCTGAGAGCTTATTTTTTCTGCATTTTCTAAGGTGGTCAATGCATAAATTGTGGGCAATACGATGAAGCCAGGTCGTGAGTTTTGATTTTTTTGGGTCCCATCTTTCAGCATTAACCCAAAGCCTTATAAAAGTTTCCTGAGTAATATCGTTTGTGTCGCTCTGGTTGCCCATTATTCTATATGCATATTTGCTTATCGAAGGAAGGTGCGTTTTTACTAGTTGTTGGTAAGCGGCGTGTTCTCCATTGGACACCGCATTCATCAATTCCTCATCCGTCATCGCTTTACCGTTAATTTATTAAGACCTTTATTTCTCCTTTGAAGACGCGTTAGGCCTACTTTCCCATTGCATATTTGACCCGCGTTTCGATCGCTGTCGCGGCTGGTCTTTATATTGATAATTATTGTGATTTGGGTGCAAAGATCCTTTTGGTCGAGTATGGCCCTTATCCAGCTCTTCATTCGAAAGGAAACCATCGCTATTGAGATCCAGCGAGTCGAATTTAGCTATGCCATGCTCGGAGAGTCCGCTCTTATGATTCTTTTGGAATTCCGCAAGGCTTATAACGCCGTCACCATTTGTGTCCGGCCTTTTAGGCCTCATTTTTCTTGGGATCTTGTGCTTAGGCCGCAATTCTTCTTTTGAGAGAACTCCGTCGTTATCCGAATCCATTTTATCGAATTTTGCATCTTGGAATTCGGCTAAAGTCACAAAGCTATCAAAGTCTGTGTCTATTTTTTTGAAGAGCTTGAAGATCATAGTATCTTCTTGATCTAGTGACTTGCCTGATCTTCCAGCTCCAGGCTTTGATTTAAGAACCTCTTCTAGAGTCAAAAAGCCGTCCTCATCTATATCTAGTCCAGATAGGCCGTTTTTATCACTTTCTTGGAATTCTAAAAAGCTAATTACGCCATCAGCATTTATGTCTAGGTCATTTAGATTCAGTCTTGTATTTTTGTTCTGAGGTGCCGCATAGACTGTATTAAGAAAGCTTATACTGACTGCAATACCAATTAATAAGAAGGATTTCATGGTTAAATACTCCTGTGAAAAATTAAGATTATTGTCTTATACGGATCAACAACTAATATCCTTCCGTTGCAAACTGGTCGTCTTATAAAGTTGCGTGTAAGCTTACTACATGCATATTAATTTTTCTGCGAGAGCCAAAATGTAAGGATAGAGAAGACTATGATGGTTTTAGTAGGATGTTAAAAAAATCTGGCCTTATGGTGTTGCCTGTCATCAATGAATTAGTATCAGAGCAAAGGCCTGTATTATGGCGCTGGACTTACCAGAGTCTCGGATAGATGTCACCGCGTGGGGCGCTTGCCAAATATAGCGGTTTTCGCTGAGGGGCTTATTTTTTCAAACACTACAAGCCAACATAGACCTGCGATATAGTAAGACCGGATGTTGTTATTCTGATAGACTCCTGCCTCGTTTTTTGGCTACGGGGTTGAAAACTCAGCTTTTTGGGATTGTATGTGGTCTAAGACCACCCTTATGGAACAAGTGGAACAAGCTTTGGCGCGATTATGCAAACCGAAACAAAACAAATAGAGGTCCCTCAAGTCGAAGAAAAAGAAGTTCGGGGTATTGTGGTGCGCTTCGCCGGTGATTCCGGAGACGGTATGCAGTTAACCGGCACTAATTTTACACAAGCCACTGCCTTGCATGGTAACGATCTCTCCACATTCCCGGACTTTCCTGCGGAAATAAGAGCCCCGATTGGGGCTACGTTTGGTGTTTCGGCGTTCCAAATTTTCTTTGGGGCCGAAGATGTAACTACGGCGGGAGATGATGTAGATGTTCTTGTTGCGATGAACCCGGCCGCGCTTACTACTAATCTCCATATGATTCTTGAGGGCGGACTTCTCATTGTTGATTCTGGTGCGTTCACCGACAAAAATCTTGCTAAAGCTAAATATGAATCTAATCCATTAGAAGACGGCTCTCTTAATGGTTATCGATTGCTAAGCATTAATATACACAAGCAGGTATTAGAGGCCGTTGCGCCTTTTGGGTTAAGCCATAAGGAGGCCCTCCGAAGCAAGAATATGTGGACGCTGGGGCTAGTCATGTGGCTTTTTGACAGAGACCGCTCTGCAACGATAACAGGCTTACGATCTAAGTTTGTCAAAAACCCAGTCGTTGCCGAAGCTAACATCGCCGCGCTAAATGCGGGCCACGCATATGGTGAGACCGCTGAACTTCCGGTAGGTATTCATGTTTATAAAGTGCCGAAAGCAGAGGTTGAACCAGGTTATTACAGGAACATCACTGGAACTCAGGCTTTAGCGTGGGGCTTGCTAGCCGGCTCGGAACAGGCCGAAATCGATTTGTTATTTGCATCGTATCCGATTACACCAGCCTCTGGTCTTTTACATGAGCTGGCAAGTCGAAAGGACTTTCGCGTGAATACGTTCCAAGCGGAAGACGAGATTGCGGCGGTCTGTGCGGCGATAGGAGCTTCCTTCGCGGGTTCGCTGGGAATTACCTCAAGTGCAGGGCCTGGCATAGCCCTAAAGGCTGAGGGAATTGCGTTGGCTGCTGCTACCGAGTTGCCGCTCGTTGTTGTAAACACCCAAAGGGGAGGCCCCTCAACAGGCTTACCAACGAAGACCGAACAATCAGATTTCAATATGGCGCTGTTTGGCCGGCATGGAGATACTCCAATTCCCGTTATTGCAGCGTCAACTTCGGCAGATTGTTTCTGGATGGCTATCGAAGCGGTAAGGTTAGCTACCAAGTATATGACACCCGTTATGTTGCTATCAGATGGATACCTTGCTAATGCCTCTGAGCCCTGGAAGATTCCGCAGGTCGATTCACTAGCATCGTTTAAGGTAGAGTATTCTGATGATCCTCAAGAATTTAGACCTTCAATTAGAAATGAGAAAACCAAAGCCAGGGTATGGGCGAAACCAGGAACTCCCGGAATGGAGCACCGAATTGGAGGCATCGAGCGAAGTTTTGAGACAGGTGATATTTCTTACGATCCGGAAAATCATCAGAAGATGACGGAGTTGAGAAAGCTCAAGGTTGAAAATATTTCTTCTGACATACCGTTACAAGAAGTTAGCTATGGTCGTGATTCTGGAAAGCTAGCGGTCTTAGGATGGGGCTCTACTTTTGGTGCTATTCATCAGGCCGTCAAAAGAGCGGTATCGGAGGGGCTAGAAGTGTCGCACATTCAAGTGCAGTATTTGTCACCTATGCCTAGAAATTTAGGGGAGTTATTATCAAATTTTGAAGCGATTTTGATTCCAGAAATGAATACGGGTCAGTTTATTCGTATGGTGCGTTCAGAATTTTTACTGGACGCCGAGAGCCTTACTAAAGTTAGTGGCCAGCCTTTTAAAATTAGTGAAATAGTCGATGCCATACAAAGAAAATATAAAGACTTGGAAAAGAGAGCATAATGAATCAGACAATACCTAAGCTCACCCTAAAGGATTTTGCAACGGATCAGGAAGTGCGATGGTGTCCAGGTTGCGGCGACTATGCGATTTTGAAGACCATTCAAAAAGTGATGCCGGAATTGAACAAGCCAAAGGAAAATCAGGTATTTATATCCGGAATTGGTTGTTCGTCTCGTTTCCCTTATTACATGAACACTTTTGGGTTTCATACCATTCATGGTCGGGCGCCGGCCATAGCCACGGGCGTTAAACTGGCGAACCCGGAATTAGACGTTTGGGTCATTACTGGGGATGGAGATGGATTCAGCATAGGAGGTAATCACATGATGCATGTGATTAGGCGAAATGTTGATCTGCAAATCCTTGTATTTAATAATGAAATATATGGGTTAACTAAAGGACAGTATTCTCCTACTTCGCAAACCGGAACGCTTTCGCCTTCATCACCTTTGGGTTCGATAGATTCTCCGCTTTCACCTTGCTTGATTGCTTTAGGGTCAGGAGGAACATTTATTGCTCGGTCAATTGATACCGAAGCAAAACACTTAGCGGAAATAGTAAGAAAAAGTAGTGTTCATAAGGGCGCCTCATTCGTTGAAATTTTGCAGAATTGTCCTATATATAACGACGGCGTTTTTGAGCAAGTAAAAAATAAAAAGGTCGCGCCAGATTTTAGGGCAGAAGTAACTCACGGAGATGCTATAACTTTTGGTAAAGACAGAGAAAAAGGGATTAGCCTTAATCGAGATAGTTTAACACTTGAGGTGTTGCCTGTTGATGGTAATGAGGGGAAGTTGCTTATTCATGATGAGCACAACAAGGTACAGGCACAATTGTTAGCATCTATGAAAGGCCCAGATTTTCCGGTCGCTGTTGGAGTTCTTTATCGGGAAAAGAAGGCTTCATTCATCGAAGATATGCAAAAGCACGTGAATGTTAGCCGAAGAGAGAAAGGGTCGCTTAAATCGTTATTGGAGAGCGGCCACACGTGGGAAGTTGATTAAATCGAGAATCGACGTGATGCATTTAATATCCACTCAATTATTTTGACAAGCACTCAAACTTTTTTGGCGATGCCAATATTTTTTCATTTCGGCACACTAGCGCGTCAAAAGTTCTAACATCGAAACTTCCTCGCTTGCGGACCATGTACAGTAAAACCGAATTTTGCTAGTCTCGAAGTGGCTATAGTTTGGAGGTGGGCATGCCAGTCAAAAATTCGAATGAGAAAAATAAAAAGATTTCGTCAAAAAACCAGTTCGATAGTTCCCGAAGGAATCTCCTTAAAAGCGTTGGTGTGGTCGGCGCCGCTGTTGGTGCTGGTGCCGCCCGCCCGCAGATCATTGCTCAGGATAGTTTGGAGACCAGTCCGATTTCGCGAGAAGCCCTAGAAGTTCTGACGGCTGAGGAGGCTGAGACGCTCGAATCGGTTTGTGATTGCCTTATCCCCTCCGATGAGCATGGTCCCGGGGCCAGGGAAGCGAGAGCGGTTCACTATATAGATAAGTCTCTAGCTAGCCACAATAAAGATGCGCGTGAATCTTATATGTTGAGCCTAGAAGCGATCGATAAACATGCAAAAAAAACCAGGGGTCAGCCGTTTTATCGCCTTAATTTGGATTACCAGAATTCGATATTGCTAGCGGTACAAAATGACAAGGTGCCAGGGTGTTCTCCCAGCGGAAGTGAATTTTTTAACATCGTTCGTAATCATACAATCGATGGTACTTTCTGTGACCCCTACTATGGGGGTAACCAGAATTTTGTTGGGTGGGATATGCTTAAGTATCCGGGTGTCCGTTTGGGGGCCTCCGAGAGTGATGTTGCTCAGGGGGCCGCTCTAGAGCCCAACCATCAATCGGCCTATGATATCGACACCTACACTAAGGCTGCTAGTAACAACGCTACCAACCAGTCAAGGGGAGAGGATAATGCGTAAGAATCTTCCAAAAACTGATGTGGTAATCGTGGGTATGGGAGCCGCGGGGGGCGTTGCTGCGCTGCCGTTAACTAATGCTGGTTTGAAAGTAATTGGAATTGAGGCAGGAGGGTGGTTGAGTTCGCGTGATTTTGCGCCGGATGAACTTAGGAATGGTGCGCGGAACTGGCCTCAGTCTGTTCAAAAAGCGGCGAATGAAGCCCCAACAGTAAGGGCTAGCTCAGATGTTAAGGCGATGCAGGGCGGCCATCCAATGATGAATGCTGTCGGCGGTACAACGATGCATTATTGGGCTCAAAGTTGGCGCCTAAACCCCTGGGACTTTAAGGTTGTAAGTGAGACGCGCGCTAGATATGGGGCTGACCGAATCCCCATTGATTCGACAGTCGAGGACTGGCCTTTCGGGTATGAAGAATTAGAGCCCTTTTATGACAAAGTAGAATTGGCAGTTGGCATTTCAGGTCAAGCTGGAAATGTAAGAGGTAAAATCAATCGTAGCGGGAATATTTTTGAGGGAGAACGTCAAAGTGAATATCCAATGCAACCACTGCGCTCCTCTCCATTCACTGATCTGATGGGCGAAGCTGCTCATCGACTCGATTGGAATCCTTTTCAAGGGCCTGCAGCAATAACAAGTGAGCTTTATGACGGACGACCGCCTTGTCAGTATCACGGATTCTGTAATAAAGGTGGATGCCATGTTCAAGCTAAAAGTTCTACTGCCTTCACAACTATCCCTAAAGCAATTGACTCGGGCAATCTTGATGTTGTGACTTATGCAAGAGTTACAGATGTCGTCACGGATCATAATGGGAAGGTAATGGGAGTGGATTATGTAAGGGGTAATGAAGAATTTTTTCAGCCAGCTGGCGTGGTTTTAATGGCTAGCTATGCGTACGAAAATGTTCGCTTGCTTCAACTGTCCAAATCACGCGCTTTCCCAGACGGGTTATCCAACAATAGTGGTCAGGTCGGTAAACACTATCTTAGCCACCATCAAGGCTCTCCGGTGATAGCCCTGTTTCCCCATGATCTGCATAATTGGTATGGGCTTCCAGCCCAGGGCGTGGCTATAGATAATTGGGCCGACGATAATTTCGACCATGCGGGGCTCAATTTTATAGGGGGAGCTAATCTTTGGGCTCATACTGACCGCAAACCAATAAGTGCAGCTAAGATGAGTACATTTGGGAGAAGTCGAAACTGGGGCTCGGATTGGAAGAGATTTGTTATGGAAAATGCAGACAGAACCAACACAGCTTATATACAAAAAACGACGCTACCTTACGAGGGAAACTACTTGGATCTAGATCCTACTGTTAAGGACAAAATGGGCTACCCTGTAACGAGAATTACTGCTCGATATCGAGAAAATGAAAAGCTTATTGCCGAATTTTCTCAAGACAAGATGGAGCAATGGTACCGCGAAGCTGGCGCGATCGACATTATTAGAACGGGTCTCGGTGATTTAATGGGGGCATCTACGCACGCTTATGGCGGAACGCGTATGGGCGATAATAGCGAGACAAATGTCGTGGATCGATGGGGGTTCTCGCATGAAGCTCCTAATTTAGGTGTTCTTGGTGCTTCTGTTATGGGTACAAGTGGGGCGCGAAACCCGACTTTAACCGTTCAGGCCTTAGCATGGAGAACTGCTGAGCATCTTGTAACGAATTGGCGCTCAATAACCGGATAACTAAAAATTGATGGCAGAGGTTCTAATCTTTTTTGGCGAAGAATAGTGTTCATAAACAAGTCATACCAATCTTAGATATGTTTAGGCTTTTTGCCGCGCTTTTAGTGGTTCTTGTCCACTACGAGATTATTTTTGGTAAGTTTGTTATTTACGGTTCGTTGGGTACTACAGCGCTGTCTTGGTTCTTTGTATTAAGTGGTTTTATAATCGCCTACAGTTATCCGACTCTTAGTACTGTTGAGGATTTAAAGCGGTTTTATATTCATCGGTTCATCAGAATCTATCCTGTTTACAGCTTAGCCGTGTTAGTTTCGGCTTTGTTTGTAGGTATTGGGTTTAATTCTCTGGGTGATGAGTTTTTTACTGAAGTACGGAGGCCGTTCCAAATTTCGTATGACCTTCCCGAGCTAAAAGACAACTCATTTTGGGCCTTCGCAGGACTCAGGCATCTTACGTTCACTCAGTCAATTAGTAGCATCGAAACGTTGAAGTTGGTTTTTAATGGCCCTCTGTGGTCCCTAGTTTTGGAGATCTATTTTTATTTGGTATTTCCTGTCTTGCTGATAATTCTGAAACCGATAAACACCATGGTTAAGATCTCAGTTGCGCTGATTGTGGGTTACATACTCCAGTTTTCCCTGATCCAATACTTTTTGCCTGATGTCGAGTCCTATAATGTTATGAATTTAAACGTGCCGGTTTACACTAACCCTGCAATTCGCGGGCTAGAATTTGTATTTGGTATGTTGTTATACAAAGCATTTGCGTTGCTTCCGCCAATCACAATTGAAGAAGAGCTAAATCTGAAACCGCTCCTAATAACTATTGTTGCTTATTTAGCAGTAAATATTATTGGAGAAAAATTCGTTCCTTATGAATATAGTATGTTTTTATTTGGTGTTCCTATTGTAACAATTTTAGTTTTTACTTTAGCGAGATCGCACTGGTATCCTAAGGGTAGAGCATATGATTTTTGCTTATGGGCAGGTGGTGTGAGCTATGTCCTGTACTGTCTCCATTGGCCTTTAATGGAGATGATCCAGTTGTGGGATCTGTTACCGCAAACAAGTACGTTTGCTCTACATCTGCTTTTTTTAGTAATAATACTTTTAGGCGTTTCGCATATAGTCTACAAATGGTTTGAAACACCGGTTCGAGGCCTTCTCTACCGTAAGGCGGGAAGATCCCGAAAAGCAGCCGGCCACTGAGATTGGGTTGTTCCAGCGATTCTTAGCGTTGAAGTTACAATTAGCTTTTTCCTAAATTAAAGGAACAAAGAAAGAAGCCCGGGGCCCTGGTCAGGGATGTGGGTCTTTATAGAATGATCCTGCGGAAGAGCGTTTAGTATATTTCTTGGGGCTAAAGTCGCTTGCATCCTAGACACCATAGGGTAATTATGATTATATCCGTGGAAGTTTGGATACCAATTTAGTAACACTAATTAAAGCAAAAAAGGTAGAACTATGAAGATTCAATGGCTTCCTCTAGCAATTGCGACTTTAGTGGTGGGTTGTGCCCCTGCTGAAAATTCATCAAATGAGTCTGCGTCGCCCCAAGTGGCTTCAGCTGCAGAGGCGCCGGGCAATGATATCCCGCGCACTCCCAGTGGCAAGCCTGATTTTAACGGGATCTGGCAAGCGCTTATGAACGCCAACGATAATTTGGAGCCTGCTCCGCCAAAAGCTTCAAACCACCTTGTTCCAGGAGACTTTGTTCCTGTTCCAGGTCCTGAAGTTGTGGCGCTTGGTGCTGTTGGGGCTGTGCCAGCAAGCTTTGGCGTGGTTGAGGGAGGGGAGATTCCATACAGGCCAGAAATGCTTGCGCGTCGTGAGGAGAACCGTGAAAACTATTTAACTATGGATCCCGAGATTAAGTGTTACATGCCGGGCGTCCCTAGAGGAAATTATCAGCCACATCCTTTACAAATATTTCAAAGTGAAAGCGCATTTTTTATCGCGTATTCTTTTGCCGGTGCCGTTCGCAATATTTTCTTAGAAGATCCGGGTCCTGCCCCTGTTGATTCATGGATGGGTCAATCCTTCGGCTACTGGGAAGGAGATACTTGGGTGGTAGAAGTAACAGGCCAAGACGAACGTACTTGGTTTGACAGAGCCGGTAATTTTCACAGCTATGAAATGAAGGTGACAGAACGTTGGAATTTGGTTTCTGACAATGTAATTGAGTATGAAGCGACTATTGAAGATCCTCAGACGTTCACTCGGCCCTGGACCATAAAGCTACCTTTATATCGCCGTCTCGAGGAAGGATATGAATTGCCGCAGTTCAAATGTGTCGAATTTGTGGAGGAGATGATGTACGGCAGGTACCGTAAGGGTCGCGAGGGTGAGTTAAATTTTCAATTAAATAACTAGGTCAAAACGAAAAAAGGGTCTTTTTTGGCGCATTTCTGCTTGGAAATTCACTATGGCCTTGTGTAGAATAAGCGCATTACGCGAAGAGAGATAATAGCGTGTGATTAGGTGGGAATTAGAACCTAGTAAATAACGCTCTGAATTAACCTAAAATAGGGTGAAACTATATGAAAACTAAACTTTTGGCGTTAGCAGCTGTGACGGCGATAGGCGTTGTTGCAATCAAACCACCAGCGACCGCTCACCATGCGTTCTCCGCTGAATTTGATGCAAACCTTCCTGTCCGCCTTGGTGGCCCAATAACTAGAGTAGAGTGGATCAATCCGCATACGTGGATTCACTTGGATAACAACGACCCTGAGGCAACTAGAGATCCTGGCCCTTGGATGGTAGAGGGTGGAACACCGAATACTCTTTTGCGGCGTGGAATTAACCGTAACTCTCTTGTGAGAGGTACTGACATCGTGGTGACCGGGTATCAGAGCAAAGATCGACTTTGCGAGCCTACCTGTCGCGCGAACGGCAGAGATATTACATTCCCAGATGGTCGTAAATTGTTCATGGGTTCCTCTGGTACTGGCGCTCCCAGAGACGGTTCAGACGCGGCCGAAAATTAGTCGGTATTGAATGCAAAAAAGCCTGATTATCCTCTCGGATAATCAGGCTTTTTTGCACCTAAAAGATTAAAAACCTATCGTTTTTAAGGAGCGGTTACTGGTTCTAAAGCGCGGCTAAAGTCGCCACCATCCCTAAAAACGGTCGAATCTATAAAAAATCCAGCGGCATGTAGGCGAACTGTAGTAGTGCGGCCGCTTCTATTTTCCCAAAACCAACCATGAATGCCAGTAAAGGGCGCGTGAAACGAGCCTGTTCGACTGATGTCATTTCCCTGCTCAAAGCTTTCGGCATACTCCTCCCCAAGACCGGCGGGTTCCGCATGCATATCAAAATAGACTTCACGACCTGCAGTCCACGTGAAAACCATCGGCGCATCGAGGTCCATAGTGTATTTATACTCCACGGATTGGAAAGGCCCCAGTTCAAACTCTACATAATCTGATCGGTGAACTTCTGCTTGCTCTTCAAAGGGATTTTCTGTTCGAGATAATTCAGTCAAGCCCGTTAAATTTCCTGTTCCTAAGGGGTCTAAGCCAAACTCCGCTGGGAGGATTGTAGTTAATAATATAAGCGAACCGACACCGATTGAAACCCCTATCGCTATCAGAATACTCCTTGGGGAAGGGGGGGTGATCGCGTCTTTTTCGGCAGTCATAAATGCTCCAGAAATTAAACAGATGGTAGCACTAGATACGCGGTAATTTGGTAGCCAGCTAGGAGAAAGCCTCCGGTCATTAACGCCGTATTTGTGATAAAGGCATGTCGTAGATAGCTCTCATGGGTTCGCCAAACACTGAGTAATACAAATACAGTCGACAGGGCTAGGATTTGGCCGATCTCAACACCAATATTAAAACTAATAATGTTGGCCACGAGTCCATTGTCAGAGATGGTGAATTCTTGAAGTTTAGTCGCCAATCCCAGGCCGTGAAATAGGCCGAACACAAAAACAGCAATTTTTGTATTGGGGTCGATCCCCATTAGTTTTTTAAAGCCATTAATATTCTCAAAAGCCTTATAAACAATGGATAGACCTATTATGGCATCGATTAGGTAGGCGTTAACCCGCAGGTCGGCAAGCACTCCTAACAAAAGAGTAATGCTATGCCCAATTGCAAAAAGAGTTACGTAATGAATTACATGTTTTGGTCTATAAAGGAAAAATATTACTCCCACCAAAAACAGGAGATGATCGTAACCAGTAATCATATGCTTAGCGCCAAGGTAGATAAATGGAAATATTGCTGGTCCGTCTATCGCTTGAACGAAATTAGCGTCAGAGCCCTCTATCGTGTGAGCGGTTAGATCGATCGCAAAGTAGGCGACAAGTGCTAATGAGATCGTTTTTAAAACAAACTGGTATTGTGAACTCATCATTTTGGAAACTTTAGTCAGCGGTACTGTCGGCAAATCGGGTATTAATGTCGGGGCTATAGGCTTGATGGCACGCTGTGCAAACACTATAAAGCTGTGCTCCGGCTTGAAAAAAATCTTCCTCATTTTGTGCGCCAGCCGCTGCCATTGCTAATATGCCAGCTTCACTTAATCCTTGGGAATAAATCATCCACGCATCCTCATCTTCAGCTCTTCCTGGTAGTGCAAGCATATTTCCAGCTTCAACCACCACAGCGGCTTGTGCTCTGACGTACTCCCACCCTTCATCGGTGGTGGGATAGAGATCCTCATAACCAGCGGCATCCATTACCCATCCAGCTGAGTCCCACAAAATATCAGATGCCGGTTCTAAAACTAGGTTCATAACTTGCTGTACATTAAGCGAAGTGTTGTAAGTTGTTTCCACCGGTAGGCGTTCTTCAGGTTGGTTTTCAGAGCATCCAACTATGATTAAGCATATCGCTAATAGCAGTCCTATTCTTGTGGAATCGATCTTTTTGGAATCCATTTTTCTCACCTATAAATTCTTTAACGCAGCATCGTACTGTTTAAAACTGATATCGGAGGCTGAATAAGATCTATAAAGCTCGGAAATCAGCAATAATCTAATTGAGAGTCTGCCCTAAAATACATTATTATTCCACCAACAGGCCTTTTTATGTGGAGTGTTTTTAAGTTCGTGTTATTTGATTTTAGAAAATATTTTCTGGTGGGACTGTTTCTTACTTTTAGCAGTATGATTCGCGGTGAGGTGATAATAGAGCCAACACCCGATGGCGGCATCCAACCTCGATTGACTCTGGACAATGAGGGTCATGTTCATCTCCTGTACTTTAAGAAAAGAATTAATCGTCCTTCTTCTAGAGAAGGAAACCTCTATTATCGTCAGTATGATGATGAGGCCGGAAGATTTGGCATTCCCATCAGGGTGTCGAGCTCTGCTTTCTCAATGCAGACATTTTCAATTGCTCGAGCCTCTCTGGCGGTAACCGACGATGGGCGAGTGCATGCGATGTGGTACTACCCCAAGTCCTCGGAGATGATTTATAGCCGATCTAATCCTCAGCGAACTGTATTTGAAGAACAGCGCTCTATGGTTACGAATTATCAAGAAGGGATAGATGCGGGTGGTGATATTGCAGCAACTGGGACAAGGGTAGCTATTGTTTGGGGAGCTGGAGATCTTACTGCCGAGCACAAGAGGACAATTTTTGCTAGATCTTCGTTTGATTCTGGGGAAAATTTTAGCGAGGAGCTTTCGATCAGTAATCCTGATCTAGGTGCTTGCGCTTGTTGTTCTTTGGCGGCTGATTACTTGGCTGCGGATGATTTAATCGTGGCCTACCGTTCGGCAATTGATGGTATTGGACGGCATATGCAATTATTGACACTCGAAAGTAAAAATAATGAGATAAGCAATGCTTCCTATGGTGCGTTGCATGATAAACAAGAATGGGAAGCGTCTTTTTGCCCTTTAAGCACTAACGATATTTCTAAGGACAATGAGGGTCAGCATTGGTTAGTCTTTGAGACAGAAAGCCGCATAATGGAGTTAAATTTGACGACTCAGAATAAGGTCGCAGCTGTTGGTGATCCTTTTATAGAGACGCGGCAGAAAAATCCAGCCGTGGCAATTAACAAAGATGGAGAAAGGCTGATAGCTTGGGGTGAAGCGATAAGTCATGCGCGGGGCGGCAGATTAAACATGCGACTATTTGATCAGGCAAGCAGAAGCTTAGATGTGGAATCGATGCGAGAAATAAATATACCAGACTATAGTTTCCCTGCGACGGTTGCATTACCTACGGGTGATTTCCTCGTTTTATATTAGGCCCTAGTTCCCAGGGAAAGGGGGTGACATTATTTCTTGTCTCAACAATTCTTTTTCTAGTTCATTTTGCTGTTGGTTGGTTTCTGATCTGACTCGTTGGTTTTGTTCAAATACAGAGCTTTCGAGCGAACTTCGCTCTTTACTGAGAAGTTGATTTAGCTGTATTTCAGATATTCTACGATTTATAGAGGTATATGCCTGGCTTTGCTGAAAGTTATTTTGTAGTAATTCAACGGCTTTTGTTACATATTGGGTGCGTTTTTGAAGCGCATTTTCGCCGCATGTAAATTCGATCTCCATCATGGCTCGCAGATTTTTCTCGACAGCGCTAGGGGGTAATGATTGATCGCTCACAAAGTCATCGCGCCAAAGTTTTAAAGCGTCACAGTTTGCGATATATCTGGCCACGAGCTCCCCATCTACTGCTTTTAAGAAATCATCGCAGTTGATGAGGCTTCTGGTATCAGTCTTCTCGACAGTGTTTAGACAAATTTTTGCCTTATCATCTAATTTAGCTAGCGCACTTGAGACTATTTCTATTCGCTTTTCTAAGGTAGAAACCTGCGCAAACAAAACAATTGGTGCGGCGAATATTCCTATAAAGTAAGCGAATTTTATGAAGACTCGGGCTATATATAATTTAGTCGTAGATTTCAAACCTTTGTTCCCATTTCTTAAATCGGTTGCGACAATATTTTTCAAGGTCGTCGTGCGAAGCAAACCAAAGTTCGCTAGTCTCTTTAATAGATGCGTCATATTCACAGAAGTCGTTGGAATACTCTCGACAGACCCAGGGCCTTGATTCATAGATACTACAAATTCCGCCTGGGAGCAAATGGCTGCAGTTGCTATGAATGTAGAGAAACCAGCCATCGGCGTCCTTAAATATGTTTATATTCTCGTGAGAAACTTGCCAAAGCAGATGATCAAAATCTTCTCTCGTTCTCGGGCTTGGGATTTTTTGATTTATTGAATTGCAGCATATTGACTTAGTGCATCGGACACATTTTTTATCGATATTAAGGTCCTTAATACTGCCTCTTTCAGAAAGTTTGATCTTTGCATTCATATATAAATCCAATTGTCTTAAGTAGTCCGGTAAATCTCTTAAGATAAAGTTTTAAAACACCCACACTAACACTTTTATTTTGTAGATTATAAGCTACCTGGATATAGTAAAGACACATTTTGTGCGACTAGGTGTTTTTCTCATTTCTTAAGTAGTGAAAAAATCGACTTGGCAAGTTATGATCACTGACAGTGTATTTAAAATGTTCGCTTTATGGGAATATGCTATGTCGGCTCGTTGCGCAATTATTTTTATCACAAGTAGTCTGCTCTTAAGCTTTTGCTCTACGGAAGAGCCTATCTCTACTTCGGGCTATGCCATCAGCTCCCTGCCACGAAGCGGGGTCGTTATAGAAACGCTGTCCACGAAACCCTGGTTAATAACCGGGGGTGACGTGTTGGTCCAGATTACAGTGGAACCAGGGATTGATTTCGATTCTCTTGAGGTAGAATTAAATGGAGAAGCCGTTGAAAGTTCATTCGTGGGCGTGAGTTCTCGTGAAAAACAAGCTTTGCTGAAGGGGCTTTTACTGGGCGACAACTTACTTTCAGTTTCGGAGAGTGGGCGCGGCCAATTGGAATCTCTGCAATTGACAAACTATCCGATTAGCGGCCCTATTATTTCCGGAACGCATGAGGAGCCCTTTTATTGTCAATCCAATCAATTTGAGCTTGTAAACGGCGATTTCTTGGGAGAGCCTAGAGATCTTAATTGTACGATCGATACTAGGGTCGATTATGTTTATTGGTCTGATTTAGAGGAAAGATATAAGGAATGGACCTCTGAATTTGAAACAATTCCGCCGGTAGACTTAGGTTACATCGCTAGCCATGAAGGGGAAACTGTTCCCTTTGTTGTTCGAATTGAAACAGGCACGGTAAACCGGGCGATATATGAAATTGCAATGCTCCATGAAAATGTAAGTGAGGTTTTGAGCCCCTGGAATATTAGTCAGCATTGGAATGGCAAACTTATTTACACCCATGGTGGAGGTTGCCGCAGTGGCTGGTATCAGCAAGGTGACAGAACGGGCGGAGTTATGCATCGCGGATTCTTCGAGCAGGGGTATGCGATAGTTTCATCTTCCTTGAATGTTTTTGGTCAAAACTGTAATGATTTACTGGCATCTGAAACCCACATTATGGTTAAAGAGCGTTTTATAGAGGCCTATGGCCCACCAGTATACACACTAGCGACTGGCTCTTCGGGTGGATCCTATCAGTCTCACCAAACCGCCGATAACTATCCTGGAATCTTTGATGGAATAATTGTTGGCGCGAGTTTTCCTGATGTGACATCGGCCACTATTTTTACTGTGGCTGATGCGCGCCTGCTCAATTATTATTTTACTGAAATCAATCCTGAGAATTTTACAATTGAGCAACAAACGGCCATTTCCGGTTTTGGAGTCTGGGATTCAATTCCAAATTTAGCCAGAGGCGCGGCGCGATTAGATCCGATTTTTTCCGTGGGCTCTTCACTGGAAGAACAAGGTGGAGAATTGAGCATACCTAATTTAGAACCCCTGCAATATACTGAGTCTGATTCTCTTGGTCCTAGAGCGACGGTCTATGATCATACAGTGAATGTTTATGGCAGAGCGGCGGACTCGATGGCCGCATTGCGACCTTTGGACAATGTGGGGGTCCAATATGGTCTTGCCGCGTTGAATGAAAGGATTATTTCGCCCCAACAATTTATAGACCTGAACAGAGATATTGGAGGTTTCGATCGCGATATGAGCCATGTATCTGAGCGGCATCGAGGCGATATAAGAGCTACAAAGCGAGCTTTAGAATCTGGAAGAATTCTTAGCGGGCGCGGAGGCCTAGCAGAAACGCCGATAATTGATTACCGAAGGTATCTTGATCATGAAGAAGGCGGGAACATTCATATGATTGTTCATCAATTTTCAACGCGAGAAAGATTAGTCTCTGCAAACGGGCACGCAGAGAATCATGTTATGCAAATTGGAGGTAATTGGGGCTTTGAAGCGGAAGCGGAAAAATTCGGTGAACTTTTCAAAGAGATGGATCTGTGGATAACGAACATTAATGGCGACACAAGAGACCTTGAGTTAGCGAGAAAGGTTGTCGAAAACCGCCCCGAATCTCTGAGTGATGCTTGCTGGAATTATAAGGGTGAAACGCCAGTTAAGATCGTCGAGTTACAAACTTTTAGCGGTAGTAGTCCATGCAACAATCTATACCCAACTTATCTTACACCAAGGCATGTTGCTGGGGCCCCAATAGAGAATAATATAGTTCGCTGCAGTCTCCGCCCAATAAGTCCGGCCGACTATGGAGTTGGCTTTACTCAGGATCAGTACAAAGAGTTAGATAATATTTTTTCAAAAGGGGTTTGTGATTGGTCAAAAGGTGATGATACCAAAGCCACCCTTCAAGGAACTTGGATCTCTTTCGGGCCCTCACCAGTCAACAGGCTTTACGATAAGGAGAATTGACCTTACGAGCAGATTCCTTTTGCGGTAAAAACAGGTCTCCATGGATAGGAATACTTTCTTTATAATAGTTTCCAATGTAACGTGTGAAAGCCTGTAACAGAGTTTTAGTTGAAAAGCCTTGCAGTTGACGACAAAAAAGGCTTTCAGGAATTTTTGGGAAAATATACTGGATGTGCATTTGGCCAGTGCGACGATAAAGTGGAGTAGGGATTGAATTAGTTTAGGAGTATTTTTGATCGGTAATTCAATCATTGAGGCGAGAGAGATATTCTTGTTGGAGGTGGCAGTAAAGTTCTTACAAATGCGAAATTTTGATAGATGGGTCGCCAGAAATTTTTTCGATTAGATGCTTGGAGACGCAAAAAATTGTTGAGGAGTTCGATATGCGAGAAATTCAAAGTTGGGTTTTAGTTTTTACGTTCTTTTCTAGTGGGGCGGGTTTGGCACAAAACTATGAGCCGCCGCGCACCGCTTCGGGGAAGCCGGATTTGCAGGGCTACTGGACTAATGCATCAATAACTACGATGCAGAGAGCTACAGATTTCTCGGATCTAGGCCTTACAATCCCTGATGATCAAGTAGCGCGTTTCACTGCAAGCAATCATCAAAACGTACGGCAAGCAACGGACGATAACCAGGTCCAGGGTCAGTTGCCTGATGGCTCAGATTTGGGTAGAGGTCGGGGCTATAATGCATTTTGGGTAGATCCTGGTACGCAGTTTGGAAATGTGCGAGGAGAATATAGAACTTCTTGGATAACGTTTCCTGAGAGTGGAAGAATTCCTTATTCTGATAAGGGCAATGAGGAGCGTCGTGCTGCCTATCAACAATTTTCAGGTTATGCAGGCCCAGAGGGTGCGCCTTTGGCGGAGCGTTGTTTAATTGGTTTTGGTAGCACTTCAGGGCCGCCAATGAACAGTGTTCTTTATAACAATATGTATCAGATCGTGCAAACTGATGAATACGTTATGATTCTAGTTGAAATGGTGCATGACGCACGAATCATTCCGATTGATGGAGAGCATCGCCCAGAGGAAATTGACCAGTGGATGGGGGATTCTATTGGTTTTTGGGATGGGGATACTTTGGTGGTGGAAACAGTGAATCTCCACCCGCAGCAGAAAGCCCGTATGATGGCCTCGCTATCGGACCAAGGTAAAATTATCGAAAGATTTACTCGTTATTCGGATGAGCAAATCCTGTATGAATTCGAGGTAAATGATCCTGTCTTTTATACAGAGAACTGGGGTGGTGAAATTTCTTTCAATACCACAGATACTAAGCTATACGAATATGCGTGCCATGAGGGGAATTACGCGCTTGAAGGTACCCTCGGCGGTTTTAGGCGTCAAGAATTGGATGCTCTTTCTGGCAGTGACGATTGATTAAAAAATTTTGAGAGAGATCATGCTCAATTGTTAATGCTAAAATTTGTGCGCGACTCTTGTTTGGAGAGTCGGATTTTCTATAACTTAGCGATCAGTGGGTCAGGGAATAAATAAGATAATTTATCCCGAGCCTATATGCAGAATTTGCATACTCTGTAGGATACCACTGATCGTATGTGTGCTCCCACCCATCGCCCATATCTGAGTTCCAGTTGACTAGAACCATTACCCTTCCATTGTCATCTAAGATGGCGTGATTGCTAGCGTTATTCATACCTGCTTGGCCAAATCCCTGCCTGCCACCGCGTCCAGGAATCATCTGCGCTCCCTCTATGTCATAAAAAGTATGAAATATCTCATGATCTGGATTTAGTTCTATTAATTCTCGATCCGGGAAAATTCTTGAGAAATCTGTATAGAAAGCATCCCACTGACGTTCTCCCCAAAAATCATCAATGAGAAGAAATCCTCCTCGCAAGAGATATTCCCTGAGGTTATCCAGTTCTGCAGTAGATAAAGAAAGCCCGCCATTTCTGCCCATTTCTAACGCATACAAAAAGGGGTAATCAAATATTTCGTCAGAATCAAACCTTAACACGATGGGTTGGCTCATAACCCTAACGTTTGTCAGCCTGGCTACACCCCTCAAAAAATTTTCGTCAGCGGCCGGAAAATCTGTGGCCCAAGGCCCGCCATACCAGCCTCCATCGTAGTAGCTATCGTATTGCACTCTTGCGAAAGCGAACTCACCCCCAACATCATATAGGTCGTTATCGCTTTCTTGGCCGGTTGCGACCTGGAGCAAACACATTGGGTATGCAATGAAGACGCAGCCTATTTTTCCTATTTTTTGAAGCTGAATATTTAAGTTGACCAGAATCATAGGCATAGTTTGTATCGACAAGTTGCGGAGATCAAGTTATTGTCGTTCTTGTACCCCAAAATTTGGGCTATATGTTATGAATAGTAAAATCTCCATCTCTACAATCTTAAAGATTTCTTTTGCGCTAATGCTTCCGAGTATGGCTATGACGCAGAGCAGCATTGAGCCTGTTGGAATCTCCAGACAGATAGATTTAGAACGGTATCAATTCCAGTTAGAAGAGTTTGCCTCGCAATTTGGTCCAATGGATAACTCTTTGCTGGAACCCTTGTCGGGCATGTTGAACATTCTGTTGGAAAAAGGTGAATTTGAGCAAGTAGCTGAGATTCAGAACCGTCAGATGTCCATTATGCGAGCGAATTTGGGATTTGAGAATCCTGACTTGATACCTTTGTTGCGGGGTATGATTCAAGTAAAACAGGTCTTGGGTGATTGGGAATCAATAAGCTCGCACCTCGAGCATATACGATTCTTAATAGGGGCGAATTATGGCCCTAATTCGGAAGAGTTATTGTTAGCTATAGATAATCAGGCAGAATGGTTGCTCGCTAGATTCTATTTAGGTGAAGAGCGAAAACAGTCTGATAATTTTTTAAATGCAAGAAGTTTATACAGAGATATGCATCAGCTAGCTGAAGAGGTTTTTGGTGAGGACAGTCCCAGTCTTTACCCTTGGCTTTATAAGCGAGCATATAATTTAGCCTTAATGGTTCAGTTGTTAAATACGAAAGATGGTTTTGCATATGAATTCCTTAATGATGTAGTGAGAGCAGACGGAACTTTCAGATTGCAACTGGGAACCCGTCCTGCAAGCGTTAGAGGAAACTCTCTGGGAGTTTGGAATTTACGTAATCGCGATTTTGTCCTTGGTGAGGGTTATTTGAGACAGGCGCAAGGCTTTATAAATGATATTCGAGAAATTGCTGAAGCGGACGGAGATGAAGAAGCCCAAGCTATCGCTCATATTTATAGAGGTGATTATAACGTATTAATGGGCCGAAATTCTGGCAGGCGTCAATATAATGAGGCTCGAGAGAGGCTGTTGGAGGTTGGTATCTCTTCGACTGATCTAGAAGAGTTTTTTAAAAAGCCCATGCCTCTTCCTATTCCTCAATTTTATCCTCGGTTTGACGATTTGCTTGCATATCAACGTTCGATTACAGCAGCTACAGATGATGTTCCAGGGGAGGTCATGCACTTAGGTATATTTAGTGCTTGGCATGAGAATGCCAGTGCAGTTCTAAAACCAATAAGTTCTGATCCATTATTACAGATCGGTATGCCCCAGTATCTGGTCGATTTGAGATTCACTGTTTCTTCAAGAGGCAGTGTTTCTTCTGTGGATATAATTAATTCTGTACCTGATGGTAAAAAAATTGCTAGAGAGGGTTTGAGGGCGGTGAGAGAGATTAAATTCAGGCCCGCGATTGAAGATGGAAAGGCGGTAAGAACTAAGGACTTGCAAATGCGCTATCTTTTTGCCCAGAGATTATAAAAATAACAGACGGGAGTTTTACATGCACATCATTCAGTATATGTTTATTTCGCTAGCGTTGATTTTTTCTTCACCAAGTTTTTTGGCTCAAGATAATCGCCCAATGATGGAAACGAATCAGGATTTCCAACGAGCGATGCAAGAGCTGTCGAACTGGGGTAGATGGGGAGAAGATGATGAGTTGGGCCAAGCTAATTTTATTACGGAGGAAAAGCGAATAGCAGCTGCGAGGCTTGTACGCGAGGGTGTTACCGTGTCTCTTGCTCACGATGTCGTGCAGGAAGATGCGGTTGATACATCTGCTTATTTGAACCGAGAAGTGGTAAGAGTTTCTCCAACAGGTGCGTCTGATAAGCTTGAGTACACTGGGAGTTATCACGGCACTATTCATAGTCACTTGGATTCTCTTGATTGTCACATTATGTATGAGGGTAAAGGATACAATGGCCTAGGGTATGAAGAGGTTGAGGCGGCTGATGGTTGTCCCCGTGGGAGCATACATGCTCACCGCAATGGCGTAATCACGCGTGGTGTTTTATTCGATGCGACTCTCCTTCCAGGGAGGGCGACGCCCGAAGGGTGGCTTGAACCCGGAACACCGATCACTTATGAAGATCTAGAAATTCTAGAAGAAATCCAAGATATTAGAGTTGAGCCTGGCGACGTCATCCTCCTTCATACCGGTCGTTGGATTCGAAGAGAAGCATTGGGCGCCTGGCCGATCTCTGATGGTGTTGCGGGCTATCATGCTAACGTGGCTTATTTCTTAAAGGATAGGGGAGTCGCAATGATAGGGCATGATATGTTTAACGATGTTTCACCGAGCGGTGTCGGCAATATTTCTTTGCCACTTCATAGTTTGGCTTTGGTTTCACTTGGGGTTTCGATATTCGATAACCTAGATTTTACGGAAGTCGCAGAGCTGGCAAAGCAGTTAGGGCGTTATGAGTTTCTATTTATGGCTTCCCCCCTTCGAATTCAGAAGGGCATGGGCTCTCCGTTAAATCCGATAGCGATGTTCTAAGAAAAAGGCTCGTCCTCTTATTCGGCTTCTTATGAAAGAAAGACTGATTGATTTGAGTATCAGGCTCCCCCATGCTTGAGGTTTTAATTTCTTATATGTTAATGAAAATCTCTCTTACGTATGAAAAATGAAAACAAAATTTGGCGAAATTCGGAATTTAGGCTCTACCTAGGCTCTACCGCCTTTTCCGGAATAGCGTTTGCTATGCAACAACTTCTTCTAAGTTGGACTCTAATTGGTATTTTGGAGATACCTGCGACACAAGTAGGCATTATCCAAGCAGCGGCGGGGATCCCTGGAATTTTTGTTATGTTGCTTGGCGGTGTGCGTGCCGACGAGAGAGATCCTCGAGCCTTGTTAATTCGAGTTTATTTATTCGCGCCGTTACTTCCTGTTTTTCTCATCACTTTAATAAATTTGCAGCAACTGAATATTTTCTCAGTCTTGATTTGGGCGCTTGGTATGAGTCTGTGTGTGTCTTACTCTGCTCCAGCCCAACAAGCAATCCTTAACAAGATAGCAAGCTCCTCTGTTCAAAAAGCTGTGTCGGCGGCAACGGCCATAGGTTTTATCGTACAAATTTTTGGGTTGGCGCTCGCTGGCACTATTGATGAGTTTGGCTTGTTGCCCGCGCTAAGTTTTCAGGCAGTATGTATAGGCTTGGGTGCAATGACTATTCGACGTCTCAATCCTCAGCCGCCGACTAATGTAAGGAAAGAATCATCGTTCAAAAAATTGACGAGTGGATTTATAGCAATCTATGAAAAGCGGGAAATTATGCAAACACTGTTGATTAACTTTATATCGAGTGTATTCAATGCTGGTGCTTTTATGATCGTGTTTCCGTTTATCGTTAAAGAGATTTATGACGGGAATGCCTTTGTTTTATCGTTTCTGATGATTATTTTCTATGCTGGCGCTACCACTTCGAATTTCCTTATGATTCGGATTATGCCTGTAGTTCGACCTGGAAGAATATTTTTAATCATGCAGCTTTCTAGAATGCTCATTCTGGGAGTGATGTGGCTGCAGCCAGCTTTTTGGATTTTTTCTCTGGCCTGTGTAGGTTGGGGCCTTAATATGGGTGTCACTATGACGCTTGCGAGAACTATTGTTCAAGAGTCAGCTACTGAAGAGCACAGGGCCCGGATAATGTCAGTCTATAGTCTCGGGTTGCTTGGAAGTGCTCCGATCGGGGCGCTAATATTGGGAGGAATCGTTGAAGCTTTTGGTACGCTTAGTGGCCTTGTTCCAGCAATATGTATTTCCTTAATTCTATTTCTGTACGGGATTCTTTGGACTGGGGTCTATCATTATAGATCTCCTGATAAGTGACCGTATGAGAAAAATTGCGCGAATTCTTTGTTGCATAGATGAACAATTTGCAATAAGTAACAATTTAAAACTGGAATGATTACCTTAAATCGGCTTAGGATTGTTTCTTAACTTTAGATTGTGAGGAAAGAAAATGAAAATTTTTGCTCAAATGATGATTCTGCTCGCTTCGTCTGTAATTTGCGGCTGGTCGAGTGCTGCCTCTCTTGATATCGAGTCACTGGGCTCTGCAGAAATTAACAATTTCAGAGCTCCAGAGGCGGATATTTTATCAACTGGACAACCTACAGTTGATCAGTTTCAGCTCATGGCAAATTCTGGAGTTAAGCACGTAATTAACCTTAGGACCCCGGGCGAAGATGCTGGTTTTGACGAGAAAGCAGCCGTTGAATCTCTGGGCATGACTTATCATAACATTCCAGTATCTGTTGGAGTCGGAGGGATTAATGCTAGTAACTCGGAGGCGCTTCAAGCTTTGTTAGACGAATTTGAAGATGAAGGGGTAGTAGTGCATTGTGCCACAGGGAATCGGGTCGGTGCATTAATCTCTGTCTCTGAATTTGAGGATGGGAGCAGCATAGATAATTCGATCATAGAGGGAGTTCGCTGGGGTATGACCTCTGAGCGCCTTCAGCAAGTGGTACGCGAAAATTTGTCGTCCAAATAAGAGCTCATTCTCACTATTTATAGTAACTTGGGCTGACCAGCCCCGTGTGAGGATATAGCTAGAAAAGGTGCCGTGGATTCTTTGAGTAAAATTCGATGAGATGTATACCTTTGATGGCTCTCTTGCTTTTGATTATCTCTTGCAAAAGTAACGAGCTGAGTATTTGGCCTTCCGCTCTGCCCGACCGCCAATATTTTATATCTCTTTACGATGCTGACCCAGAGAATCAGGTTGTCCAAACCCAGGACCAGTATTTAGAGTGGGTAATAAATTTTTATAAAGGGACGTTGATTGCGCCTACGGGATGGCTGGCTATGCAAGATACAGTGGTGGAAAGGGCCAACCCAACTAGGAGACCAGAGCTGAATGCAAGTTTGCGGACCTTGGGAGCGAAGATAGCGGGCGAATGGTCAAAAGCAAATGACAAGCGTGTTATAGATAGTCGAATGTTGGGTATCTGGGGGTCAATCATAGAGCTGGTGCTGGAGTCGGACACGCAGGAGCGTGCGCTGACGTTGATCAATAACGATGTCAATCGACTTTTGACCGGGGATTTTCTGGGCTCAGACGTGACCGACTCCTATTATGAACAGCGGTTGGATTTAGAGCTTTTTCCTGGATTTTAACCTCGCTTCACCTACTTTTTGGCACATTCTGTCGCCTCAGTCTTTAGTATCCGTGACTTCGCGGATATAGTGGCTTAATAACACTGTTTGCTATGCTCTAGTGGTTAATGATCCATTACTGATGAAATAGCGTATCAGTGGGTTAACAAAAAGCTTAAGCAAGATTAAGGGCAAACGCTGTCTCGTTTTCGCGAGGCAGACTATCGGATCCAGCGTGGTGGTAGGTAAGTAGCACCGGCTTAGTCAATAATTATAAGATTTAGGAGTTCCTCAATGAGAAGAGTTGCTTTACCTGTCATTATACTCATGGCATGTGCCTTCTTCGCGAATTTTCTGGTCCGTAACCCCTCGCAACTCGAAGAAGTAGCGCTTGAAATTATTCCCGTAGCGGTGCGCGTGATCGAGGTGCAGAAGGGGTCAGTAGAACTCTCTGTCGGCTCGCAAGGGAAGGTTCAAGCAGCGCAGACCGTTAATCTATCAGCAGCCGTTGCTGGTCCCGTGGACTGGATTTCCCCTGATATGCAAGCTGGAGGATACGTGTCGGAGGGCGATACTCTTCTCAGGCTTGACGCCAGTGATTATGAAACGCTGGTGGCAAGAAGCGAGTCGACAAAGCAGCAGGCGAGTGCAGAAGCCGGACACGCGTTGCGAGAGTTCGATCGTATGAAGGAGCTGGCTCAGGAGCGCTTGGCCAGCGTATCGCAGCTGCAAGATGCTCAGAGACTTGCCGAGGTCACTAAAGCGCGTTTGGCCGATGCAGAAGCGAATTTGAGTCAAGCCCAACTCGATTTGGCCAGGGCTGAAATAAAGGCACCCTTTGACGCAATTATCCAGACGCGTGAAGTGGAGTTGGGACAATTTGTTAACCGTGCCCAAAGTGTCGCGGTTCTGTTTGGCGCGGAAGAGGTGGAAGTGCGTGTTCCCCTTGCTATACGCCAGCTTGGATTTCTCGATATTCCCTTAGGTTTCAGGGGAGAGCTTCCGATTGAAAGGGCGCCAGAAGTGACGGTGAGTGGTACCTATGGAGGGATTGAGCACCACTGGCAAGGCAAGCTAGTACGAATTGAGGCGGCGATCGATCCGAACAGCAATACCGTCCAAACCATAATAAGAGTTTCTCAGCCGTCCAACCCCGTTCAATGGTCGACAGACCAAGGGGAGCAGATTATTCCTCTGCCGATAGGACTCTACGTTAACGCAGATATAAAAGGACGGACAGTAGACGATCTCATCTCCGTCCCCCGCTCTGTGATTAGAAATAATAATCAGGTTTTAGTGGTAGACGCTGAGAATAAGATGTTCTTTAGAGATGTAGATATTTTTCGCCTCGAGGAAGAGAATGTTTTGATAAGTGGTGGAGTCTTGCCCGGAGAGAGGATTTGTATATCTCCAATACAGGCCGTCGTCGACGGTATGTCGGTTCAGCCCATTCAAGAATTAATTTAAAGAATTTAGTCGTAAGAAGAAGAGGCAAATTTTGAGAACACCCATAGCTTGGTTTGTCAAAAATCCGGTCGCGAGTAATCTGCTTATGTGGATTTTCTTGGTCGGAGGCGTTGTAGCTTATTTCAGCCTGAACCAAGAGGAGTTCCCAGATATTGAAGTAGGGCTGCTGCAGATCAGCGTGCCCTACTTGGGTGCTACTCCTGAAGAGTCTGAAACAGGGGTTTGCCTTCGGTTAGAAGAGGCCTTAGATGGTACTGAAAATATTGATCGGCTGACAACAACGGCCAGAGAGGGAGGTTGTGACGCAACCGTGCAATTAGCTAACGGAGCTGATCTTAATAGTCTCTTGAACGACGTCAAGGGTAAGATAGATGCGATTACCACTTTCCCAGCAGAAACGGAAAAGCCAATTATTCGAGCTATAAGTCCCACAGATGGCGTAATGACGATAGCTCTGTCCTCTCAAACAGATGATTCCAATCTGAAGGTAATTGCGGAAGAGATTCGTGATGACCTTCTCGATCTTCCCGAAATTTCCACGGTTAATCTCGAGTTTATAAGACCGCTTGAGATATCTATTGAGGTGTCTGAATTTACCTTGCGGCAGTACGGTTTGACATTGGCACAGATTTCTCAAGCCATCTCTCGAGCATCATTAGACCTTCCAGGTGGGACTATACGGACCAGCTCTGGCGAAATAATGCTCCGGACGAAAGGACAGGTATATCAGGGCGCCGAATACGCTGACGTCGTAGTAGCCTCCTACCCCGATGGTACACAATTGCGCCTTGGTGATATTGCGACGGTCAGGGATGGTTTTGAAGAGGGATACTTGGATGCTCGATTGGACGGCGTCAACTCCGCGATTTTGGATGTTGTGCGAATTGGCAACGAGGATATAGTTACCTCGGCGAATCAAGTCAAAGAGTTTATGAATTCATCAGAGCTAAACCTGCCTGAAGGAATGACTTTAGAAATAGTTACAGATGCTTCCGTGAGTACTCAGGCCAGAATAGCAACCGTAGCCACAAACGCTTATACAGGGCTTTTATTGGTGCTTGGTATCCTCGCTTTGTTCTTGCGGTTTAAAATTGCTGTATGGGTTGCGGCCGGGATTCCCATAGCTATATGCGGGGCTTTGATTGCATTCCCCCCTTACGATTTAACGATAAGCTCGCTAACGATCATGGGCTTCATTCTTGTTTTAGGTATCGTAGTTGACGATGCCATTGTGGTTGGTGAGCGGATTCACGCGTTTGAAAGAAAAGGTTTGAGTAAAGAAGATGCAGCGATTGAAGGAACCGTTGAGGTTTCCGTCCCAGTAATTTTTGGGGTCCTTACAACGATAGCAGCATTTCTGCCTCTGCTTCTCGATGGAACTCAGTTCGCTGCCTTTTCTCAGCTAATTGGAGGGACTGTTGTTTTTTGCTTGATCGCAAGTCTGATTGAGTCCCAACTTATTTTGCCTGGGCACATTGCACATCGAAAAACAGAAGGATATTTCCTCGACGGGACTCGTATCGTGAAAATTTGGCAAAGTTTCCAAGGAAAAATTGCTGAAGGGCTTGAGCATTTTGCTGAGCATGGATATCGGCGCTTCCTCAAGGTTGTTTTGCGATATCGTTATGCTGCATGGGCTGCGGCAACAGGTGTCGTGCTGATAGTTGGTGCTCTTTTGTTTAGTGGCAGAGTTATCTTTCAATTCATGCCTTCGATTGAAGGCGATAATGTTTGGAGTACGGTTAATATGCCTGCAGGTGTTCCGGCAGCCGTGACAGAGGAGGCGGTAAACATTATAGAAGCGAAAGCTTTAGAGCTCGTAGCAGAGCTTGACGAAGAACTAGCTCTCCTAAAGGAAAGCGGTATGGCTCCTGAGTCTGCAGCAAGCGCTGTGGATAGTGTTTTAACAATTATAGGATCTACTGCTCCAAAGGGTGGCCCGGGAGGCGGCGGGCGCAATGCGGGAGCCAGTAATATAGCTGAAGTAATGTTGTATCTGACCCCTTTCTATGAAAGGGGACAAATCAGTGCAGCGGAAATTCGAGATAGATGGCGAGAAAAAGTTGGAACAATTCCGGACGCACTAGAACTGACCTTTGTGTCTGATGCGTTCTCTGCCGGTGATGCCATAAATTTTCGTTTAGAAGGCCGTAACGAAGAGAACTTAAAGATTGCTTCGACGCAGCTTCGCGAGGAGTTAATGCTCTACCCTGGTGTTTTCGACGTATCTGACAGCTTTCGGGCTGGGAAACAAGAGGTTCAAATCCAAATATTGGACAGAGGTAAAACGCTGGGGCTTACGCTCAATGACGTTGCAACGCAGGTGCGTCAGGCATTCTACGGGGCAGAAGCTCAGCGAATACAAAGAGGGTCCGATGATATTCGCGTGATGGTTCGGTACCCTGAGCCCGAAAGACAGTCCTTGGGAAATTTGGAGGAACTGTTGATTCGGACGCCTACCGGGGCCGAGGTTCCTTTTTTAAGTGTCGCTGACTATTCTCTGGGCAACAGCTATTCGAGTATAAATCGGCAAAACGGACGAAGAATAATAACCGTTAAAGGTGACGTAGACAGAACTATAGTGGCGCCCGATGAAATTCGTAGAGATATATATGCTAAATATCGACAGCGGTGGTCCCGAGAGCTTGACGTGAATCTAGCGGTTGGGGGGGAAGCAGAGCGGCAATCTGAATCCCTCGAGGGCTTGTTGACGACTTACCCGATTGCGATGTTAATTATGTTTGCTCTATTGGCCGTACCGTTAAAGTCTTATTTACAGCCTCTGGTGATTATGAGCGTTATTCCATTTGGAGCCATAGGGGCTATTTTTGGACATTTCTTAATGGGTGTACCTTTAGTGTTTTTCTCGATTTTAGGGATAATCGCATTGAGTGGGGTTGTCGTAAACGCGAGCCTTGTGTTGGTAATAACTATAAATCGGTTGCGCGAAGAAGGGATGGGGATATTAGAAGCGGTTTCTAACGCAGGCATGGTTCGTTTCAGACCCATCATCCTTACGTCAATAACGACCTTTATAGGTCTGGTGCCTTTGATGGCCACCGCAAACCCGGCCACGTTCTTCATTCTCCCTATGGCAATTTCGTTGGCATTTGGCGTTTTATTTGCGACCGTAATCACATTGTTCTTAGTGCCAAGCCTATATCTTATACTGCACGATTTGTTAGGTGACAAAGAGACAGCTAAATCGGAAAAGTTAGCCTACCAAAACTGAATCTACCTTTTCATTCCTTAATGCGATGCCATGACTACTGAACTGTGATATTTTCCCACTTTGGAGTCTTTGGTGGTCAGTTTATGAAGAAAATATTCTTTTTTATCGCGATCAGTGCTTTTGGTGTTATGGTCAATGCACAGCAAAATCGGATCGATGTTGTCGGACCTTTATCGCCGCAGCTTGCTGCTTTTGGTCAATTTAACATTGGTGTAACGACCATTGACGTGACTTCTTCCAATGCGGTCGACGTTATCAATACTCCCCGAGGCGGAGACACTGAGTACTACGATAGGACGCTGACCCTAGAAATCTGGTATCCAGCAAATTTGATAGGTCAGGATCCAGGAACATCTTATGAAGTGACAACACGGAACCCTAATATGACGGCGGTGCTTATCGGCCGCGCCGTTCGTGATGCCGAACCCTTGGTAAGTGAAGGTCCTTATCCGTTAGTTATTCTATCTCATGGTTATCCCGGCAACAGATTTCTAATGAGTCATACTGGCGAAAATCTTGCCAGCAAAGGCTACGTAGTAGCGGCTATCGATCATAAAGAAAGCACTTATGAAGACCAGCAGGCTATTACTTCAACGCTTTACAATAGACCGCTAGACCAAAGGTTTGTTCTGAATTCCCTGGCTCAAATGTCTTCTCAGTCGGCAGGACTGCTTGGCTCTATGATTGACGCGGATAATACGGGGATAATTGGGTATTCGATGGGAGGGTATGGATTAGTGAATAATCTGGGTGGTGGTTTTAGTGAGCAAAGCGTCAGTGGTTTTATAGCTCCACCAAATCGTCTCTTAGAAGCACACGCGACTTCTAATTCAGATTATCGAACGAATCTAGATTTACGTATAAAGGCTGGATTCGCGGTCGCTCCCTGGGGCATGAATGCCGGGTTTTGGGAGCCTCAAGATCTGGCGGGTATCAGGGTGCCGACTTTTTATCTTGCGGGAGACCAGGACAGTGTCGCCGGCTACGAAAATGGTACACAGGGTATTTTTGACGGAGCGGTCAACAGCGACCGGTTTCTACTAACATTTATCGGCGCTGGGCATAATGCTGGGGCACCTATCCCCCTGCCGGAAGAATTAGATAATGAAGAGAATACAGAAGCTGCTGCTCACTATACGGATCAGAACTGGGATAATGTAGAAATGAACAACATAATGGATCATTATGTGACGGCATGGTTTGATTTACATTTAAAGGGGATTATCAGACAGTCGGCCCTGGAGGGCATTCCTACTGCTTATCAAAATCGCCTTTCTATACAACATAAGTCCATGGGGGAGTGAAATCTGGCCTTACGTTAAGAAGCTGTTAGTCTGGGTAACGATACTGAGGGCGTAATCTCAAGAAAGCCCGTCTAGAAATTCTAGCAACAGTCGAGAGGTTTCTTCGGATTGTTCTTGCTGCACCCAATGGCCGGCACCGTCAACTAAATGAACTGACTGCATATTCGTGCAAGCGCTTTCTTGCATGCGCTCGAAAGATCCCGGGCTTTGATACGTACCCCAATCACTTGCTCCGCTAATAAACATTGAAGGTTGGTCTATTGTCTTTCCAGCGTAGAGCTCTATCTCCGCTCTGCCAATTCCACTTGCGCCCATTCGGTAGCCGTTCAATCCTCCTTGAAAGCCGGTTCTACCATACTCAGTGGTATATACACGTAATGCATCTTCAGAGAGCCAGCTGTTTCTAGATATTTCAACGGCGCTTGGCATATGTTCAGCCACGGTTTCTGCCATGCTCATGTTTAAGTCCATGATGTAATAGGTCGGCATTTTGGCCCATTCGTCGGCAGTTCTTCCTGCTAAACGGTAGGGCAAATTTTCTCTCCAGTCCGCACTTTTGTGATGGTAATATGCTCTGATGAAATTACTTAACCCTTGTGTCGCATGCCACATATCTTCATTAGCGTTCGGCGTCTGATAGTAGCGCTGGTAATGTTTTCGTGGTCGCGGGAGGGCCGCTAAATCATCATAAACATTTGGAGATCTATTCAAGCTTGCCGATTTGGATTCGTTTGCGTAACCTGAAGGTAAGGAAGGGGTTCCACTAAAGGGTGCGCTCATCATGGCAACGGCTTTAAAGACGTCTGGTCGAGTCACAGCGCACCAGGCAGCGAGAGGAGATCCCGCGTCGTGACCTATGACGGCAGCCACTGAATCGTACCCGAAAGCATAAACTAATCCCAACGCATCTCTAACTTTGTTTAAGGTGCGAAAAGGCGTTAAATCAGTATCATAGTGGCTGTCCCAACCCGTGGTGCGCCCGTATCCACGAACATCAGGCGCGAAAACGTGATAACCCGCGTTGGCTAGTGGCTTCATCACATTACGCCAACTATAAGCAAGTTCTGGGAAGCCGTGGAGCAGCAAAAGTGCTGGTCGTCCCGAAGTTTCAAAACCGGCTTCTAAAACATGGACACGCAAGCCATTAACATTCTCCACGAAGCGAGATCGAACTCCTTCCGGTAACCAATCCTCCGGATAAGGATGCATCATTCCATCTAGAGTAAATTGATTTTGCGCAAATAGAGTTTTGTGGGCCGCTAGCGCTGGAGCAATCAGGGCGGCGGACTTAAGTATATTTCTGCGAGTGTGTTTATTCATAGTTAATGCGTTGCCTACTAAAACTGGTTTATTTCAAGAGAGAATTATACAAAAATTAAAACTAACGGTTTGCCATTTCGATTGCAAAATTCATTACCATTCCACCGGCCCGATCGTCACGGCCAAATATTGCTAAGCGATCTAAATAAGCGTCCAGTGACGCCATTTTCCCTGTTGACGTGCAAGCGTTGATAAAAACACTATTAAAATCGGTGCGAATTTTGACGGCCTTCCAGGCTTTTTCTAAGGAAGGGCGATAAATTTCCTCTGACAACCATCCATCGTCGAGTCCACGTTTAATAGCCATCCCGATCATCGCTGTTGAGGTTATCTCCGCAAAAGAGCCTGGGTGGTCTATAACCTCATGCCACATGCCATCTGCATCTTGGTGTGATAGCAGCGCCTCAAGATGTTCAGCTAGATAGCCGAATATAAAATCACGCGATGGGTGTTCTTTCGGGAAATCACTCAGAGTTAATGCTAAGCCAAGAGCGACAAAGCCATTGCCGCGGCCCCATGCTACGTCAGCCTCTGGGGAATGACGGTAAAGCTTATTTTCGCGTAGCAGCATATCTCGCAGATAATATAAATGGCGAGACGCTATGTCGAAATATTTATCGTCACCGGTAAACTTTCCGGCCTTTGCTAGAATTGGTGTTGCCATAAAAAATGAATCACTCATTTCATTATGCAAAGGGACGGCATTAAGTGGATTTCCTTCATCATCAAATGCTAAGTTTGCTGCACGCAAAACAAGCTGAAGAGATTCACGGCTCCCAGTTTTCTCATAATGCTCGGCAAAAACCAGTTGACCGGCAAGCAAAGAGGCATTAGTTATCTCGAAATTTTTCTCGCGGAGATAAGGGGCGAGTAAGTCATTAACTGCATTATCATGTCCGAGGCGAAGCCTCCCAATGATACTCATTCCGGGCACATAGACTGGTGCTGAAAAGTCATAGCCATATACACTTGCTAGTTGCTCTGCCACCTTTTGGGGCGTTCTTGCTACTCTTTGATCTCGGTTAATACTCGCCTCTGAGCGTTCAAGTCCTAGAATCGAGGTCAAGAATTCTGGTTTTTTATTGTTTTGGGAAAGTCTAATTACGGGTAATGTGCCGAATCCTGCTATGCCTAAATTGCTTACTGCCTCGACAAAGCCATAATCCTCTCCTCGTTCCAGAATAATCAAGTCGGGGGCGTGAGTTCCAATCCAGCGCCACAAAACATGCGATACCGTGTTTTCAGTATACGCTTGACCTTCAGGAGGGAAATGTAAAAGTTCAGCATCAGGATTGGCGTTGGAGATTACTATAATATTATTGGTTAAGTCGGCGGAATTGGCTGAATACTCATAGAGCAAGGAATCAAGCTCTTGCGAGCTTTGCGACGGTCCACTTAAACCCGCAAGATAAAGAACAGTTGTCGCGTCTGGATCGATTTCGAAACCTTTCGCAGTTATCAAGTTTCTATTCGAAGTTAAGCCAACATGCCAATTCAATTCTGCAGAATGCGAAAACCCTGAGAAAATGAAAAAGATAACTAGAGAGTATTTAAGATTCTTATTCATGCCTAGCTGCTAATCCAACTCCATGAGTTCTTTTATTTGCCTCATGGCCGCATCAAAAATAAGGTCAAAACCCACGCGGCCCAATTCTTGTGTGGCTATAGTCGGATCGCCAGACACGCCATCAACATCTTGACCTTGCCCTTGGCTTAAGTTGTTGACTCGAACATGTTGAGGGGCAATGGCTAACAACAAGGAAGTGTCTCTGAGGCCAGCGTGGCTACCGATTTGATCGTAATCGGCGCCTTGGGTGACGAGATATTCATCAAAAACCCCTATCTTATACCAGTCTCCAATATGAAAGACCTTTGTTCCGTCTT
>JAQWOJ010000029.1 GCA_029245905.1 Gammaproteobacteria bacterium
ATGGCTTTGACGGTTTAGTCCGAATTACTCCAGATGGTAAACTGCATATTCATACTGGTGTCGGTAACCTAGGAACATACTCTCATACGGGAACATCAAGAGTTGCAGCTGAGGTACTTAAGTACAGCTGGGATAATTGCATCGTAGAAAGAGGAGACAGTCGTCGACACTTGCCTTGGAATCTTGGGCAATTCGGCAGTAATACTTCTTTTACAATGACCAGAACAAATTTCGTCGCCGCTACGGATGCCCTCCACAAACTTCTAGAAATTGCGTCGATAACTTTGGGAGGCACGCCACAGGACTACGATATTGGTAACGAGCGGGTCTTTCGCAAAGATGATCCCAATTCCTTCATTACCTACGCTGAAGCCGCTAAGACGGCGATCGAACTTCAAGGAAAGTACAGTGGCCAGATTGCCCCGGAAGACATTAACACTATGACTAAACGCTCGGTAGCAGCTCTCGAAGGCACAGGACTTATCGGCGTCGCTAAAGATAATTTAGAAAAAGAAGGTACAGTCCCAGCACTAGCGGCAGCTTTTATCCAGATAGAACTAGATTTAGAAACAGGAAAGTTTGATATTCTGGAATACTTAGGTGTAGCTGATTGCGGGACTGTGATTCATCCACGCGGATTGGAGATTCAAGTAAAAAGCGCCGCCGTGATGGGCTTCGGTATGGCCGCTTTTGAGCGACATTCCTATGATCCGCAGAATGGACTTCCTGCAGCTACCGGTTTTCATCAATCAAAACTTCCCACCTACCTAGACGTCCCAACCCCAATAGATTGGGCAGCTACCGACATACCTGACCCACAAAATCCAGTTGGAGCAAAAGGAGTCGGAGAACCAATCCAAGGATGCGCAACGGCTGCATTGCTCTGTGCTATTTCCGATGCATTGGGTGGTCATACGTTTAACAGGGTGCCTGTTACTGCCGACATGATCGTGAATGCAGCAAGCGGGAATAAGCAATCACAAAGTCCGCTGGCCACCAACACAACATGATCGATACTACTCTTCCGGCTCGTTGAACACTTCGACCATGTAGTTTTGATAAGGGCCTTCTGCCAAGAAATTATTGAATATTTCATGTAATAAATTAATAGAAATCTTCGCTGCTTTAGTTGCATCTTCTTTTGAAAAGTTAACTATAACTGACAAATTCTGATGCCTATTCTTTACGTGAATAGCGAAACGATTTTCGTCAAGTCGTCGATGAGATGGAACAGATAGTGCGGAACGACTACCAAGAAATTCTCGGAAAGCTTTATCCATATCCGAGCGAAAATGAACTGCTGGCAAGACGTCTTGAAGCTCAATTTGACATTTTTCAGTATTCAATCGCAGTGAAAATGGCTTTTTCGAGAGCCAATTAAACTTAAACTTTAAATTCTTTGAACCAGAATTAGAGACGCTAAAGTTTTGGAAAATTCCTCGACTCGCATAAGTTTGTAATTCACTTCGAACCAAATCTGAAATTTCAATCATCAGCCATACTCAAGAGTTTGAATAGCTTACTTATAGTAAGCCAAGGCACCAGGCGCAAAATGACGCGGCATTGATGGCGGATACTGATTAGTCCAGAATTCCTTTTTACCCTGGCAATTAATCAGGGTAGAGATGCCTTCATCTGATGCCAATTTATACGCCCTGTCTAACGCCGGCGTCATTTGATCAGGACTGGTTACATACTCCCCGTTACAACCCAAAGCTTCCGCTATTTTCTCATAACGCAAATTTTCTTGAAATAAATACATGTGCTGCGCACGAACCGCTCCCCTGCCCGCGCCTGATGTCCAAACACCCCAGGCATTATTGTTGTAAACAATCATAATTGTGGGTATCCGATACTTACTTAGAGTTTCAAATTCCATGATAGAGTAGGCAGCACCCGCATCCCCAGTGATACCAAATATCGGAGCACCTTTATACGGTGCCTGGGGTCCCACTCCATTTTGTACGGCAGCACCAACACCGACTGCATAACCTATATCTGGCCCAATTGCTCCGTATTGATAAGCGCCATTGCAAATCTGTCCCGGTCGAAAGCCGCGCAAGTAACGACGAGTATAACGTCCAATACCGTACCCCCCAGAAACCACCGTGGTTTGTTCGGGAGCTATATCTCCGGTGTAAAGAAAATCATGTAGATGCTGACCGATAACCGCCGGATGAATAGAGTCAGTATCGGCACTGTACTTTAATCCTAAGTTGTAATATTCCTCACTCTGGTCGTCAAAGGCCTTGCGAGCAGCCGCCAGCTCATCCCTCCAGCTCTGACGAGTCCGAGACGGCAAAGCATCCTCTAACGCTTCTAAAGCCGCTTTTTCCGAGCTCACGATACCTAAATCAATGGGCAAATTGCGTCCAATATCACTAGCGTCAGGGTCAATTCGGATCCATTTTGCATCAGGACCAAACGCAAACTCTCCAATTGACGGCATACAATATTGTCCGATGAGCACAACTAGATCGGCGCTCCGCACAGCGTCAAGACCAGTGCTTGCAGATAAGTAATGACCATCTGAAAAATGCCCTCTCATGGGAGCCGACTCGGTAACTGCGATATCGTTTTTCTCAGCCACTCTTAACAAAGGGTCCCAAGCTTTATCATAGAAAACTCCGGTGCTTGCGACAATCATAGGGCGTTCAGCACGCTGAATCATTTCAACGGCCTTAGTTATGTCTGCGGGATTTGGATGCGCTTTTGATTCAGTCCTATAACGCGTTTTATCATAGTAATATTGTAGCTCACCCGGCTCCTCGAACCTTGCCCTTGAAATTTCACCATGAAAATCTAAATGAACCGGCTTTGGCACACCCGTCTTTAACTGGCGGAAGGCGTAAGCGGCATATTCATAAATCCTATTTGGGGTAATAAGTCGCTTCCCCCACTTCTTCAACCCATCCGTTTGTGACTGCTGATAAGCGGTTTGTATCCCATGCTCAGTATCATCTTCGCCAATAGTTTTATTACTCGCAATAACCAGCAGCGGCGTTCGTGCCGAATTAGCCGCGCCAATATTCATTATCATGTTGGTGAATCCGGGGCCTTCTGTGCCAGAAGTTGCAGCAATTTATCCGGTAACGCGTGAGAAGCCATCGGCGGCTGAGGTCATATTTCCCTCGCAGCGACCGCCATACGATGGAATTCCCTCTGCGGCTATTGCATTAATCATATTGTAATTTCCGGGGCAGCAAAAAAAACCGGCCACGCCCTCGTCCTTCATAAATTTTGCAAAAACCTCTGCTCCAGTCATTGGGAAGTTAGCCGGTTTAACTGCTTCATCTAACGTGCGAGGAATTTCTTCTGGAATTTTTATATTCATAGCGTCAACTTGATGCGCATCGCTTGTTTCTGATTGCAAGATGGCGGCTGCACCCGCCCCTGCCAACGCCGTTCCCTTTATAAAATTGCGACGCGATACAATTTTTTCTTCATCAACGGTATTTTTCTTAGTATTTTTTTGAGGATGTTTAGTTTGCTTGGTCATTAGGATTTCTCCGATTATTATTCTTGAGTCGGCCGCGTCTCTCTTGGGCCAATGTTTAAAATATGCGCAACGATTTGCCAAATAGTTTCATCTTCAAGACTGTCTTTAAAGGGCGGCATTTCAAGTCCGGCACCAAATTTAATACTCCGAAAAATGTGAAGGGGCGACTCCCCATAATACCAAGTGTCCGGGGCGGTCAAATCAGCAGCGATGTAATCAATATTGGCAAGAGCTCGTCCGTCAGCGTCATGACACTGCTGACAATTTATAAGGTAATGACTTTTCCCTATCGATGCCTCTGACTTTGAATAGACAACTGGGCTCGGCTCGGATGGCATCTCTTCTTGAGCGCTCAAATCAGAAAAGAGCGTTGCCGAAAGTAAAGTCGCCACGGCTCCGCAACAAAGAAAACGAACATTACATAACCGAAAAAAAAACGGAGTGCTCAGACGAGCTCTCCGTTTTTGAATAAATCGCACTAGTGTTTTATCCGCTTTAGTGTGCCGAGCTTGCAGCCTGCGCAGCAGGCAGCGCCATCGCTGTCAGCTTTGAACTAGTCTGCAACATAATGTACTGGTGACCATCGTGCACCCATGAACTCATTCCATAACTGGATCTCGCAGGCACCTCAATCTCACCGATAATTTCTCCTGTTTCTTTATCAATAGCCCAGAGCATAGGAGTACCATCAGACGCCTGATCCGAATAGATCAACATATTGGCAGTTGCCACCATCGGTACGAGCGCTCCGGTACCAGTGTTGCCGATCTCATCCATATCCGCACCCGCTAGCTCAAACGCCTCCTTATAGCGATTTGGAGTTTCACCATTTGGAATGTTGAACTTTTTCTCGCCAGTATTCATATCATAAGCAACAATAGTACTGTAAGGCGGCTTCCAGATCGGAATGCCTGCAGGATGTCGCGGGGGGCGCGCTGTCGCTCCCGGCACACCATTAGCATACTGAGCAGTGGTACTTCCCGTCGAATTAGGAAATAACAAATCAGCTTCTTCCCCTGGAATCAATCGGAGCGTAAAACACGCAGTATGCTCATTAACAAACATTGTTCCGGTAGTCGGATCAGCTACTGGTGGGCTTGTGATGTTGACACCACCAGCCCCGCCTGGGCAGTTCATAGCAGCATAATTACCCTCTGGATTATTCGCATGAATCGGCGGATTAAAAAGACCACCCATTACATAACCTTCCATAGCTTCAAGCGCTTGCGCCTTTAATTCCGGCGTAAAATCAACCAAATCATCTTCGCTGATCCCCTGCATAGAATAGGGCTCTGGCCAAGTTACATGAGGCTGAGTCGGCGAGAGGACTTCACCAGGGACTATAGAAGGAGGTACGGGCCTCTCGACGATGGGCCAAATAGGCTCACCTGTTAAACGGTTAAATGAATATAACCAACCTTGCTTCGTCGCCTGAACTACCGCCGGTATATCACGACCATCTACGTTTACATCCAGTAAAAGAGGGGCGGTCGGGGTATCGAAATTCCAAATCTCATGATGCACGAATTGAAAGTGCCAGGCTCTTTCACCCGTACTCGCATTAAGAGCGATAATGGCAGCCCCAAAAAGATTATCCCCAGGCCTAAACCCTCCATAGTAATCAATAGTCGCACTATTTGTGGGTATAAATACCAAATCGTTCTCTAGGTCGGCGGAAAGTGGGGCCCAGGACGATACGTCGCCAGTCCATTCCCATGCATCGTTTTCCCATGTCTCATGACCGTATTCACCCGGCTTAGGAATCACGTTAAATTTCCATTTGAAATCACCGGTTCTGACATCATAACCAAGGATATCACCCGGAACATTTTCTATTCTTGCTTGATGATAACCCTGCTCGGCAGAGTTGCCGACGACTATAGTATCGTTCACCACGATTGGGGGTGATGAGGATGTTATGTAGCCGGTCTCTAAAGGTATTCCCTCATAAGGATCATAGGGATGGTCGAGGTCCTTCAATAGATCAATCACACCGGAGGAAGGAAACCCATCAATCGGCACAGGAGTACCCCAGTTTTCGAGCGGAATTCCTGTGTCTGCATCCAGGGCGGTCATAAAGAACCCAGGAGAAATAATAATCACCACACCGCGTCCATCAATCTCGGCATAAGCAACGCCTTTGCCGTAATCAGCTCTCATAGAATATTCGGCTCTAGGCGTTGTAGGTTCACGGTAAGACCAGATTGTGTCACCGGTTTTAGGGTCAATAGCAACTACGTGACGATTATATCCAGCAACAGTGAATAGCTTCCCATCAATATAGGAAGGAGTCGAACGACCACTGACGGCGCCAAAACTAGCCCCATCCCATTCCCAAGCAACCTCAAGGTCACCAAAATTGTCAGTATTAATCTCGTCAGCCGAAGTATAACGAGTATGGGCATGATCATTTCCCAAGGTAAACCATTCAATCGAGTCTTGAGCACTCAGTGACGTTGGTAGCGCAACACAAAAAGCTACCAGCGTTGCCAAATCTCTCTTTAAAGCTAGAATTTTCAATTTTTCTCTCCTACTTCCCTATTTCTTTTAGATGATTCAAAACGAAATAATTGTATAAACATAGTCTGGCGACACTAAAGCGTCTTAGTTAAATCCCTTATATCCTATCCTGCCACAACTTGTGCCCCTTGCGCGACCCAAAAATGTTTCAAATTGTCTCTCGGAGACTAACATCTTAAGACGGAATAATCAGAAAGTACTGATCATTCGTAATGATATAATAGGACCCGAGCGACTGCATTGGTCTTCAATTTCTTCGAGGATACCGCTTGAAATTCTCGCAACGAAACGTCGGCGCTCCCGACACACCTCAGCTTCTTCTATAATTTGCTGAGCCTCTAGGAAATTTAATGCATTATGAGGCGTGACGTTTTCTGACTGTTTAAGTGATTTTGTGCAAGCAAATGACTGCTCAGTCGTTTTAGAAGGTGCCTGTGATCCTTAAGGCAATCACCGAGCCAGACTTAAAACACTGATCCTCTATTTCTTCTAAAACGCCACTGGAAATCCTTCCCACGAAACGCTGCCTCTCTCGGCAAAACTCGCCGTTGTTAACAATCCTTTCAGCGTCTAATCGAAACACTGTATTTCCTGGACTTACCCATTCCAAAAAAGCGACCCAAAGAGGATCCCCTGCCCCATACTCTATATCATCGATGTCATATTTGATTCGGCTCCCATCGAACATATTAAACCAATTGAGGCCATAATTTAGACTTAGACTCGGTAAATCATGTCTAAATCCGAGCGTATTCCGACCACGCCAACTACTAAGCATCCTTCGATCTATGCCTAAGAATGGGTCCTTGATTTTTGAATCTTCCATTTCCTGAGTCGCAGTCACTAAAAGATTTGGCATATCTATCATCCGCATGCGGACACTTGCTCTAACTTCCAACCCATATTTTTCACCATCTCCAATATTCCCGTTTGCACTTAGCAACTGGCTCTCATTCACAGTCACATCCATGCGCTCGATTCTGTCATGCCAATCTTCGTAGTAGAGCCGTCCACTAACGACACCTATATCATCAGGCAATCGATATTCAGCATTAACTTCATAGTTCCAAAACCATTCTTGACGAAGATCTGCGTTACCGGCGAGTACATTTGAATCTAAGTCTTGATCATCTGTCGCAGCTACAAAGTCATTAAACGTGAGCTGTTGCACAACTTTTTCGATAGTTCCTCTTAACTGAAGTTGCGGCGTTAAATCGTATCTAAAATCTACTTTGGGCTTGACGAAGGCAAAGTCTCGCTCTTTTGAGACATCACCACGTTGCGTTATCTCTGAGTTTTCATATAAAACGGATGTCTCTAGAGACATCCGTGAACTAATAATCCAGTTATGAATCAAAAAAGGTTCATACCGTACTTCTTCGACTGTTGAATTTGCGTTAGCTAGGGAAACAGGAATAAGCCCCCCGGTCAAAATCGACGGATTCCCCTCATTTCCTGCAACACCCAAAGCAAGGGCTGAATCCAATATAGTTTGAGCCCGCTCGGCACCAAACTCGATATTCTGACCCTCTAAAATATCAAGGGTATAGGAGCCCCGAATTATCCGTTCTTTAGTATTATTCCAAGAGTCGAGAAACAAGTTCTTTTCCCGTAAACCTTTGCTCAAAATATCAAAGCGTTCTCGGGTTGTCGCCTGGGTAAAAGAATTGGTAATGAAAAGTACCTTAAATCGATTTCCACGGTCTGAAATTAATTCATAATCTCCACCAATTTCCCAATTTTTTTGACTCGATGGGCTATCCTCTTCTTGAAATGAATTTTGATTAGGGTTTTGCTTAAGGTCTATTGTATTCCTTACAAGTTCTGTACCGCCGCTTCCATCGAGCCAAAGCGCATTAAATCGCGCACTACTACTATCATTTATCTCATAATCGAGATTCGAGCTGAGGGTTGCAACAGTCCCCTTCGTTTCACTCTCCTCTATAATCCGATCGTTTGGTGAAAAATCTCCTAGGACTGAATTTTCTTTGCTCCTATTTTGAAAGTAAGGCTCAAGAGCGGTAGCGCTTAACTGAAATCCAAGTCCTCCTGCCTGACCACTATATGAGAACGCCCCCCTTGGTCTTACGGTATTGTTGTCAGACTGAATAGCACTGAAGTCATACTGCAAGCTTGACTCACTGAACTCTTCGAAGAGAACAACGTTAATTACTTGCCCACTTCCACGAACATCCAAATCGCCCGACGTTCCGCGAATAATCTCAATATAGTCAACTTGATCCGTGATGATTCTGGTTAGCTGTCCACCAGTACTATTATTTTTACCTGCGGTACGCTTGCCATTTATAAGAATTTCAGTTTCCCGGCTTCCTCCACCGAAACCACGACCCCCGCTTCCCCCGCCGCGGGACGCACCAGGAGGACCACCTCCACCGAATCCTCCTCGATTATTGCCAGAAGAAAGACCGGGTATACGGTCCAACATATCTTGTGCGGTAACGGGTGCCCATCCGGAAAAATAGCTTGCCGGATAACGAACGGTCGATTCGTCACCCACATTGTCTTGGCCAACAAAAGTCGAAGGGATTAAAAGTAACGCAAGGGAACTGAGTACGCGGATCAACATAATCTCACGAACTAAAATGTGCCCGTAACACGCAGGGTAATATCATGACCGCTATGATTACAGTTGTTTTCTAGCTCCGCCAGAGAGCCTTCCGCGATTCCACCGGTATATCGGAATCTCTGTCTGCAAAACTCCCAGTTACCTAACCGGTTAGACTCAAGACGAACAGTTGTGTTATTCGCACTTCTCCACTCAAAAAAGGCCGTCCAAAATGGGTCACTATCCCAGACTTCAATGTCTATCAAGTCATAAAATTTGCGGTTTCCATCTTCAGTATTATTAAATCTAATCCCCCAATTTATTCTCTTGCTGGGAATATCGTGCCTAAAGCCAAGGGTTTGGCGGCCCCTCCAACTAAAGCTGAACCTCCTATCTATTCCTAAAAATGGATCTGTAATTCTGGAATCCTCAACACTAATAGAAGCATTGATCAGCAAATTGGGTAGTCCAATCATTCGCATTCTCGTGCTGCTATTAAGCTCCAGCCCATACTTTTCGCCATCGCCAACGTTGCCATTCGCCCCCTGGAGATCATCCTTCGAGGGCGAAACGTCAATCCTTTCAATTCTATCTGTCCAGTCCTCATAAAAAATTCTAGCACTAGCAACTCCGATATCATTAGGCAGGCGATATTCTGCATTAAATTCATAGTTCCAATACCATTCTTGCTTTAAATTTTCATTACCGAACTGAACATCGCGATCTTCATCTCGCGTATCGAGAGCGGCAACGAAATCGTTAAAGCTTAACTGCTGCACGATCTTCTCCATCGTGCCTCTCAGTTGTACTGTAGGAGTCAGGTCATATCTAAAATCTAATTTTGGCTTAACGTAGTCATAATTCCGCTTCTTCGAAGTTTCACCTCTCTGAGAAATTTGAGAATCCTCGTACAAAATTGAACTCTCTAGAGACATTCTGGAGTTAAAAACCCAGTTATGAATAACAAAGGGCTCATACCGCATCTCTTCCACCGTAGACCGAGCATTCGGAACATTAACCGGGACCAACCCTCCTACCGCGGCTGAGGCTATTCCGCCAGAATTAGGCATCCCGAGAACCAGTGTGGAGTCAAGTATCGTTTGCGCCCTCTCCGCACCAATCTCAATATCTTGACTACCCGAAAATAAGTCCATCGTATAGGAGCTTCTGATTATTCGCTCTCGAGTCGTGCTCTTAGAATCTAGAAATAGATTTTTACTTTCAGAAACGGGACCCGTGAGATTCCACCTTTCTCGAAGACGCTCGGGTGTGAAAGAATTGCTAATGAACAAATCTTTAAATCGGTCACCACGAGTTGTGTTATATTCATAATCGCCGCCGATCTCCCAATTACTTATCTCTCCATCGATATCCTCTCTCTGATAGGAGTCGGTCCATGGTGTCGTTCGTAAATTCGTAGTTTTACGACTGATTTCAGATCCATTAGTCCCTTCCGTGAACTGTCCGCTTAATCGTGCGCTACTATTGCTGTTAATTTCGTAACCAATGTTGGCACTCATACCATAGCCGCCACCATCGTCTATATCTTTCCTGTAAATGTAATCATTCGAAGAGAAATCACCAAGAACCGATTTTTCCTTGTAAGTTGTGACGTCCCGATTTTCTCCAACTCGACCTTGTAATTGGTACTCCAAGGCACCTCGCGTGCCACTCACAGAAACGTTCACTCTGGGAGCAACAGAGTTATCTTCATATTGTTGTCCGGAAATCTCATATTGAGCGGATATATCTGAAAAAACATCGGTAAGCACTACATTAACAACTTGTCCGCTACCCCTAACGTCTAGCTCTCCAGACGTGCCACGGATAATTTCAATATAGGCCACTTGGTCCGAGGTGATCCTCGCAAGCTGCGTCCCAGTGCTATTATTCTTCCCCGCCGTCCTTTTCCCATTGATCAATATTTCACTTCCCCGGCTCCCGCCGCCAAAACCGCGGCCACCTCCACTTCCTCCTCTAAAACCACTAAAGCCGCCTCCGCTAAATCCGCCTCCGCTAAACCCGCCTCGACTGGAACCTCCCTGCGTAAGACCTGGAATTCGATCAATCATATCTTGAGCCGTTACTGGCGACCATTGATCGAAGTAATCAGAATCATAAACAACGGTAGACTGCTCCCCAATGTTCTCTTGGGCGGCTATAGGTGAACTCATCAGGAAAATGAGCAAAGAGAAGGAAAGTCTTATCATCATTGGGCTTGAATGCAACCTCTAGCTTTATCAGTCATGCAATTGATACGGACGATTAATCCCTGTATCGCAAGACCGATTTTTACATTGGGAGGTGAGTATTACATACTCCGCTGCGCAAATAAGTGACAAATTGTCGACTGTAACTACGCTCCAGCTAATGCTAAATTTAAGCAAATCAGAGTATTACATCGGGCAAATTTCCAGAAAAAATATGAAGAGTTTGTGACAAATCTTTACTTTAATCTGAGCTGATATTTTCTAAGCGCCATACCTGCGGTTAAGGACCCGTAGATATTGCCAGCTTTGTCTACCACAATTCCTTCTTGGCTTCCGTTCTCTTGAGGATCATCAAGAAAAAGAGTGATCGAACCATCTCTGACATTCGCGACCCTCACACCCTCTGCATAAGGAGAGTAATTCTGAGGAGTTCCGGCAGGACCGCTGTTCTCTGAAGATGAGTCGGTGACGTAGAGCATGTCATTCGCGTCAATAAAAATACCACTTGGGCGACCAAACTGCTCCCATTCCAGAATAAAGCTCCCCTCTTGATCAAAGATCTGAACTCTATTGTTACCCCTGTCCCCGACAAAAACTCTACCACTGGAGTCCATCGCAAGATCATGCGGAACGTCAAAATTACCAGGCTCGGAGCCCCGACTACCCCAACTCAGAAGAAATTCCCCAGAGGAACTGTATTTCATAATCCGGCTGTTTGATCTACCCCCATGCCCATCGCCGATAAAAATATCCCCATTTGGAGCTACCAAGACAGAAGAAGGCTGATTGAGTTCATAAGGGCCATCTCCTGAAATCCCCGGCTTCCCAAATTCCATCAATACCTTACCGTTCGGACTAAACTTGAAAACCTGATGTCCCTTCCCATCCCGCCTTGGATCCTCACCATTCGGGCCCTCACCATCCGTAACCCAAACGTTACCGTCATGGTCAACATGCAACCCATGAGGTCTAATAAACATATTTGAACCGAAGCTAATGAGATGATTACCCTTCATATCAAATCGCATGATTGGATCTAAATCAGAGCCGACACAATCGTTCGCACCACAGCGGTCAAATATCCATATACCCTCCCCATCAGGAGTAATGGATATTCCCGCCGTCGATCCTATAGACCTACCAGCAGGCATTTTGAAAAAATTATAGTCGATGGTGAAATCTTCACTAGGGTTAAATCGATTGTCTTCTACTTGAGCAAAAGCGCTAATAGCAAGAGAAAGCAAAAGTATTAACCTGCCCCACCAAAAATACTTCATAGAAGGATACCTGGCTTTTATTCTTCTAACGCAAACGTTGACAAACTATTCCCAGAAATAACTGAGACATATTGAACACCTTCGACCATATAGGTAACCGGAGCCATCACAATCTGCCCACCCAAATTTACGTTCCACAGAAGATCGCCAGACTGCGCATCAATCCCATGGAAATATCCCTCGCGACCCCCAGTGAAGAGCAAATCAGAAGCAGTTGTTAGCATCCCACTATCACTCACATCGAACTGATCATAAGACCAAACAGCCTCTCCAGTTTGCGGATCCATAGCCTTCAGCGCTGCATATCCAACCTCACTCGTCCAATTGTTGATAGGGTTAGTGCGGCCGATTCCGATCGTTGGGGCTCCAGGCGATGGAGCAAGTACAGAAAAACCCCCACCCAAGAATGCTCGGCCAGGAATATACTCGGACTCCTCTGCCCTATAAATGGTTGCGTAATCCTCCCATGCGCTAAAATAGAAAAGGCCCGTACTCGGACTAAAAGAGGGTGGATACCAGTTTGTTCCGCCCTGATTACCAGGATAAGTTGGCATTCCTTCAGGTTGAGGCGTAGGTATTGGGCGTCCGCCTTCATCAAGCCCACTCGACCAATTTACGCGAACGTAAGGCTTGCCCTCTAGGAACTCTCCATTGGTTCGATCGAGGACATAGAAATAACCATTTCTATTTGCCCACATCATCAACTTCCTTGGTTCACCTCGCCAAACCATATCTGCCAAAACTGGCACTTGAACTGAGTCGTAGTCGTACGCATCGTTGGGAGTAAATTGAAAATACCACTCCAACTCACCAGTATCTGCATTGAGCGCGATGGCAGAATCGGAGTGCAAATTATCACCGGGCCGCTGACCCGCATTCCAGTCGGGGCCCGGGTTTCCGACACCCCAATAGGTCAGATTCAGATCAGGATCAAATGAGCCAGTAATCCAAACTGGCGCGCCACCATGCTCCCAATCATCCCCTTCCCAGCTATCATGCCCGGCCTCTCCTGGGCCTGGAATAGTGTATGTTTTCCAGGCTTGTTCTCCCGTTTCGGCGTCAAAAGCAGCAACGTAGCCTCGAATACCAAACTCGCCGCCCCCGACCCCCACCATTATCTTATCCTTAACAGCGAGAGGAGCCATGGTAACGGAATAAGCAGCATCGACATCACCAACCTCAGCCTTCCATAAGAGCTGCCCATTTATCCTATCAAGCGCTACAAGCTGAGCATCGAGGGTGCCCATGTATACCTTGTCATTGAGAACTGCGACGCCGCGGTTATTGGCGCCACAGCAGACCAGGGCGTTGTCCGCATTTTGATGGCGGTATTTCCAAAAAACACGACCGTTAACGGCATCCACTGCCATCACGCTATTCGGCCTCTCAGTGACATACATCACCCCATCCACGATAATTGGATTAGACTGCCAAGCACCAAAAACCTGATTTTGCAGTACCCACTTTAGCTCCAGTCTGTCGACATTTTCGCGCGTTACTTGATTCAGAAGACTGTGCCGCTGACTCATGTAGCCGCCGTTATAGGTTAACCAATTTTCGGGTTCCTCATTCGAGTTAAGAATCCTTTCATAAGGAACTTGGGCGATCGAAGTCAAGCTCGCAAAGGTGATGTAATAGAGCAGAAAGGTTTGTAGTAATCTAATATTAAAATTCATTATTGGCCTCGCAACGTTAATAGGTAACCGACAACATCAGCAACCTCCTCACCGGAAAGTGAGGTCGGTTCTTTGCTCGGCTGCATACTTATCTCATATGTCGCCAAATCAGATTTTCTGAATGACCGCAACCGCTCATCAGAATCGATCACCTGAACCGTGTAAGTGTCCTCGTTTAAACGCCTACCGAGCACAGTTTCCTCTGTCAGGGTCACTAACCTAACTGGGCGGTTAATTGGCAATATAGCGGCCGATGGATCCAAGAGGTTTTGTTGCAGAACTGAGGGGGTTCTCACAGCGCCTATTTCAGAAAGATCCGGGGCAGTTCGCGGGCCTATCCCATTTACGCGATGGCAGCTTACACATTCACCCTTCCCCTCAAAAATTACGCGCCCCCGAGCAGGATCACCAATCCGAACAGCGACCCCATCAGGATCAAATCCCGCCCTAATGAAAGCCACTATCCCATCTAGATCAGCTGCATTTAAGCCGAAAGCTGGCATCTGACCCTGGCCTGCGCCCTGGCTGACAACAGTTCTGAGGTCATCGTCAGAACGAACGTTTTTGAAAATACCGACTCTTAAGTTAACACCATCAACAATGTCTCCTTGAGGTCCATGACACAGCGCACACTCGCGCGAATATATCCTACTTCCACGTTCAATCGCTTCGCTCGTATATTGGTGGTCTCCCAGTTCTTGTGCTCCGACTATCTGAATATTGGATACACCCAGCGCGATCACAAGGAACATATAACGCCGGGAAAAATTCACAATTACGCCGAAAAAACTCTGCAAATACTTCATAAATTATATCTTCATCTATTACTTGATTATTTGGGGACTGCTGAGGTTAATAGTAAATCGGCCCAAGGGCAACAAAGCTAGCCTTTGCAACTTCAACCGACCCTTAAATCAGAAGCGAATCGGCACAGCTGTCTTGTATTTCTATGATAGTCAGTCTCTGCTATATTTATTACTTATACGCACCCAACTGGCAACCAGTTTAAGCAAATAAGATACATAAAAAGAGGTTAATTGAGATGAACTTAATAAAAACGAGACCCTTGATCAGCACTTTGGTAGGACTTGGATTACTGATTGGCTCTTTGACGCTTCCAACAGTATTTGCCCAAGACAATAGCGATGGGAGGTATCGACCCGAAGGCCGCACCTTTGCCCGAAATGCAGCGAATTTATTCGACGATCGTCTATTCGAGGCTCGAACCTATGTGGCCGGCACCGATGTTGCCGAGTTTGCGAGCGCGACTATCTTCTATCCGCTAACGCTCAGCTTCGATCGTCCGAACGGCGTCGTAGTGATGTCACCCGGTTACACCGGCACTCCTGAAAGTTATGATTGGTGGGGACCGATGCTAGCTTCCGTTGGCATAATTACCGCGATAATCGAAACAAATACACCGGAAGATAATCTTGAACAAAGAAAAGATGCACTCATAGCGGGCGTAGAACTGATAAAGCGCGAAAATGCGAATAGCACCAGTCCAATTAACAATAAGATCGACGAGTCACAGATTGCTATCATGGGGCACTCCTTAGGCGGAGGAGCGTCACTCCAGGCCGCTGTAGAACTTGGCGATGACATAAAGGCAGTAATCCCCCTCACCCCATACTGCTGCGAATTAGGGCAATCCTTTGAAGGCGATCTGAATGGCGTGTCCACACCAACTCTTATAGTTGCTGCGGCTATGGATACTATTGCTCCGCCGGAAACCCACTCAAGGCTATTATATGACGCGATAAATCCCTCGACGGATAAAGTTTATCTCGAATTCGCAGAGGGCGCCCATAGTCTCCCAACAAATCAAGGGTCTAACTTGCAAGCTCAAGGCACTTATGTGTACGCCTTTTTGAAGGCAAACTTCACGGGTGATAGCAAATACGCTGACTTTATTAACGGGGAAGGAGAAGAGCAGTTTTCTTCATACGAAACAAACTAGTCACGTAAGCTTAAAAGCATTTCCGGCTCCTTTCTTTTATTAAGGAGCCAGAGTTTTGCCATTAAAGATAAAGGCCCGCCGACGCAAACCTCAGAATTTACTGCAAATTTCCCACAAATTGTAACAGACTCACCTCTCAAACGACGGTAATATA
>JAQWOJ010000053.1 GCA_029245905.1 Gammaproteobacteria bacterium
GATTCTGTTTTGTCGCTGGGATCGCTTTGCCTTGCGGAAAAAGAAAGTTTCTAGCATAACCCGCCTTAACGCTTGCTGTATCTCCTAGCTCACCTAATCTACCTATTTTTTCAAGCAGAATTACGTTCATATCTATTCCTCACGCAGTCTTTAATATTTTAAATCACTCTTTCATTTGCCCAGTACAGTCTCAGAAAATCAGCTCGCTCGCTCTAAGTTTTTTCTAAAATCATACCAACTATCTATAAGTGCTAAGAACACAATTATCTGTACCGTTATAGGCAACAGCAGCAAAACATAAAACATCACTAACGCTAGCGTCGGCAAATCTCTTTTCTCGCATACAGCATGTGCCAAACTTATACCCGAAAACACCAATGGCAGCGTAAAAAACAACACCCATGCCTGCGGTATTAAAATCTCAAAACTTGCCAAAATTATAAAACCAAGCAGAAATAAAGCCACTCTTTTTTCGATACGCAATTGGTGAAATTCTTTTTGGAACCCACCTGGATTATATAACTTCGCCTGCATCCAGCGTGCTAACATCGTCAAAACAATCCCAAGAAACATATAGACCGAACCGAAAATACTGATCACAATGCCTCTAATCTCTTCGATCTCAAATCCTTCAACATTGCTCTGGCTAAGATATGGTTCAAGTTGTTGAAAGACCAAATCGAGAACCCCTGGTTGAAATCTGAGGTAGGCCTCAACACCTAACCCAATCCCTATAGCGGATATAAGAGTATATTCCCAGGACTCGGTCCTTCTTAATATCCAGGCAAGTCCGTATACTCCTATGAGCATAAGGCCTGGAACAAAGTCGCCAACCAGAGTCCACGCAATTAAAGGTAATATTGCCCAAGCAAAAACTGTAAATGCCTCTTGTGCACCTTTTCGTAACAATACCAAGCCCACAAGAACAGGACTAAAGAGGTTAATCAATGGCAACAAGCCAAAGCAAACTGAGGCTAAAATAGCCTGCTTTCTTCCTGTCATTACGAATTCAGCAAGGCCGCGCATTTCTATGCCTTATCTAAACCTGATGGCTATCCGTATAAGGAATAAGGGCCAAATACCTTGCTCGCTTTACAGCTGTAGCAAGCTGACGCTGATAACGAGCCTTCGTTCCAGTAATCCGGCTCGGTACGATTTTTCCTGTTTCCGAAACATACGCTTTCAATGTTTCCAGGTCTTTATAGTCAATTTCTTTGGTGCCTTCTGCAGTAAATTTACAAAATTTACGTCTACGAAAATAACGAGCCATAATTTTTACCTTTCCCCTTTAGCCTTCAGGCTCTTCTTCAGAAGTAGTTGATCCATGAGCTTCAGTTTCTATAGCTTCTACGCTTGTAGCGGATGTATCTTGGATTATTTCATCGCCGTCATTTTTTTCGGCAATTAATTCAGGCGCTGTCTCAACAGTAGCTTCTTCATCCTGCCCAGACTCATCATCAGAAGCACTTAGTCTCTCTTCCGTTGACAAGGCTTCTGATTCTTCTTCTATTTTACGCTTTTGCTCTACGCGATCTCTACGTTCTTTGTTCTCACGCTCACCCTTTAAGATAAACGATTCCTCAGTAACCGCTTCCTTACGTTTTATGATGAGATTTCTTAAGACAGCATCATTAAAACGAAATAACGTAGTCAGTTCTTCAAGAACCTCCGCACTACATTCTACATTCATCATCACATAATGGGCTTTGTGAATCTTATTAATAGGGTAGGATAGTTGCCGACGACCCCAATCTTCCAAACGATGAACGTTTCCACCATTATCGGCAATTAGCTGTGTATATCGCTCTATCATTCCGGGTACCTGCTCGGACTGATCCGGATGAACTAAGAATACTACTTCATAGTGTCTCATAGAGACTCCTCTTGGTTTGGGCCTTCCGACGATGCGAACGCGGTAAGGCAAGGAGTTGTGTAGTGGAGCGGATCTCCACCCATAACAAAAAGAGGCGAGATTTTAGAGATTTTAGGCGTATGTTGCAACAAAAACCCTAATCTATATCTACGACTCGCTGTCTCACTGCCTCGAAAAGCAGGACTCCGGCCGCTACCGAGACATTTAAGCTACTTAAATCCCCTGCCATCGGAATGGAGACAAGAAAATCACATTTTTCTTTAGTAAGGCGACGCAGACCATCTCCCTCGGAGCCCAAGACTATCGCGGTCGCTCCGGTAAAATCCTGGTCATAGACAGATTTTTCTGCCTTATCATCGGCGCCAACAACCCAAAAACCGAGCTGTTTTAGTCTATCTATACAGCGCGCTAAATTTGTAACGGGGATTAGCTTAATTGTCTCTGCAGCACCACTAGCTACTTTCCGCACCGTTTGATTGAGGGATGCTGACTTGTCCTTCGGGATAATAATCAATTCTACGCCAGCCGCGTCCGCTGAACGCATACAAGCACCTAGGTTATGAGGATCAGTCACACCATCTAATATAAGTATGAGTTGCGAATCATTTATTTTCAGGTGCTCAATTAATTGTTGTTCAGTCATTCCATTGCCATCTGAAAATTCTAATGAGCTAAGACGAGCTACCACTCCTTGGTGAGCTCCTTTTACATTTTTATCTAAGTCTAACCGTGAAAGCTCGAGAACAGGAAGATCAGCTTGCAACGCTAATTCTTTTATCTCGATCAACCGTCGGTTATTTGTCTCACCCAAAATCAAAATCTTGTCTATGGTGCGCGCTTGCTTTTTGATCGCTTCCTTAACACTGTGTATTCCAAAAATTATCTGATCAGTCTTCATGAGTATCTTGTGCTAATGCGATTTCTTACTTGACTTACTAGCCGCTTTCCTGGTGCGTTTCTTGATTTTCTTCTTCTCAGTGCTTGACCGCCCGGAAACCAGCCGCTTTTTAGAGTTCACATTTTTCTTTTTGCTTTTCGTGTTTTTCTTTTCAGATTGTTGCGTGTTTTTCTCCTTTGACTTAGACCCTCGCACAGTTGGATCCTTTTTTGTCCGTCTTTGATTTTTAATTTTTGAATTACTCTTGTCAGGCAATCCTTTTATTTGTAGATCTATTTTTTTCTCTTCCAGATCTACTCGGACAACTCGCACGTCAATCTTATCGCCCAAACGATATATTTTTCGTGTTCGCTCTCCTTCAAGACAATGGTTAACAGGATCAAAATGGTAATAATCATTGCTTAGCTCTGATATGTGAACCAACCCTTCAATGTAAATATTATCTAATTCTACAAAAAGCCCAAAACTCATCACCGTAGTGATAGTTCCTAAAAACTCATCACCAACACGCTCTTGCATGTACTCACACTTAAACCAATCAAGAACGCTGTAACCCGCAGAATCTGCCCTCCTTTCACTATCTGAGCACGCAACTCCGAGTGAGTTTATTTCTGCTTCGGTATATGGATAAATTGCCGGTTTCGAAGCTGCCTGTGCGGGATTTTTTCGCTTCAAATGAGCGCTTGATTTATTATGAATTAGATACCTAATCGCTCGATGCACGAGCAAATCTGGATACCGACGTATAGGCGAGGTAAAGTGGGTATATGCAGAAAAACCTAAACCAAAATGACCAATGTTGTCGGCTTGGTATACAGCCTGCATCATTGAGCGAATTAGCATAGTGTTGAGCAAACGACTATCAGGGCGCGAACTCGCCGCCAATAATACTTTCGCATAATCGCTAGGAGCAGGCTTCTCTCCCCCTCCGAGATACAGGCCTAGCCCGCTTAAGAATTCACGAACATTTTTAAGCTTTTCCGGGTTGGGACCTTCGTGAGTTCGAAAAAGCGCTGGCAGTTTAAAGCCTTCGATCAGCCTCGCAGCTGCTATGTTCGCGCACAACATACATTCTTCGATCATCCGGTGTGCATCGTTTCTCTCCACGGGAATTATTTCTTTTAACTTTTTATTCTCTCCAAAAATGAGACGCGTCTCGGTCGACTGAAAGTCCATAGCGCCGCTTTTCTCTCGCGCTATTCTTAGTGCGTAAAACAACGAATTAAGATTATCGAATTGGAGAAGGAGCGCCCTATGCTTGTTCTGCAATTTACTCTGCAATTTCTCTTCAGCAGAAGTGTTTGGCTTACGCAAAATGTCTGCGACTTCTGTGTAGGTCATACGCGCATGCGAATGAATCAAAGCTTCGTAAAAGCAATAGTCTAGCAAATCTCCATCCTTTGAAATTTCCATCTCACACACCATCGCCAACCTATCGACTTTAGGCTTCAGCGAGCAAAGTCCATTGGAGAGCTCCTCCGGTAGCATCGGGATTACATGACCAGGAAAATATACAGAAGTGCCGCGATCGGTGGCTTCTTGGTCCAGAGCGGAGCCGACCTTGACATAATGCGAGACATCAGCGATCGCGACATAGAGAGTCCAATTTCCCCTCTGGTGCTTGTGGGCAAATATCGCGTCATCGAAATCTTTCGCATCTTCTCCATCAATAGTGACAAATGGTAGATCGCGCAGATCAAACCTATCTCGCTTATCCTCCTCTCTTACATATCTTTCAATCTTACCGATTTCTCCATTAACAGCTTCCGGCCAGTTGTGAGGAATATTGAAACTACGCACCGCGACATCGATCTCGAGCCCAGGCGTCGTGATATCGCCTAAAATTTCGGTAATCCTTCCTACAGCCTTCCTTCGCTTGCTCGGATATTCGATTAGCTCGGCAACTACAAATTGGCCATCACCTGCATTCCTGCATTCTCTTTCCGGAATCAGGATTTCATGGGCTATGCGTTTATTATCAGCAATAACCAACCCATAGCCCTGCTCGGCATAAAAACGCCCGACTATTTCCTTATAACGCCTCTCAAGAATTTCAACGACTACTCCCTCGCGACGGCCCCTAGAGTCCAGTCCGTTGAAGCGCGCTAACACTTGATCTCCATCGAATAACTTTTCCATCTCTCGGACGCCGAGAAACAAATCGTCCCCGCCACCAGATGGTACGAAATAACCAACGCCATCTTTCGTCCCTTGAACAGTTCCTTTTTTCAATTCCATATGATCGGATAATCCATATGCTCCTTTCCGATTACTAATGACCTGTCCGTCTCTGCGCATCGCAATTAGCCGGCGCCTAAGAGCCTCCTCTCTCTCATCGGTTTTTATGTCCAAGTGATCGCATAACTCTAAGTAAGTAAGAGGCACACCATGTTCTTCAAGATGATTAAGGATAAATTCTCTAGACGGGATAGGGTTTTTGTAATTCTCAGACTCACGAAAAGCGAAGGGGTCCGCGAATTTACGTGATTTAGGCATTAATTAAGGAAAAATGAAAAGAGCATCTTCGTAGAGTATACACACCCACGCACTGATTGTCTGCGGTATTCCCAGAGTCTAGGCTGGAAGCACGCTGCGGGTTTGTACTTCGACATTCTTTGATATGGTATGTAAAAGAACTTTTTTATGGCACACTATTCAAATAAGAAGAGAGCAACCTCTCAATAGGTTGGCGATTTCAGAATAGACATGCACCGATTACTTCTTTTTTTTACATTTTGCATGGCCGGCTGCGCTGCCGACTATGAATATAAAGATTGTGGCGTTTTCTATGAGCGGCCAGAGGGCAGTCCTGTCACCAGTCAATCAATTCCTCTAACCATAGACAATTGGGGTGATGCAATGGCAGTAGCACGCGGTATTCCTCCAAATAGATTTGTCGAAAACAATGCATGCGTACTTACCGGCAAGTGACGGACAACAAGAAAGACTCCGACTAAGCGACCCTGCTTAACATGGGAGCAAACGGTGCCCATTGGTTATCTGGCCAACTCCTTTCTCAGTAAAAATTCTAGTACGACAGCAGCAATTAGCAATGCCGGAATATCTCCCAAAAAATGTCCGCGCTCGGTGGCATCTGTTAGTGCCTGACCGAACATAATCATTCCATGCACTAAACTGCTATATATGACAAACCTTATGAATAGGACGTGCTCGAGGGGCGCTTTTGAAGCCTGAAAAATCATCATTAAGCCCATCACCAAATAGATACCAACAATCATCAACTGGTATTCAGGCTGTGACGGGGACCATGCCCAACCGCCAAACAAATCAAGCTGAAACAGCCCGTAAACAGAACAGAATACTAACCCAAAGCCAATTAAAGAAATTTTTAGCAGATTCATTGTTGTTCACCTTAATAATATTGAGGATCTGAAGCTTACGTTTTAAGTAATCCCGTGTCATCCACGTCAGGATAAAGAACTGATTAAAAAAGATGTTTTCACCAAAATGAAACAGCCGCGTCAATTTTAAGATACACTTCGTTATTTCCGAATAAATCTCTACCAATGGAGCCAAAATGATTCCCAAGATCTCAAGCGCCGACCCCAAAAATAGGAACAAAGTGTTAGACACGATTCTAGTAGGATTCTCGGCCGATCCGTTTGTGAGATGGATCTGCCCCGAGGCTCACAATTACTTGAAATTTACGGAGGCGTTTGATGCTTACGGTGGTGGCGCTATTGAAACAGGCTCAGCCTACGTAGCAGGCGGGTATAGTGGGACGGCTCTTTGGCTGCCACCAGGCGTCGACGCTGATGAAGAAAGATTTATTGCGGAAATTGAGAAGAACGTAGCAAAAGAAAAGCATGAGCCCTTATTTAAAATACTAGAAGAGCTAGAACATTATCACCCAACTGATTCATGTTGGTACCTTCCAATAATAGCAGTCGACCCGTCTTATCAAAACAAAGGCATTGGCTCGTTACTAATGAAACATGCATTGGAAATAGTTGACTCAGAAGGCACGCCCGCTTACCTAGAGTCTTCCAATCCAAGAAATATGTCTCTTTACGAGCGCTATGGTTTCGAGACGATGGGACGAATACAGGTCGGGGATGCACCGCCTCTTCACCCTATGATAAGGGCGGCCAGATAAATTTCCAAACTGCGATATAGCGATGGAAATTAAATTCAATATTTCGGATTACTAAGCTATTTCGTATGTGTAGAAGTAAAAACCAAGACAACTAATTTCTAAAATAGCCATTTCTCCCTCTCTACGTGACGCCGATTAATTTTAGATGACGATTAGGACAATTTTAAGGAAAGCATATGAGGCTAGCTAACAAAGTCGCGATTATAACCGGGGCAACTGGAGATATTGGTGCGAGCACGGCAAGAAAATTTCTAGATGAAGGGGCCCGTGTCATGTTGGCAGGCCGCTCTGTGGAGAGGCTTCAATCGCTAGCTAAACACTTAAACGCTGGGGACAGAGTTAAATTTCTAGCTGGAGACATAGGCGATGAATTAGACGTTGAGGCGCTCGTGCATCAAACCGTTAAAGGTCTTGGGCAACTAGACATATTCTTTGCAAATGCCGGAACCGAGGGGGCAACTGCTCCCCTTGAAGATCAGACTTTAGAAGATTTTACAGAAGTCCTTAAAACAAATGTTATAGGCGTTTGGTTGTGCATCAAACATGGCGCTAAGGTGATGAGAAACAATGGAAGTGATTCATCGATCATCGTAACCTCCTCCGGTGCTGGCGTGCTCGGCTATGAAGGCGGAGGGCCTTACATAGCTTCGAAACATGCGGTAAATGGCTTGGTAAAGACTGGGGCGGCTGAGTTAAAAGACTCCGGGGTCAGGATTAATATTGTCGCGCCAGGACCTATCGATAACCGGATGATGAATGACCTAGCCACTTCCATGAATCCTGAAGACCCCGGCGCAGTTAGGACAGCCTTTGAACAGAATATCCCGATGCAACGCTGGGGTGAGAATAACGAGGTAGCGAATCTTGTCGCTTTCCTCGCATCGGAAGAGGCTTCATTCTGCACCGGTGCCGTGTATGCTGTGGATGGCGGCATGACAGCGACTCTTTAATCCAGTCATATATATAACCGATTCATGCTCGCAAAGCTGGAATAATTTTCGTTACAAAATGTCACTTTTTTAGTGCGAACGCCTTAAAAAGGTGCGAGAATATGCCCGATTAAAAATCCGGCATCTTAGTAAGAATAAAAATCATTCTTATTCATTTCTTTTTGCCAACCAACATTATGCATGACAAATAACGAGAATACTTTTCGGGGGGAATTTATGAAGAGAATATTTACTTATTCTTCTAGTATGGCGCTAGCGCTTTCAATGTTGACTGTTAACTCATCAGAGGTCCTTGCACAAGGAGCAGAGATAGAAGAGATTGCGGTCACGGGCACCAGAATTAGAGGCGCGAATCCAGACAGCTTTTCACCGGTGGCAATAATCACCGCGGAGGATATCCAGATTTCTGGGTCAATATCCATCGGAGAGTTACTGCAACAGTTGCCATCACAGGGCTCTGGGCTTAATAGAACCTATAATAATGGTGGTAGCGGTGCGGTTCGAATGGATTTTCGAAACTTGGGTGCCGGAAGAACTCTTATCTTAGTAGACGGAAAGCGCTGGATCAACAGCGGCGAGGGCGCGAACAGCTCCGTTGACCTTAATACAATCCCTACGGCTTCCATAGCAAGAGTCGAAATCCTAAAAGATGGGGCTTCTGCGGTATATGGATCTGACGCGATAGGCGCGGTAATTAACATTATTACCAAGGATGATTTTGAAGGGGTCGAATTCCAGGCCCAAACAGGTGAATACTTTGACGGTGGCGGCCTGGCCAACAACTACCAGGTCACTGCAGGGACTTCATTTGATCGTGGGTCTTTTATGCTGGGGGCGTCCCTAGTAGAAATTGAAGATCTCGGGAATGGCGATAGAAAGGAAACTGCGGCAAGACCTGCGGGGGGAGGCTCGTCTGGCACGCCTCAAGGCCGCCTCGCTTACGGCGATGTGGTTCCAGGCTGTAGCAACTTTACACCAAGCGATGGAACAAGCGGGGCATCGGCATCAGATTTTCGGTGCTGGACCAGCCCAGATGACAGATTTAATTACAACCCTTATAACTATGTCGAGACCCCCAATGAACGAGTAAATTTGTTCGCTAAGGGCCGGTTCAACCTGACTGATAACACCGATCTGACGTTAAACGGCACATACCAGAACCGCGAATCAGATCAACTCTTAGCTCCTATGCCGCTTTTCTATGGCTTTGGTGACTTTGGAGGAAGCGAGGGTATTTCAAGAAATAACCCCTACAACCCGTTCGGAATTGAGTTTTGCGACCTAACCGGGCTGTCGGTTGAAGGCAAAGCTTGTAATGACGCAAACTACCCAGATGGCTATGCAGAAGGATGGACGGGACGCCGACTCTTGGAGGCGGGAAATCGAAACTTCATTCAAGACGTTCAAACCTATCGGTTTGAAATGGGCATAGAGACTGAATTCAATGGATGGGATGTCTCAGCCTATGCGATCACAGGCCAAAATAAAAATGTTACGACTACTAATGGCTTGCTAAATACCGGCAACATTAAGAAAGCGTTAGAAGGAGACTGTGCAAGCCCTTGTGTACCCTTGAACCTTTTTGGCGGACAAGGAGCAGACAGCGCTTATATGGGTGATGGTTTGTGGAGCGGCTCAGGGTCGATTACACCTGAAATGGTCGATTACATTACCTTCGAAGCTCATGACACGGGACGAAATGAGATGAAAAGCTATGGCTTCGACATCGCTGGAGACCTTATGGAGATTCCCGCTGGTACTATTGGTCTAGCTTTTGGCTATGAATTTCGAGAAGAGAAAGGAGCATACTCTCCCGACGCTTTTATAGCGGCTGGCTTGTCATCTGGAAATGCATCTAGCCCAGTTTCAGGTGAATATGATGTTAACGAGTGGTATGCAGAAGTAGCAGTACCTATTCTCGAAGGCCTTGAACTCAGCGCGGCCACTCGCTTTTCTGACTACTCAAGTTTCGGTAATACGACCAATAGCAAAGTGGGTCTAACCTATGCGCTTAACGAGATGGTTACCTTCAGGGGAACCTACTCAGAGGGATTCCGAGCGCCTTCCATTGGGGCTTTGTATAGCGGCAATAGCGATAGCTACCCAGACTTAGCGGATCCGTGCGATGTCAATGCTAGTAATTTTACCGGTGGCGCGGGCGGAACTCAGGCAGGTCGATGCGCGGCTGACGGAGTTCCAAATGGGTTTACACAGCCTAACACGCAAATACGCACTACTGTCGGCGGCAACCCAAACACTCAACCAGAGGAATCTGAAAGCTTTAATTTCGGTGTTATAGTCAATCCTTTAGACAATTTGACCGTCTACCTTGATTATTATGACGTTGAAATCACTGACACCATTTCTTCAATTGGATCTCAGTTAATTCTGAACGGGTGCTATGAGGGTACAAATCCAGGCTACTGTAACTTGGTTACCAGACTACCAACGGGTTACATGAAGGATTTGCGCAATACAACAAACAATATTGGGAAGCTCGAGACCTCGGGTTATGAAGTCACCGCGATGTACGACTGGGATACCAGCTTAGGTAGCTGGAGAGCAGTTGCAGATTTTGCGATGTTAGATGACTACGATGTTACTAAAGCTAACGGCTCAGTAGAGCATTACGCCGGGTTAATTGTTGGAAACGCAAGGAACCAGTTTAAGGATGTTAAAGGCAACCTCCAACTTTTCTGGTCTAAAGGTGATTTCTCTGCTGGAGCCACAGCCCAGTATCATGGAGAAGCGGACGGTATATTTTCAACACCGCCGAAAACGCTTGCTGACGGCACAAAAGATGCTGGTGATTCAAAAACCAAACTTGATGCCACTTGGTACTTAGATTTGCAGGCTTCGTACAACATGGATAGTTTCAATTCCGTAATATCCGTTGGAATTGACAACATCCTTGACGAAGACCCTCCTTATTTTACTGATGCGTACGCCAATGACTTTGACCCTTCATACAGGACCTGGGGTTCTCAGTTTTGGTATGCACGGATAACCACGAGGTTCTAGGCGACGGTCAAATGGTCGGCGTATTTGGTCGCTATTAAATGAAATACGCTAGTTAGCTTTGACGCATAAAAAAACCCGAGCGGATAAACGTTCGGGTTTTTTTATGCAACCAATCAACAAATTGACCTTAAAGATTAAACTTATACAGCATTCTCACTTAACTAACCTTTCACTCTTTGTTTGCTTACTTTAGAAAGTTCTCTAGCAAATTCATCCAACCTCATCCTTATCTCATCTTCTTTTGCTTTTCTTAGGAGCGTTTGGTCTGTATCGAATTCTGTTAAGCGGTTTTTTTCGCTTAAAGTTTCTTCAACTAATGCCTGAGCGAGTTTAGTCATTATGTTCAACTCCAAGTTCTTTTAAATAACTTGCTAAAGCTTTTGCACTCAAATTCTAACCGTTCCCCTGTTTCTGTCCGAAACTGAACAAAATGGACAAGGTACAGAAACGCAACATATAGTGTTGATAAATTAAAGTCAAACAATATCTAGACACATTCTATGATTATTGAAGCCTATCAAACAACATGATCAATATGGTGTACCAGCCCCCTAAATAATTCAAACCACCTAATCTTAGAAATTCTAGAAAATTCTGACACTTAGAAAAAAAAGATATTAGATTTTTGTATTAATAAAGGACACCCAATGGAAAATTAAAGTACACCCAAGAATTAAATAAATTGAAATTTCTATCTTGCTCAGTGTTTTTAAGCCGTGTTTTTATAAAACCAGAAAATATTTAGCGAAACCTAAGCAATTTTTGATAAGCGACATCGAATAATTATCGAACAGAAGGTAAGCCCTGATAGATTAATGTCTAATAATAGAAGATAGAGATTGGCAGTAAGAAAGATTAAGGATTTTAAGATCCATAAAGTAGGTGTGCAGCACACCGCCCACGTATCCATTTTTCTGGATACTTTAAGTCTACTCCTGCCTTTATCCTACTTTTATGAAAATTCACTAACGCAATTTCATCGCCGACAGCAACTCCATAATGGCGATGAAACCCCTTGATACTCTTCATCCATGTCGCGAAGGAAGTATCTAAGGCCTCTAATAATGAATTTTTAACACCTAATTGACTGTCGATCTTTGTTTGTCCGTGCTTACCTAAAGTCAGATTTCGAGCCGTAGCTTCGAGCAAATTGAAATATTTTGCCTGAAAAAAAATGTGTGGCCCTTCGGCAAGTCCAAATATTTTGGATAGGGGTTTGAGTTGGCGCCGCTTTTTGGAACCAGGCTTTGATAGCAAATGTTTTACTGTTCTTCGTCGCAATAATTTATTTTGGCGGTGGTTTCGGTTTTTTACTCTCCTGGCTTGGATAAGTAAACGTTCTTGAATCGATGTAAAATCGCTAACCTCTAGCGAACTTGAATTGCCAGATCTAATTGGATTTAAATCTACGTAAGCCATACACGTAACTAATGCTCTTTCATCAAGCAACGCCTGGCTTTTAAATCGACCTTCCCAAAATCGCCCCTTGCAATTATCCTCTATGTTAGCATGCCTAGCGATATACTCGTTTAAACAGCGCATAAACCAACTAATATCAGTCAATCTCTCTCGCCATAAAGCCACGTTATCTTTTAATTTTTTCTTCGCTGATACGTATTTAATATTTTGTTCGAGGGTTTCGATTATTGCAGTATTGCGAGGAAAAATTTTGGACCATCGAGCAATCACCTCCCCATCCGTCCACCTGTCGGCCTCTTCTCGATTGACATACAAAACCAGATGGTAATGATCACTCATAACAGCATAAGCGCACACATCAACTGCGAACTGCGAAGTAAGGTCCTTTACTCGATTAACCAACCAAGCCTTACGATGATCGAAGTTGTGGCCGCTTACAGGATCTTCTCCGCACAAGTAAGCTCGCCTTACGCAACGCGAGATGCAATGATAATAGGGAGTATCATCGAGAGACACTTGCTGATAACGAGCTCTAGTCACAAAAAACAGATCCTTACGTAAACCTTTACCAACACGGATCGGAGATTGTAGTGTCTTTGTAGTAGTATGCAAGTCATTGTTATGTCAGTATTTTTGTGACAGTGACACATAAAATAATGAGAATTGAAATGCGCATAGGGTTAGATTTAGGCGGTACGAAGATCGAAGGAATACTACTTTCAAATGGAGGTGCCATTGAGCAAAAAGTTCGAGTTGAAACCCCGTCTGATAATTATAGGAAAACTGTGGATTCAGTTTGCCGTTTGATAAAAAACTTGCAGCCGCCTACCCCAGTACCGGTTGGCATTGGAACACCAGGCTCTCTAGTTCTTCCGGAAGGATTAATGAAGAATTCCAACTCGGTGTGCCTTAATCACAAGCCGCTCCAGCGAGATGTTGAGACAAAGCTTGGTTACGAAATTCGAATCGAAAATGATGCAAATTGCTTTATATTATCTGAAGCTATTTATGGGGCGGCCGCGGCCGCCCAAAGTGCTTTTGGCGTTATTTTAGGGACCGGTTGTGGTGGCGGCTTCGTCTTTAATAAGCGGCTTGTTACAGGGCCCAATGGGATTGCGGGCGAATGGGGTCACAACTGTATTCCAGTGTCGGTAAGAGATTTAATTAAACAAGATCGTATCTGTCACTGTGGGCGCACTAATTGTATCGAAACAGTAATTTCTGGGCGCGGGCTGACACAAACTCATTTCGAGAATTTTAATCAAACGTTGGAGGCAAGTGAAATAGCGCAGCTGGCGGAGAATAACAACTCAGACGCCATGAAGAGCATAGATACATATGCCAAACAATTGGCTTACAGCCTCGTTACAATAGTCAATATGGTTGATCCCCATTCGATAGTCCTGGGTGGGGGTGTCTCAAATATTAAAGCCCTTTACGAGTTAGTCCCTAAATATCTTACCCATGTTATCTTTAATGACGCGGTGCACACAAAAATTTTACCTCCTGCGTTTGGAGATGCCAGCGGCGCGATCGGTGCCGCTTGTTTATGGCCAGAAAATTAAGCACTAGTTTTTTTCGAAAGGATGACGAAGTACAATCGTTTCTTCTCGATCTGGGCCGGTGGAAATAATATCAACCGAAACTTCTGCGGCCTCCTCGATGAATTCTATATATCTCTTTGCATTGACAGGAAGAGAGTCCAGCGATTTTGCTCCGCATGTCGACTCCTTCCAACCCGGAAGCTCGGCATAAATTGGTTCTACCTTCTCAAATTGAGTAATGTCCATTAGGCTGCTACTCGAAGCATTTTCACCTAACCCACGATAACCCACACAAACCTTAATATTATCCAGCCCATCCAAGACATCTAGCTTCGTAAGACATATACCTGAAACACTATTGATGCGCATTGCGAGTTTAACTGCTGCAACATCAAACCAGCCACAGCGCCTATCTCTGCCAGTTGTTGCCCCCTTTTCAGCGCCAACCGACGCTAAATGTTGACCAACCTCATCAAATAATTCAGTAGGGAAAGGGCCAGACCCTACTCTAGTCGTATATGCTTTAGTAATTCCTAGAACATAATCCAGGTATAAAGGCCCGTAGCCGCTCCCCGCTGCAGCGCTGCCAGCGGTTGTATTTGAAGAAGTAACGAACGGGTAGGTACCATGGTCGATATCTAACAATGACCCTTGGGCACCTTCAAATAAGATATTATCCCCAGCTTTACGGTGACTATGCAGAATATCTATGGTGTCAGCTACCATCGGCCCTAATCGCTCACTGAGCCGCAAACAATCTTCGAGTGTTTTATGAAAATCGATCGTCTTTGTTTGAAAGAAACCTTCTAACCAGAAATTATGATATTCAAGAAGTTCTTGCAACTTATCCGGAAACAGAGATGTATTTAACACCTCGGCTAACCGGATTCCCCTTCTCGCCACCTTATCCTCATAAGCAGGTCCGATCCCTCTCCCAGTGGTCCCAATTTTTTCATTCCCTTTTCGTAATTCTCGTGCCTGATCCAGTGCAATGTGACTTGGCAGGATTAATGGGCATGCACCGCTAATACACAGTCGGTCTCTAACCGAGATGCCTCGAGACTCTAGATCGCTGATTTCCTGATTTAATGCTTCAAGACTAACCACCACCCCGTTACCAATCACACAGCGAACGCTTTCTCTGAGTATCCCGGATGGAAGCAAATGAAGAACTGTCTTCTTTCCATCAATAACCAAAGTATGCCCGGCGTTGTGGCCACCTTGAAACCGAGCAACTACGGATGCTTGATCTGTAAGCAGATCTACAATTTTACCCTTACCTTCATCGCCCCATTGGGTGCCAAGAACTACTACGGATTTAGACATCTCTTTTGACTCTGCGATTTCAGCACGCTTTACAATTTATTCAGTTATGAGACCAACAGTCCAGGAATCATCTTTACGAATAATCTCTCGATTACAATTTAATTCCTTGAAAAACCCATCGCTTAAAATTTTATTCCCCAGGTTTACGATAACAATCTCACCCTGCTCTCTTAAATTATCAATCACAGCACTTAACTCTTCGTCCACGATATCAGGTGCTAATATCCCGGGTACTCTATTTAGTACTTTTGATGAAAGTTTTGCTAAGACTTTTAAATCACTATCAAAACCAGAAGCTGGACGAGACCTACCAAACACTTCACCTATATGATCATAGCGCCCGCCCTTAGCAACGGCCCGACCATAAGCTGGCGTATACGCCGCAAAAACAATGCCCGTATGATACTCGTAGCCTCGGAGCTCACAAAGATCAAAAAATAAATTGATATCTGGAATACGTTGCTTTACTGCTCTGACCACCGTAACCAATTCCTGTAATTCGATCTTAACGCTTTCAGGGGCATCACCAAATATGGTTAGGGCCTTAGCCAGAGTACTTTCATCTCCGGAAAGACGCGTAAGTCTTTGCAGCATATCCCTAAGAATTGAATTTGGAACAGCATCACCCAGCACCATATCAATTTCATCGAATGCCTTACGTTGCACAGCGTCAAACAAAACTTCCTCAGTAGCTCCACCTAACTTTGCTTCGCGAACCAATGCGCGAAAAATACCTACATGACCGAGAACGATGTGAATATTATCAACCCCAACCGAATTAAGCGTTTGGTTCATTAAACATATTAATTCAACGTCACACTCTTCTCCACTATGACCAAATAATTCTGCCCCTATGCGAATAGGAACGCGCGATGTCATGAGTCCTCTTGGCTTGGTATGCAACACATTATCGGAGTAACATAACCTCACTGGGCCATCTCGATCCAAACAGTGCGCGTCGATACGAGCTACCTGTGGTGTAATATCCGCCCTAATTCCCATCATCCGACCGCTCAGCTGATCAGTTATTTTAAAGGTGTGGAGGTCTAAATCATGAGAGGATCCAACAAATAATGAATCCAAGTATTCTATCAGCGGAGTGATAACAAGCTCATAACCCCAGGACTGGTAGAGGTCTAGCAATTCTCTTCGAAGTGCCTCTAGCTTATGAGCTTCTCCAGGAAGTATTTCCTCAACGCCATCAGGGAGTAACCATCGTTTCATGTCAGTCATTAAACCAATGAGAACCTAAATTTAGTTAACGATTACGAGCAAGATAGTACCCAACAACATGCAACCCAAACCCACAAGTCGCATTGTATTGTCATCGACTTCACTTAACATCAATACCAAATCACGCCAACGTTTTGGTGCTATAAAGGGGAGCATACCTTCTATAACAAGCATTAAGCAGAAGGCTAATGTTAGCTCATGCAACATAATCCAGAATTTTCTACAAGATTTTTAGTTGATCCAACACTTGAAAAGTTTGGAATTTCCCGCCAAAAAATATTATCGAGACACACCATCCTTCAAATACTTGAAATAATCGCTGTCCGGGTCCAATAACAAAACGTCGCTCTTTGAGCTAAAAGTTTCTCTGTATGCATTTAAACTGCGGGTAAAAGCATAAAACTCTTCGTCTTTAGAGAACGCCCCAGCATATATTGATGTGGCTTCGGCGTCACCCTGACCGCGTATTTGCTCTGCGTCTCGATAAGCTTCTGCCTCAAAAATGACAACTTGACGATCAGCGTCCGCCCGAATACCGATAGCAAGCTCATCGCCTCGAGACCTGATTTCCTGAGCTTCCCGGTTACGTTCCGTAATCATTCGTTCATATACCGAAGAACGGACGTCATCCGGCAAATCTATGCGCTTGACCCGAACATCAATGACCTCAATCCCAATATCAGAAGCAGTGGTCTCATTAAGTTCTGCAGTTAGATCAAGCATTAACTGATCCCGCTCCCCGGCGACGACTTCGATCAAAGTACGAGCGCCGATTTGGTCTCTCAATCCATCGTTAATTCTTTGCGCCAACAGGTTTCCTGCCGTAGCAACGTTACCACGAGTAGATATATAAAATTGACCAACATCAATGATCCGCCACTTGGCATAGGAATCTACTTCCAACGCTTTCTGCTCTAGAGTTAAAAACCGTTCCGGAGTCGTATCTTCAGTCTGAATCCTAGCGTCAAATTTTCTTACAGTATTCACCCAAGGAATTTTGAAATGAAGTCCCGGCTCAATATCAGAATTTACCAATTGGCCAAACTGAAGCATCACCGCGCGCTCTGTTTCCTTTACAACAAATAGCGCATTCCCAGTAATCACGACAACCACAAATAAAACCCCTATAGAAAAGAAATTTTTCACGGTCTACCTCCTCTAGTCCCACTATTTAATCGAGACCTATCTACTGCACCAGAATTCGATGGCCCCGGAAGATAAGGTGCGATTTCATTTGCAATATCACGCCACTCCTGAGCTGAGCGGCTACCCGAACTGATTGAGCTAGCGTTCTGTTCAAGCATTTTATCAAGAGGCAGGTAAAGCATGTTATTGCCCCCCTCAACGTCTATCATTATTTTACTACTTGCTGTCATTACGTCCTGCAATGAATCGATGTACATACGCTGCCGCGTAACCTCTGGCGCCTTTGAGTACTCGGTCAATAGTTGGTCAAACCTTGATGCGTCTCCATCCGCCACGGCAATTACTTGCTCTCTATATGCATTCGCTTCTTCCATTTGACGCTGCGCTTGACCCCTTGCTTCTGGTATTACTCTGTTTGCATATTGCTGCGCCTGGTTCTGTGCTCGTTGTTCATCTTCTCTGGCCCTTATTACATCATCAAAAGCAGCTCGAACAGCATCTGGTGGTTGCGCTTGAACCACGTTCACCTGGCTAACAAGTATCCCTGTGTTATAAACGTTCATGTAATTTTGGAGGCGATCTTCAACATCGGCAGCGACTCGATCTCGACCGTTTGTCAAAATTTGCTCCATAGTGTTCCCACCCACCACATGACGTATAGCAGACTCGGCAGAGTTATCTAGGCTGCGCTCCGGATTTTGTACCGCAATCACATATTTAACCGGATCCTGGATCAAATACTGAACCGTCACATCAATATCAATGATGTTTTCATCCGTTGTTAACATAGCTCTATTTTCATAAGTTTTAGCGTTCAACTCGGAAACGTTTACTAGACTCACTTCGTCTACTAATGGTGGATTCCAGTGCAACCCTGGCTGCACGGTATTATCGAGTACTTCACCAAAACGCAAGACAACACCCCTTTCAGCCTCATCGACGATATAGACTCCCAAGAAGCCCCACGCTACCAGTGCTAAGGCTACTACTCCAGCCAAAAGACCTCCGGACAATCCTCCCTTTGACGACCCACCAGATCCTCCGCTAGAACCCGAGCGGGACCCACCGAAAAGGCCATTCAATTTCTTAGAGAGATTTCTAATTACTTCGTCTATGTCAGGCGGCCCCTGGTCGCTACCGCGACGACCACCACCCCATGGATCGTTGTCGTTACCGTTATTTCCAGGTTCATTCCAAGCCATTGTTTTCTCCATAGCCTCAAAAAGAGACACAAAATTCATTTTAGCTAATATTAGTGAATTAACACAGTTTTTTAAAAGGTTATAGACCCAAACATCGCCTTATTAGCCGGTAAGGGCCTCACCCACTTCTAAGCTTTCAGCGTTTTTACTTGACACGACTAAAGAGACAGCTTCAATTACCGCTCCCTGCCGAGTCAGCCTCTCTAGTTCGGCGTCTGGTAAACGTACTCTCAGATGATAATAACCTTCCTCATCGATATGTTCTTCCTCAACGAATCCCTTAGAAAATATTTGGCTGCGTAAGCGAGTTAAATTTGGCGCTAACCGGATTTTCTCCGAGACTACTGAGCCCGCAAGAATTTCAGCAATCGCTTTTCTCAGAAGATCAATACCTGCGCCTTCGGCGGCCGATATCCAAACCTTTGAGGGCTTATCGAATTTATCGCGCTCTATCTTGGGCTCAAAATCACCAAGCAAATCTATCTTGTTGAACACCTGTAATTGGGGAATAGCATGAGCATCGATCTCAGTTAAAACGCTGTTTACGTTGTCTATAAATTTATCTTTCTCTTCATTAGAATAATCGATTACGTGCAACAAAAGACTTGCAGAGGCGGTTTCTTCTAGAGTCGCACGAAAAGCCTCTACCAATTGATGGGGTAGCCTGCTTATGAAGCCGACAGTGTCAGCTAAAATTGCAGATCCATAATTCGGCAGTTCAATCCGCCTCAAAGTAGAGTCAAGTGTAGCAAACAGCTGATCAGCAACAAAAGTTGACGCATTCGTAAGCTCGTTAAAAAGCGTGGACTTGCCGGCATTGGTGTAGCCCACGATTGATATCGTGGGAATCTCAGCACGAGACCGCGACCGTCTTCCTTGATTTCTTTGACTTCGGACCTTAGCCAGCCCTTTATTAAGGGCCTTTATTCTAACCCCGATCATTCTTTGGTCCAGCTCTAATTGTTTCTCTCCAGCACCTCGCAAACCGATCCCACCTTTCTGCCTATCTAAGTGTGTCCAGCCTCGCTTCAATCGTGAGCTCAAGTGCTTTAATTGAGCGAGCTCAACTTGCAACTTGCCCTCATGACTTCTGGCCCTTTGCGCAAAAATATCTAAGATCAGCCCAGTTCGATCAAGAACTCTGCACCGAAGAGCCTTTTCAAGGTTCCTTTCTTGGCTTGGGCTAAGTGTGTGGTTAAAGAGCACCACTTGCGCACCATGAGATTTGACAGCCGCGGCAATTTCTTCAAGCTTGCCAGCCCCTACGAAATAAGTTGGTGAGGGTTGTTTGCGAGACCCACTTATGAACTCTACCGACAACGCGCCTGCGGACGACGCAAGCTCTTCGAATTCGTTTGGATCCTCCCTTACAGAATCAGAATCGATCGCAATATTAACGAGTATGGTAACTTCGCCAGAATCCGGCCTCTCAAAAAACAAATAATATCCTCAGTATTTAAGCCAAATTACCCTTAGGCGCCGGCTACCGCGTCGCTCTCTTCGTCAACCTCTATTGATTCAAGTACTTCCGATTGGCCCGGGTTTGGTACTTTCACCATTCTCGCAGGAACAACAGTAGAGATAGCATGTTTATACACCATTTGACTAACCGCATTTCTCAACAAAATCACGAACTGGTCAAAGGACTCTATCTGGCCTTGTAACTTAATTCCACTAACCAAGTAAATCGACACCGGCACCCGTTCTTTCCGACAAGCATTAAGGAACGGGTCTTGTAGCGTATGTCCTTTGGACATTTATCTTCTCCTAAAAAATTTCACATCGTCTTTATCAACGAACATCAGTAGGTAGCAGATTTAAGGCTCTCTAACATCTCATTTTACTACCATGTCACTCATATAATGAGGTGGTTTCGACGTAATTCAAGATGTAATCAATAGATTTGGCCGACGTATTCCTTACTGTCTTCAAATTTTCCCATCTACGGAGCCAAGTCAGTTGGCGCTTAGCCAATTGTCTAGTAGCCGCTAAACTCTGTTCCACCATCTGTTTATACGTTATCTCATCAGACAAGTGTCTCCAAATTTGCTTATATCCTACTGATTTTATTGCTGGCAAACCTTCGTGTAGCTCTTCTCGATCATAAAGAGCTCCAACTTCATCTACAAAACCCATCTCTAACATCTTATTAAAACGCTCAGCTATCCTGTTATGGAGTACGACCCTGTCATCGGGTTGGATTCCAAAAAAATGGAAATTATACGGTTCAACAAAATCAGCTTTTTCAGTATTAAAGTCGTCCTGCGAATGCAATTCAGTCAAGTTTTTACCGGAAATGAGAAAAACTTCCAGCGCCCTCTGTATTCTTTGGGGATCATTTGGATGAATCCGATCCGCCGACTCAGGGTCTACCATTGCCAGCCACTTATGCACATGACCCCAACCCTGATTGAGTGCAATTTTATCGATTTGAGCTCTAATTCCATTATGCGCTTGGGGCATATCAGAAAGCCCTTCTCGAAGCACCTTAAAATAAAGCATCGTGCCACCGACCAACAAGGGGACCTTACCCGCGCAGATGATCGTAGAAATTTCATTTAAGGCGTCTCTGCGGAAATCAGCAGCGGAATAAACCTCACTTGGATCTCTAATATCTATGAGGCGGTGTGGCGTTAACTCAAGAATCTGTTTCTCTGGCTTAGCTGTCCCAATATCCATTCCACGATAAATCTGGGCTGAATCAACGTTGATAATTTCAAAGGGATAACGATTCGCGAGCTCAATTACCATCTCTGTCTTACCAGAGGCGGTCGGACCCAACAAACAATAAATATCGAACTGAGAGCTAGAACTATTGACCACGAAGAAAAAGTTTATCTAATTCATCTAGAGACTGGAATATCCATGTTGGACGCCCATGATTGCATTGTCCACTTCTTTCTGTCGATTCCATATCACGAAGTAAAGCATTCATTTCAGGAAGGCTAAGTTGTCTATTGGCTCTAACTGATCCATAGCAAGCCATCTTTGACAAAAGCTCGTCCTGATGTGACTGAATTCTATCGCTAACTCCATATTCCAAAAAATCAGATAACACATCTCTTATCATCTGCTCGATATTGGAATCTTTTAGCAAAGAAGGGATTTGTCTAACAACAATGCCCTCATCGGAAATGCGTTGTAATTCTATTCCTAAATCTGCAAGAAGCTCCGCTTTCTCCTCCGCGCAATCGGCTTCCTGCTTGCTGATTACTAACGATAAGGGAACTAAAAGTGGCTGCATTTTTAATCCTTCGCTCCGGGAAGCTATTTTGAGACGCTCATAGGTTATTCGCTCATGTGCCGCATGCATATCGACAACAATTAGCCCTTGTTTATTTTCCGCCAAAATAAAAATACCGTGGAGTTGAGCTATAGCATATCCAAGCGGCGGAATGGATTCGTCCTTTTTGCCTATCGAAGGAACGCTAGCAGATTGGCTCCCTCCAAATCGGTAATTTTTAGAACCATGATAAGTATGCAAGAAATCAGGTGATTTATTCAGGGATAAGTGATTTTGATCTGGGAAATTGTTCTCACATCTATTTTCTGCGACTGCTTCATTGCTGGAGCTATCCAGCGCCGCAGTATTAAACTCATTCATTCGATCTGATGGAGCCAATTTGGCCAAAGCCTTGTGCAATGAACTAAAAAGAAAATCATGAATGAAACGACTATCTCTAAAACGCACTTCATGCTTCGTCGGATGCACATTAACATCGACTAAGCTTGGTTCGAGTTCTAGGTAGAGGATATAAGCAGGATGCCGACCATGAAATAGCACATCTCGATATGCTTGCTTTACTGCATGTGTAACGAGCTTATCCCTCACCACCCTCCCGTTTACATAAAAATACTGACGATCAGCTTGGCCTCTAGAAAAAGTAGGTAACCCCACCCAACCCCAGAGCTTTAAACCCGCCCTTTCGGCATCAATTAAAACTGTGTTTTCAGTAAAATTAGGACCACATACCAACCCTACCCTTCTTTTCTTCTCTGCGTCAGATATAGCCGGCAATAGATTTTGCACTAACTTTTGATTGTGCTTTAGCGAAAAATGCACGCCAAATTGACTCAAAGCAAGTCGCTTTAAAATTTCATCTATTCTGGAAAATTCTGTTTTTTCCGTTTTGAGGAACTTTTTCCGCGCTGGCGTATTAAAAAACAGGTCTCGGACTTCGACGGTAGTGCCTATCAAATGAGCCATTGGCATTAGGCTAGGCTTCATATCCTGGCCCTCCGCCTCAACGGACCAACCATTATCACTTAAGTCAGATCTGGAAGTTAATGAAAGTCTAGACACAGAACTGATACTCGCTAACGCTTCGCCACGAAACCCTAGCGTCGAAATATTTTCCAAATCCTCAAGTTCCGAAATTTTGCTGGTTGCATGACGACGCAAGGCCAGCAAAAGATCATCCTTGGGGATCCCGCATCCATCATCTTGTACTTGCAATAATTTGACACCGCCTTGTTCTATATCGATATCAACCTTGCTTGCTCCTGCATCTAAACTATTTTCTAACAATTCTTTCACGATCGACGCAGGGCGCTCGACCACTTCGCCGGCTGCAATCTGGTTTGACAACCTGTGACTCAGCACTTTTATTTTTTTCATGGGACCGTTTAGCACTATAAAGATTCTAGCATTGTAGCACTATCTGTTCGGAATCCTAATGTGAGATGGTCGGGTAAACTAAGTATTAACTGGATTTATTGGGGGGGAATTTTCAGCACCTGGCCAATCAAAATACGATCACCCGACAGATTATTTATAGCACTTAATTTGGTAACGCTAACCGCATAACGCGATGCTATTTCTGATAACGTCTCACCACTGCGAATAGTATGCTCAGAAATTCTAATGCTTGTTTTACCCTGCAGCTTAAGTACCTGACCGATCTGAATAACATCCGAAGAAATTCCGTTGAGTGATTTAAGGCTCGCAACCGACATACCATATCCACTAGCAATTTCCGATAAACTATCTCCACTCTTTACAGTATATGTACCCCCTGTAATCCCATTTTTTTTCTGCCAAGCAACGAGAGTCCCCTCAGGTGGGGCTTTATAAAAATAATTCATTATCCCTTGGGCGATGGCTTGAGCCATGGTTTTTTGAAAACTCGGAGAATTCAAGCGCTTTGCTTCTTCAGGGTTAGTTAAATATCCTGTCTCTATAAGTATCGAAGGTATGTCTGGAGAATTCAGAACTTGAAACGAAGCTTGCTGAACTTTATCTCGACGGAGTCGCGTCACAACATCAAGCGACTCAAGAATACTAGTCCCCGCACTTAAGCTTTGCTCCATACTCCATGACATTTGCAATGAGACTAATGTTAGCGCGACATCATCATCAAACGAGTCAATGGACAAGTCACCACCCACTCCTCCCAACAAGTCCGATCCATTTTCTTTTTCCGCAACGCGTCGAGCGTTTTCTCGGTCTGCTCGATCACCTGAGAGAGCATAAATAGTAACGCCGTTTGCACGATCACTGCGATACCAATCCGCATGAATCGCAACGAACAGGTCTGCTCTCTGATCGCGAGCGATCTGTGGGCGGCGTCGCAGCTCAACATAATAATCACTGTCTCGGATCATAACCGTTCGGTATCCAGGAATAGCGTTTAACTGGTCGCGCAAATTTTTGGAAATAGCCAGAGTCACGTTTTTTTCCTTTATGCGACCGTCATATCCAATGCTGCCTGGATCCTCCCCACCATGGCCAGCGGATATAGCTATGACCAGCTCTCTACGATCATCGAGCGCTGCAGGTACTATCGGACTTTCGATTGTTACGGGGTTAATGCTACCAGTCTCGGCATCATATAAATCGACGACCAAACGATTCCCCAGTTCATCGCTTGGCTCAAGCGTAAACGCGGCAGGCTTAATTTTGGCATTGAGGTCGATAACAATTCTCATGTTGGTGTTATCCCGAATACCGCTCCTGATGCGTTTAATTGGGGTATCAGCCAACACAACGTCCGATAAATCATCTTTTAATTCAGAATTAGCAATATCAATTACTACCCGATGAGGATTGTCTAAAGCGAATAATTCATAAGACGCAGGATCGCTAAGATCAAACACTAACCGAGTATGGTCAGGAGCCCGCCACAATCGAACATCATCTATACTGGCGGCTGAGGAGATTATTGCCACTGATAACAACAGGCCAAATACAATTAACCGCACTATCTTTCTGAATTTTGTGCAATATTTCATCTTTTCCTATTGATCCCGGGTCCCACCTACCTCTATTCTTTTCGGCCTTACTTACACAATCTTGCGACAATCTCAGATCCTTTTTTTGTCAAATTGCGGCAACGCAAGAGTCGGCCGGTTCCTTTATCAACAACATTGATCACCACATCTGCTTCCGGAATTGATTTCCCTCCGTTCTCCGCCCATTCAAATACGCATATATTTTCTGGAGAAAAATAATCCTCGACACCCAGGTATGCAACTTCCTCGAGGTCATTTAAGCGATAAAGATCAAAGTGATAAATATTGCATCTATCAAACTCGTATGGCTCGACAATAGTATAAGTTGGGCTTTTTACTGCTCCATTGTAGCCATATCCCCTCATTACTCCCCGCGCAAGGGTCGTCTTTCCTGCGCCTAGCCCGCCCATCAAATAAATCACCGCGCCCATGGTTTTAAAACCTTCATTTTCCGGTGGGTTCGGGGGCTTACCTGCAGTAAATTCATCTAAAAAAGTTGCTGCAGCCAAGTTTCGACCAAATCCTATAGTCGCTTCCTCGCTTTCCAAAAAAATCTCGAATTCATGCATCGTTATTTCATTATTTCAAGCAAGGATTAACTAGTTCGCGAAGATGAGGGAATAAATCTGATGCCAACAGACCCCGTTCTCCTCCAAATTCTTTCGCTAGATCCCCCGCTTTTCCATGGATACATACGCCACAGTTTAACGCATCAAAAAGAGAAAAACCTTGTCCTAACAAACTAACAATAATGCCACTCAGAACATCACCCATTCCTGCGCTCGCCATGCCAGCATTTCCTTCCGAGCACAGACACATCGAATGAGAAACACCGATATTGCAAGTAAGACTGCCACTGCCCTTTAGCAAACATGCACCACCCCATTCCGTTGTTAATTTTCTTAAGGCCGCAAATCTATCATTTTGGACTTCTTCGATTGAACACCCCAAGAGTCTCGCGGCTTCGCCAACATGCGGAGTAAGAATCCAATTATTACATCGAGCCATCCTTTCTACATCCAATTCTTCGGAGAGCAAGTTTAATGCATCCGCATCAACTACTATTGGGATTGAAGACGCCTTGTTTAACGTTAAAACTAATTGGAGAAGTTTTTTAGACCAATCGCTTCTGCCGAGACCAGGACCTACTGCAATGGCAGTCGCTCGGGCGAGAACTGACTCAAGGTCCGCATCTTCGTCTTCTGTTCCAAAGATCATTAACTCAGGCCTCTTTGATAAAGCTGCTGATCTATGCTCACTGCGGGTGATCAAACTAACTAAACCGGATCCGCTGCGCAGTGCCGCCTCCGCCGCTAAAATTACTGCTCCTCCAAAACCATGATCACCTCCGATAACAACAGCGTGACCATGATGTTTTTTATGAGAAGATTTCTTTCTTGGGGAAAGATGACTCTTGGTAAGATTAATGTCTATCCTTTGCGCTGATGGCGCGGGCGATAAATTGGACTCGAAAATCGAGTCAGGAAGGTCAAGCTTTTCAAAAAAAATACGCCCGCAATAGTCAAGACCTTCACCGGTAAGCAGCCCTTGCTTCATCCCTATGAAAGTGATTGTTATATCTGCCGCAACCGCCTGACTCGTTGGCTTCCCTGTATCTGCGTTTAAACCAGAGGGAACATCTAAAGCCAATACTGGACAGCCCGCTGAATTTATACCTTCTATAGCGCGCCTATAATGTCCTGACACGGTTCGGCAAATTCCGGTTCCTAATAATGCGTCAATAATTATCGTGTCGAAGCCAACCTTCTTTCCAATCTCGCTTAAATTGGTAAAAGCCTGCATACTAACATCGTGAGAGCAGGCAAAATCATAGGCTAATTTTGCATCCCCTTTCAAATCATTGCTCCTACATAACTGCAGGACCCGTACGTCTAATCCCTCTCTTTTGGCCAAACCGGCAATTATATAGCCGTCCCCACCGTTGTTACCGCTGCCACAAAGAATCAAAATCTCGCAAGCTTTAGGCCACGCTTTCTTAGTTAATTTAAGGGCCGCTGCCCCAGCATTTTTCATTAATTGAAAACTGTTAATACCTTGCCTTTTACACGCTAGTTGCTCAAGTTTTTTTACTTGGGAAACGCTGTATAGATCATTTGGAAGTGGGGGCGTAGGAATGTTCATTGCAATAATAAATTTTCTTAATTAAATTTTTTAATCAACCTTCTAACGAGTCGAAGGCCAGTTTCTAATTCTTCGATAGGTATGTCCTCTGTCGCATCGATTGCCCAAGGGTCCTGAACTTCTCTAAGGGTGTTGTAGATTTCCTTTCCGTTTTCGCTAAGCAACACTAAGACGGATCGTTTATGGTTAGGGTTTTTCTGATATTCAAGCACTCCATCGTGCACCATCACGTCCGTTATCCGCTGAACCGCCTGTCTAGATTGACCCAGTACTCGGGCGATCCCTGGAACGGTTAAACCATTATTTGATAACGCTATCGCACCGATAACTTTCCACCTAGCATGAGTGAGATTAAGTTCTTCAGTCATGACATCCCCCTCCGCAATTAGCAACCCATTTAAGCGAAGAACTGAGAGCACTAGATCAAGAAATAAAACCCTTTTTGAGGTATGCATATAATGATTCCGTTGGTCTCTTGGATTGGCAGTATGTTGTCAGTTGATTGATTCAGAGTCAATCACTCAAGTACCATTTTTATTGACCAAAAAAGACAGGGATTATCGTCGTCCACAATCCAACAAATTTTGCTGTGAGTCTTTCAGAATATGAACTTAACTTACCTGCTGGCTTATATAGTGATTTGGAGTTCTAACAACAGAGTAAGTATGGAATTGAAAATTCATTTTATACTGAATCATGTAAACGCGTGACTGCTACCTTTTACAAAAAATTAAAAGTTATCTGAAAGGTCTTAAAAAACCCGCTCCTTATCGAGAAGGCATGAGGCAGGTGTGACAAATAATGCAATTAAGCAAGCTCCATGTAGAAATCCTAATCAGGCTCCACAACTTCAATACGAACTCCATCAGGCCCTTCAATAAATGAAATTCGAATACCTCTAAATGGTGTCGGTTCCATTGTGAAATCTACGTTGTTAGTTAACAAATTTCGTCCAAATTCATCAAGGTCATCTGCCGCCCATCCCAAATGATCCATAGATCGACCCAGGGTAGGAGTAATTTCTCCATCCGACTGTCCTACCATTAACCACACATCGCTATAATTGATGGCCGGGAGCACTCCCTTCCAATTTGAGACCTCTCCCCCAAAAATATTCTCGTACCAAGTCAGAGTGACTTCTGGATCAGGAGACGAAAGATGCACATGGTGAAGGCCACGGGTTTCAGGATCATTTATTAGTTCAATTTTGGTTCCCCAAGGATCTTCCACAAAGGCTATTTGCATTCCAGCGAATTCCACAAAATCTCCTATTTGCGTGCCGCCGTCGGCAATAACTGCAGCTGTGATTTGATCAACATTCGCCATTGAAAAGCCGATGTGATCAACTCCGGTGCCAACCGAGCCACCCGTGGGTTCACGTTCAAAAAAGATGACAGACAATCCATTATAGAAAACACGATTAATTGGGTATTCCACGCGATCAGCGTCTCCGCGGTTAAACGCACCTGCTTCACCACCAAAATGCTTGACGTACCAATCAACGGCGTCTTGGGCATTGCTTGCAGTCAAGTGCACATGGTCATACGGCACCGCCGCGTTTAGAGTCCACCCAAAAAAAGTAATACAAAAAATGAAAGCGAGTTTGTTCATGATATACCCCTTCAAAACTTTGAAAAACCATAGTCCTTAATACAGGCTAGATTATCTAAGCAAATTTTTAATGTGTCATCGAATACATTAAGTAGTTAATACCAAGCCTGTAGGCGGAATTAGCGTAACGCGTTGGATATGCTGGATGGTAAGTGTGCTCCCACCCATCTCCCATATCTGAATTCCAATTAATAAGCACCATCACTCTCCCCTCATCATCCAATATAGCGTGATTAGAAGCATGATTTATTCCTTGCTCACCATATTCATCCGATCGATAAAGCGCAGGAATTAATTGAGGTCCATCTATGTCGTAGTAAACATGGAAAATTTCATGTTCTGGCTCTAACTCGACCACCTCTCTGTCAGGGAAAACTTGTGAAAACGCGGCATAGAAGTTATTCCATTGTTGCTGACCCCAAAAATCATCGATAAGAAGGAAGCCGCCTCGCAGCAGATATTCTCTTAAGTTTTCAATTTCTCTTGGACTGAGAGTCAGTCCTCCTCCTTGTCCAACCTCAAGCATGTACAAAAATGGGTAGTCGAAAATTTCTTCATCATCAACCCTTAGAACAATTGGGTCGCTCATTACTCGAATATTCGTGAGACGAGATACCCCCCTCAAAAAATTCATATCCGCGTCAGGAAAATCTATCGACCAGGCTCCGAAACCAAAGCCCTGACCATAGTAAGTATCAAACTGTATCCTTACGAAATTAAATTCCCCGGCTTCATCATACTCTAAGTTAATCGACTGATCATCAAAGCCAGAGGCTTGAGGATAGACTTGCGCGTTTAAGGGTAAAACCACACCAACAAGAAGTGACCAAGCTAGCAAAAAAATTGCGGTTTTTTTTCTCATAATTTAATTTTCAAAACTAATCTATTGCGATCAATTACTTATTTTAGATTAAAAACGACACAAGAATAACATGAACGTCGAATCTAAATAACCAGAGAAAATCACTGCCGAAGCGACGCGCAATAATCCTCCTCTGATACCACAGGAGTAAACCATATATAGTCGTACGCCGCAGTCTCGCTATACTGCTGCAAATAATTTTCTGGCTCAGTCTCTGATGGATCAACTTCCATTAGCGAAAGAGAAACTATGTCTTCCAAAGCCAAACCAAAATTACTTTCCAACAAGTAATTGGGCACGCCTAGGTCTCTTCGGGCATGATAATTACCAGCAATAAGGACTTTTGTTGCCTCACTATCTATAGGGCCCAAACTTTGCGACATTGAGTGGTCTCTTCCTTGCTGAACTCTGACCATCGCGGGAAATTGGGACTCTGGCAATAAACCACAATGACTCTCATCGATATCTGAATTTAACTGTTGCTTTGTTGACTGTTCAAGAATATCAATCTCCGGAGGCAAAGCAGTTAATCCGTATAGTTCCATCATTGTAGAGCTTGAAATATTAGCGCCAACCATAGGCACAGCAGCATCATAGGCGCTTTTTATTAGTGGCCCATAATATGACCATTCCCATCCTTCAGCGTCCCAATCAAGATATTCTTTGATTTCGCCAAGGGTCTCTAAACTCTCAGATTGAATATCATCTAAGAGTGTCTGGTAATCCGGACCCATCATCTCAAAAGCCAGCAGCGATAGATTATTATCGACTATCAAATGTTCAATGATTGATAGCTGCAAAATATGATGATCAGGGTTATCGTGCTTCTCTCCTAAAATAAGATAATTGGCACTTAATATAGCATTTTCAATTTCTTCAGTAGACAAAAATGTTTTTGACTTACTACTCCATATCTTACCTATAAGCGGATGGTCGCCGTATAACTTTGAGTTCCACTGAACTGGTTCTACTATTTTTGCTTGTACAAATGAGCTTATGCATAAAAGAAAAACAACTCCGCGAATTTTAATTTGCGCCACCCATTAACTCCCATCGGTAATATACTTCATCGGTCCAATAATTTTGAAAATATGCTATCACCGCAAGCTTGTCGTCATCCTGCAAAATATCAGAAAAGCCGGGCATCATGCCACCAAAAGATGCTCCTCCTTCATTTATAACCTGCAGTAGCATCGAAATCGGATGGTGCCAGGCGTGCGCGGATCCATTAAGCGGCGGCGGAGGTAACGAGCCGTCATCAAGCCTTTTTTTCCAGTCGCCCGCAGAACCTTGCGCCTCTTTGCCGTGGCAAATAGCACAATTTGCGGAAAACAGTGTCGCCCCCAAGGCAACCTGGTCCTGACTATACCACCTGGCCGGCGCGCTTGATTTACGATCCTCATCACAAGAGACAATGAAAAGCGAGGCCAGTAAGATGAAATGCCTAAACATTCGATTCGCTTAAATTTTTCGGGTAGTCAAATTTCACAGAGATCCCCTGACCCAATTCTATTTTTGACCAACAACTTATCGCTAATGTCATTTCTATGAGACTGCAAGTTGGCATACTGTCAATGCTGCTATTTGTCATGCGATTTGCAAATTCTGTGATAGTCGGATTGTGCCCCACCAGCATGGCCGTTTCAAACCGATCGTCTATTGAGCCAACTACCTTCAAAAAAACACCAACTCCTGCTAAATACAATTCAGACTGGCGAATCACGTTATCTGGAGGAAAACCAGTCTTTTCTGCCATTAGGGTAGCAGTGTGATTTGCTCGCTTAGCCGAGCTCGAAATTATAGTTTGCAACGACGAATGACGCTCGTTGAAACGTTTTGCCATTAGAGTTATATCCTTCAGTCCGCGATCGCTCAAGGGGCGCTCGAAATCCTTTATAACCGGATTTGAGGAAGAAGATTTAGCATGACGCAGTAAATAAAGTGTTTTCATTACAAGTGAAATCAATTGGCTTAGTCGCTGATTTTTATATCGCAAAAGACAGTCTATATCTATATATAAACCACCTCAATTAATACATAAGCTTTGAAGAAGTAATGTTTTTTATAAAAATCTAAAAGTTGACTAAGCGATCTAAGGGAAATGCCGAAACACTATAGGATAGTTAGAATGATTTAAGGAATATAAGCATGAAACTCTTTTTAACCTCAACCCTTTTTATTTTGGTGGCCTCCATTAGCGGAACCATTCTAGCTCAGCAACAAAATGGGGTAACTCGAGAAGTGGAGGTAGGGGCTCTATTTACGAGCGGTAACACTGACAACCAGGCATTAAACTTCGCTGGCAGTATAGAAATCATTCAAAACGGTTGGGAATATGGCTTTACAATCGATGGCCTCTACACGTCAAGTGACGATGAGACTATGAGTCAGCGTTTTTATGGGGTCTCAAGTGCTAACTATGAGTTTTCTGAAGATACATTTTTTCAAGCACGCGCCTCTCATGAGGATGATCGATTTAGTGGTTACGATAGCCAGTCTGACCTGACGTTTTCAATCGGAAGCAGACTACTGCAGAACAGGTCTGATATGGACTTAAGTCTCGATGCCGGTATCGGTATTCGGTGGTCGAGGTTAAATGGATCAGATTTTGATGAACCAATCTTGAGGTTAGCGGGGGATTATGAGTGGGTATTATCTAATTCCGCCGTATTTAGCCAAGAACTTGCAATAGAGTATGGCTCTGATTCAAATATTTACCGATCCGACACCGGTATCACTACCCAAATTCGGGAAAATTTGTCACTTAGATTTTCTTTGCGACTCAAACACCAGACAGAAGTTCCTGCAGGACGCAAAGAAACAGACTCTGAAACTGCTGTTACTTTCGTCATGGATTTTTAACTAAAGAACTTGATTCGTAACCCCTTCAGTTAAAGTGTTTATAGAAATCACTTACCCACGTAGTATGTTTATAAGTCAGGGAGAGTAGCATTTTTATTAAACCTCAACCCGCCAAAGAAATGATTGGAATTTAGAACTTCAACGAAGATATACTCCCGAATCAACAGGCAAAAGCGGAGTAGTTGAATGAAACTTCTACACTTATTTTTAGCGAATCTCTTTTTCGTGAATTCCCTAGCCTATGCTGATCAAACGGACGAGCGGCTTGATGGCTTATTTTTGACGCTTAGCATAAGTTCTGACTTGCCTACGATCCGTAAAACGGAAAGCCAAATATGGGAAATCTGGTTCAACCATCCAAACAAGGATGTTGAACAGCTGATGCAAATTGGCATGACTCGCATGAACTATAATCGTTATGCGGACGCCATGTTAATCTTCACCCAACTGATAGAGAGTTTCCCAGGGTATGCGGAAGGCTGGAATCGCAGAGCGACCCTTCACTATGTGCTGGGTAATTATAGAGAATCAATAGCGGACATCGAGCAAGTCTTAGCATTAGAGCCACGTCATTTCGGCGCATTATCGGGATTAGGGATGGTATATCTGCGGCAAGAACAGCTAAGTAAAGCCAGAAACGCGTTCGAAAGCTTGATCGACGTGCACCCACACAGTCCTAATGCCAAACAAAATCTAGAGCAGATCACCCAAGATTTACGGCTGAATGTCATTTAAAGCCTCAGGGCAGTAAAGAGGCCCCTGAGAACCCCTTTAGAACTGAGTTAGTTACTGACGATCGCCAGAAACACCGAAAGCGCCGAAATCACTCCCAAACTCACCGTTCATGGAATCGCCATCAACAGACCCTGTGAATTCAAGCGTAAGACTTTGACCTTGGGCGTCAACTTCTGCCTGAAATGCTAGGGAATTGCCGTCAAAGGTAATCCCAGAAATTGGTGCTTCACCGAGCCCCTCAGCTGCCATAAGACCACTGCCATCAGCGTTTATAGTCAAGGTGGCTGGAAGAGCTCCCAAAGGCGTGTTCATCTCCACACCCCAAACACCGACTGCTGGCGGAGTGCTAGCAGCGCAGCCAACCAAAATCAAAAGAGACAAAGCCAACCAACCGCTCATTAATTTTTTCATAGAATTTCAACCTTCTAATAGTTCAGAACCACAATGTATTAAACAACAGGGTTTATATCCTTCGGAAAATTCCTAGCAACTTACATAAAGCCCTAAATTCCTTTTCCGCATAGAGCGCCCAGCTGAAAAGAGGCGGTCTATTTTCCTTTAAATAGCGGACTAGTCAACCATACCTGGCCATATTGTGCTTCACGACGAATTAAAAGGCAAAGATATACGATGATAAATAAATTAGTTTTTATCCCTATAGCAAAAGTTTTTCCCCAATAAATATAGACAAGTCGCATCGCTCCTAACTCTTAGTTAGATCTTCTCGCCCAAACTAACTAATCCCAAGCAAGGTTTAATATCTCCAGCGCTTGCTCCTTAGTCTCCAATGATCTCGGGTTAGTCCGAACAACAGGATGTTTGATCGCCCTAGCTGCAATTTCGTCTAGTTGATCTTCTTTGACACCAACTTGTTGCAAAGTCGAGGGCAAACCAAGGCTTTCCACCAAATGTCTAACCGCTTTACCAGCGCTTATTTTAGTCTGCCCCATAGCTTTGACAATTGGCTCTTGTTGATGCTCAAATTCCATTTTATTCCAATCGAGAACAGCTGGCAGCATGACGCATGAAGTGTACCCGTGCGGCACGCCACAGTAACTGCCCAAAATGTACCCTATACCATGGCTTGCACCATGAGAGACTTTTCCTAAGCCACAGCATGCTAACCAGACAGCCTGCTGATTTAAAGATCTCGCATTTATGTTACCAGTTTCAGATTTAACCATAGGCAAGGAAGACGCGAAGAGCTCGATTGCTCTGAGAAAATGGGCGTCTAAGTAAGGCGAAGTATTTGCTGAACAAAAGCCCTCGATAGCGTGATCTAAGGACCGAATGGCAGTTGACAACCAAAGCCACTCAGGAGTTTTAACTGACAAACCCGGATCATAGATAATTGCTTGTGGGCACAACCTTGGTCCCCAATAACCCTCCTTAGTAGAATTCTTCAAGTCTAAAATTCCGGCGTTATTACTAAACTCAGCTCCAGAAAGGGTTGTCGGCACGGCGATTTGTCGTATTTTTGATGGTTTGGCAAAAAACTTTACATCCCCCCATCGGGGGCCGCATGACCCATCCGCCATTTTCACATAGGACAGCATCTGATTCTGATTCATGATTCCTTGATCAATACCTAATTGAACCGCCTTCGTTGCATCAATTATTGAGCCCCCTCCCAGAGAGACTAATAAATCTGGGTCAAAGTCTCGAGCAAACTCCAAAGCTTGAAGCACGTCCCCCCGAGGGGAGTGCGTTCCTATGCTGTCGAAAAGATCAACTTGACGATTCCCTATCGAGTTTCTTAGGTCACTAAACTGCTGAGTAATCTCGCTTAAATTAGAGGACGCCATTAATAAAATGCGCTTGGCATTGAGCCTCTCTAAAACCCTAGGAAGAGCCTCGGCAACCTCTTCATTGGTAATCACTGTTTCTAACGGGCTGTAGCTAAATTCCATCGTAGGCAATTTCAAATTTTAAAAGAAAGTGTTTTCGCATAGTCTTAATTGTTAACCCATATCAAACTAATTTGAAAAAGAAACCGTAGTCGTCACGTCCCTATAATGTTCAGTTTAGAGCGTACTCCAAAACACCCTCTGAAAGGCATAGATAGAACTGCAATATGTTACGATGTTAAAGGTAAATGCGTGTCTAATGAAGGGGGAGAAAAAGCATGGCGAAGCTAAAGGTAAATGGTACAGAGCACGTTCTCGATATAGAACCGGAAATGCCCTTGCTATGGGCGATACGCGACGAAATTGGGTTAACTGGAACAAAATTTGGCTGCGGAATTGCTTCCTGCGGAGCCTGCACGGTCCATGTAAACGGCAAGGCGGTTCGCAGTTGCGTAACTCCTGTTTCAGCAGTTGATGGACAAAAAATCACCACTATTGAAGGGTTAGCGGTCGCACTTGGTGCGGAAAATACTTCTAGACCTGATCTTGCAGCTGTTCAACGGGCATGGATTGATCATCAAATTCCTCAGTGTGGTTACTGCCAATCTGGAATGATTATGGCAGTGTCGTCTTTTCTTGCCGAGAACCCTAACCCCAGTGACGCCCAAATTGATGCTGGCATTACCAATATTTGCCGTTGCGGCTCATATCCTCGCGTGAGAAAAGCAATACATGCACTGGCGAGTGCATAAGGAGCCATAAATGAAAGTAAATAGAAGAAACTTCTTACTATCCACTGCGATGGTTGGGGGAGGAGTATTGATTGGATACTCGGCAAGTCGCCCAACTCGGCACCGTCGAGCTAACAATGAGATGGTTGAGGATACTGAACGCT
>JAQWOJ010000059.1 GCA_029245905.1 Gammaproteobacteria bacterium
GAGACACTTGGCAAACGTCCCCAAGGCAGGAAAGTCAAGGGTGTCATACACTGGGTCTCCGTTAATCATGGATTACCTGTTACTCTGCGTCTTTACGATCGATTGTTTGGTGTCGAAAACCCGGAAGCAAATGGCAGTGACAATTATATGGAGTTTATTAACCCGAATTCATTGAAAATTGTTGAAAACTGTATCATCGAGCCTTCCGCGTTGGGAGATTTGTCGTCAAAGAGTTTTCAATTCGAAAGAGAAGGATATTTTGTTTTTGATGAAGGCGCGAGCAGGGCTGGAAATATTGTATTTAATCGCACAATTAGCCTAAGAGATTCTTGGGTTTAAACGCCCAGGACGATTAACGATGCTTGTTTTATATAATACATTGACCCAAAAGAAAGAAAAATTTCTTCCTATCGAAAAGGGTAGGGTTGGCATCTATGTTTGTGGCCTTACGGTATACGATCACACTCATCTCGGGCATGCTCGGATGCTCGTTGCCTTTGACGTGATAGTCCGTTATCTCCGGGCTAGCGGCCTGGAAGTTACTTATGTGCGCAATATTACAGATATAGATGACAAAATTCTTAAAAGAGCTGCGGACAATAATGAAATTTTCTCAGATCTTACTGAGCGATTTATTAACTTGATGCATGAAGATGAGAAAGCTTTATTAAATGTGCCTCCTGATCATGAACCGCGTGCAACGGCTCATATTGAGCAGATGATCTCAATGATCGAGGTTTTAGTTAGAAAAGATTGTGCTTATCGGGCTGACAATGGTGATGTGTACTTCTCGGTTAAAAATTTCCCAAACTATGGAAAATTATCTAAAAAGAAAATGGATGAGCTCCTTGAAGGTGCGCGTATTAAAGTCGGTGAGTTAAAGAAGGACCCACGGGATTTTGTATTGTGGAAGTCCTCCCCAGACGATGGGGTTGGCTGGGATTCCCCATGGGGTTATGGCAGGCCTGGTTGGCATATTGAATGCTCGGCTATGTCGACTAATTCGTTGGGGAATAGTTTTGATATCCACGGCGGAGGTAGCGACCTTCTTTTTCCTCACCATGAAAATGAAATAGCCCAATCAGAATGTGCAACAAATTCCAAGTTTGCGAATTACTGGTTGCATAATGGCCCGCTTCGAGTTGACGAAAAAAAAATGTCCAAGTCTTTGGGCAATTTTTTTACTTTAACAGAAGTATTAAAGAAGCATAAAGCTGAAGTTGTGAGATATTTTCTTATCGCAAGCCACTACCGCAGCCCCATTAATTATACTGAACAAGGTCTTCAGCAATCTGCGAAAGCTATAGAGCGAATTTATATATGCCTCAAAGATTTAGACGTTGAAAATGCAAAGTCATTAACGAATAGTAGGTATGAAAAAGCATTTCTGGCGGCAATGGATGATGACTTTAATACGCCAGAGGCGTGCAGTATTTTGTTTGAAATGGTGGGAGAAGTTAATAAATTAAAATCAACGGATAACGTCTTAGCGGGCCAGCTAGGGAAATTGATTATCAGGTTAGGGGGAATATTAGGTCTATTAACTTTGAGTCCCAAAGATTTTTTGATGCGGGACGAAAGTGTGGATGTAGATGAGGAATTAATCGAAGGGCTTGTCGCTGAACGGAATCGGGCGAGGAAAGATAAAAATTGGACTCGTGCTGATGAAATCAGAGATCAACTACTAGCTATGAAAGTAGTGGTAGAAGATGGCGATAGTTCTAGTGGCTGGCGCATAGACAGATAGAATAAGATTGAGAATCCCTAATTTCATGGTTGTGATGAGTACATATTCTAGAATAACCGCTATTATCATTGAGGCGGAATGATTGACGATGTCTAAGGACGCGAGTATTATGCCGTCCTTCCAAATCTGATGTCTTTAGAAAAAATCGGGGTATAGCGCAGTCTGGTAGCGCGCTTGCTTTGGGAGCAAGATGTCGGGAGTTCAAATCTCTCTACCCCGACCATTTTTTTAAGACGGTCAGCAAGTAATGGTGACTGTAGCTCAGTTGGTAGAGCCCCGGACTGTGACTCCGGCTGTCGCGGGTTCGAACCCCGTCAGTCACCCCAGTTTGAGTTCATCAAAATTTCTCAATTTCGTTGTGTTAGGCTAGAGAATCGCGTTAGCGATTTTTAAGGATTTTCGCCGTAAGTTATCAATTGGCAGAGCCGCTGTGTAAAATAGCCGCCCATGTGGTAAAACATTTATTAGTGTAGAATGCTCGGTTTTAGGCGCCCGTAGCTCAACCGGATAGAGCACCTGCCTTCTAAGCAGGGGGTTGGAGGTTCGAGTCCTCCCGGGCGCGCCAAATAGATACTATTAAAACAATCCAAAAAACGAAAAAAAACAGATATTTACTAAAGAAACCTATTGTAAAGACGATTATATTACCTGTAAGTAGCAGATATTAGTTGGCCTAGGCTAGGATTGATTTCTTAGCGCTAGGCCGATTTGTCTTTTCTAATAATGTCGATTTTTTCTTTTGGAATGGCGATAACGTCGTCCTGGCCAGAAATTCGCCACTCTTTGAGTTCTATTACTTCATAAACCCCGGATCGTTTGGCGGAGGAACCGCGGCGCTTAGCTTTGCTTCCGTCGAGTTTCCTTGTGTTAAAGCGATATAGCACATAGTTTGAGGGAAGATAGCTCAATAAGCTTTCTTTGCTTCGAAAAGAAAGTTGGTCAGTATAAGAAATTTCACAAACGATTATCGGTCGATTCTCTTGGAGAGTTTCCTTTAAGCCGGATATAACTTTCCTCTCAAAACCTTCTACATCAATTTTTATTACAGAGATTTTAGTAGTTAATCGTTTTCTTAAGAAATTATCCCCTTTGTACAATGGAAGCTTTGATGTCTCTTTATTTCCTTTCGCGGTAGTGGTTTGGCTGAATGAACCGATGCCTTGATTTGGACCTGAAGGAGCATAAAACGCGAGGCTTTGATCTTGATCACTGAGGCCCGCCTCATATAGGTTGATATTAGAAATTTGATTAATGCTTAATTGATGCTTAAATTGTTCGATTACTGGGGGGAAAGGCTCAAAAGCTAGTACCGAATCGACAAACTTGGACATATATAATGAGTGCTGGCCTACATTAGCTCCTACATCCAAAAAAGTTATAAAGCTCTCCGGCTGTTTTTCTCTCAAAGATTGGACTATGTCATGTAAAAAATATAATAGTGGTTTTTCGAAAGCGCCATAAAAAAAAATACTTGCTTCGATGCTGTTATTTAGATTTCCTTGATAGCGTAGGCCATAAAAATCAATTTCAAACGAAAAATCAGGAGTATGGCCCATTCGCCTGAGTCTACGATACAGGAACTTTCTCCAGCTCAAGCTAATACCCCCGGTTAACCACAACAGTTGTAACAAAGATTTCAAAATGGATTTAAATCCTGTGAGGTTATCTGCTGCTTGATGTAAGGCAAGGGCCGCAAATTTAATGGAAGATACAAGGGGTGCGCGGGACTGTAATTTTTGTTTATTCTCAAGCAGTGTAATTTTTTAATCTTATTAGTTAACTGAGTCGCTCTTTTTTGCGCATGTATGAAAGAGCCCCAGCAGGCGATTGTGATATCGCTTCGCGAATTTGCTTTTTGTATCCATGAATCGTTCTTGGGTCCGATTGGATCAGGCTGATGAATCAAGTCTCTCGGGTCGGTAGCGCAATAAGAGAAAAGATTTACGAGCTCCATCGACCCATATCCCCATAACTTAGCAAACTTGATGCAGCGCCGGGTTGTAGGATCATCGATGTTATCATCCGCTATAGATGGGTTTAGGCCTACGAATAAGATATGCCTACTGCTGTCGCGCCAGCGTCTAACAAGATTGTATCGATACCGAAGGCACGATGAAAAATTTGCTGTTTTAGTTATATAATCCATGTTCCGAGAGGGTAATGCTAAAATTGGTTTTACTGCTATGCTAAAGATTATAATATCAATTAATTGGAGATGAAAAACCCCTTGCGAGGTTTTCTATGAAAGTTTCTTTGAGTATTTGTCACTCAATGACATAGTGTAGCTCTAAATTTGTGTTGATCTAATAATTCATTTGGTATTCCTTAAAAATTAAATATGCTGGCAATAATTGGTGGAACAGGTCTCTCGGAAATTGAAGCTTTTGACCATGTGGGCTTTAAGCAAATACCTACGCCGTTTTCGGATGACCCAGTAAACATACATCTTTACAAGTTTGAGAATAAGGAAATAGTATTTCTTTCGCGGCATGGGGAAAAGGGGTCTATCCCGCCTCATCGCATCAACTATCGAGCTAATATATGGGCTCTGAACTCAATTGGTGCTCTTGATGTTATAGCAATCAACGTAGTGGGGGGCATTAATCCAAAAGCTGGACCTGGAGGCTTCATAATTCCAGATCAACTTATTGATTATAGTCATAATAGGGCTTCAACTTTTTACGAAGATGATCTGAGTGCGGTTATCCATATAGACTTTAGCTGTCCTTTTTCCTCGAAATTAAGGGATAAACTCGCGACTGGTTTCGCAGACGCAAACCAAAGCCAAAACGAATCTGATCAGCGATCACTAATCAGAGGAGGGGTTTATGGCTGTACGCAAGGCCCCAGACTTGAGACTTCAGCTGAAATTGTTCGAATGAAAAATGATGGCTGTGATGTCGTTGGAATGACGGCTATGCCGGAGGCGTCACTGGCCAGAGAAATAGAATTAAATTATGCGATGTTGGCGTTTTCAGTTAATTGGGCAGCGGGGCTTGGAGATGGAGAAATCAGCATGACGCAGATACGTAATACGATTAAGAATGGCGCTCAATTTTTAGTTAGTGTGCTGAGCTGTTGCGCTAAAAATTACGATTGAATATCTGGATTTTGTTTCAGTCCAACTCAGGCTTACTTATAAATTAATTGGCTTTACTAATACAACAAGGCCTAGTCCTGGGTGATCTAAATAATGAAAATCCATGCTTCGCATATCTCTACTTTGGTTCATGTGATAAACATTATTAGGAAAATAGCTTAGAGTGCTTTCGAAATCTTTTTTTCTGTTTCGTAAGTGCTGGGGAATTAAAGGGAGAGACCAAACTTCTTCTGTGTTTTGTATAATGCTAAATTCCGTTAGCCAAAGATTTGCATCAAGGACAACACGATCTTGATTCTGATTAAACCTTATCGTTAGGCTTCCTTGTAATTCATATTGATTATCGTAGGCGAGGCCTCCTTCAATAAGAATTGGTATCGCGTCAGATTGTTGTGTTACCGCTTGCCGCCAGTTGCCATGAAAGAGCAGCCGATGGTCGGGTGAGCGCTGGAGCGCTTGGTTTGTTTGTTGAAAGTCGCTCTCAATTTCTGGTAACTGGGTATATGGCTCGCGCGCTAGATCTATTAATTTAAAGTTCCTTCGGTTTGCTCTGCTCTTGGGTCGGGTTCTCTCAAGCATACGGTTACGTGTTTCTTTTTCTATGTTGCCTTTCGAAGGGTCCCCGTTAAAAATTTGATCATTCTCTGAGCTAGCGTCAGGTAAAAATAAGTTAGCAACTGAATTTAATCTCCGTAATTTTTCTGGATAGTTTAATTCTATCCTGTTAGCTTCCCACTCCTCCTCAAGTCTGTCAGCTACCCCCTCATTGGTAAAAATTGATACTTCAATCTGAAACCACCGTTCTTGCGCTTGAACAATAGTGCTGGCTAGCACTATTGCCAAGATTGGCAAACGCTGAATGAGAAAACAGAGAGCTCTGCTAAAGATTATCATTATGCAGTTTTCGGTTCGATTAATTTTAGTTGGCCAAGTAAATTTGAGATAAATTCTAATTTTTTATCTGCATTGTCCTGATTGTGTGAAAAATGCAACTGGTTTGCACCTGTTAATTTATAAAGATCGGGTTCTTTTTGAATAAGCGCAACTATGGATAATGGGTCCGTAAGCGCTTTTTTCTCAAATTCGATCTTCCCCGAGCTGATATTTGCGTCAATTTTCTTAATGCCAAGTGTTTTCGCCTCCAATTTTACTGCAGCTAGCCTGAATAGTCTTTTTAGGGATTCTGGTAATAGACCGAATCGATCTATCATTTCGACTTGTAAGTCCCTTAAGTCTTCGTCATCTCTGCACCCAGATATTTTTTTATACATAATAAGCCGGGTATGTACATTTGGTAAATAGGATTCGGGGATGAGAGCTGGAATGCGCAAATTAACTTCTGTAGATTTATGCAATGCTATTGAGTTGCTCGGAGTTTTCCCGGCCCGCAAAGCTTCGACTGCTTCCTCTAATAACTCAGTATAGAGAGTGAATCCAATCTTTTGTATATGCCCGCTTTGCTCATCACCAAGTAGTTCTCCTGCTCCTCGAATTTCTAGATCATTGCTCGCGAGATTAAATCCGGCTCCGAGCGAGTCGGCCGACTCTATAGCTTCGATTCTTTTATGTGCATCATTACTAAGCCTGCTGCGGCTAGGTAATAACAAGTAAGCATAGGCTTGGTGGTGGGAGCGTCCCACACGACCTCTGAGCTGGTGCAATTGCGCGAGTCCGAATTTATCCGCTCGGTGAATCAAAATAGTATTGGCCGTTGGGATGTCGATGCCAGTTTCGATAATTGTAGTGCAGACCAGAATATTATGTCGTTTGTGGTAAAAATCGACCATGACTTTTTCAAGCTCTCGTTCGGGCATTTGTCCATGGGCTATACTAATTCTTGCCTCTGGTATGATTTCTTGTATGTGTTTGGCGCAACTATCAATGGACTTTACCTCGTTGTGTAAGTAAAAAACTTGTCCTCCACGGAGAAGCTCTCGTGAGACAGCCTCTTTTAGGATGCTGTCTTGTTGTTCTCTTACAAAGGTTTTTACAGAAAGCCGTTTTGCTGGGGGGGTAACAATTAGTGATAGATCGCGAATTCCAGTGAGCGCCATATTTAAAGTTCGCGGAATAGGCGTCGCAGTTAGAGTTAGTATGTCAACGTTGGCCCGAAGAGAATTAATTTTTTCTTTTTGCCTGACTCCAAATCGGTGTTCTTCATCAACAATTAAAAGACCTAAATTTTTGTGCTCTAATTCGGTATATAATAATTTATGAGTACCAATTAGGATGTCGGTTTTGCCTTCATTGACTTTCTGAAAGCTTTCTCTTTGTTCCTTGCCTGACTTAAATCTTGACACGACGTCGATAGAGATTGGCCAATCAGAAAATCGATCCTTGAAGCTTTCGAAATGCTGCTGGGCAAGAAGTGTTGTTGGTACTAGCAGAATAACTTGTTTGCTATTTTGTACTGCAAGGAAAGCGGCCCGCATTGCTACTTCAGTTTTCCCAAAACCAACGTCGCCGCAAATTAACCGATCCATTGATTTTTCGCTACACATGTCATCGATGACCGCTTCAATGGCATTTTCTTGGTCTATGGTCTCTTCAAACTGAAAGGATGACGAAAATCTTTCATAATCATTGTCAGTTAACTCACACTGAAATCCTTTTTGCGCCCCTCGCTTTGAGTATATATCCAAAAGATCGGCGGCAACGTCGTGTATTTTTTCAATCGCTTTCTGCTTTGCTTTACTCCACTGATCATTTCCTAAATGGTTTAAGGAGACAGAGGCTTCATCTGCGCCATTAAACTTAGATATTAGGTTGAGTGAGGTAACAGGTAGATAAAGTTTTGTTTCATTAGCGTACTCAAGTATTAGAAATTCAGCAGTTTGATTGTCTGTGGTAAGTGTTTCTAACCCTTGATATCTGCCGATCCCATGGTCTACATGGACCACAGCGTCATTAATTCTGAGCTCGGTTAGGCTTTTGATGATAAAGTCAGCGTTTATTCCTCGCTCATCCCGTCTGCGGCGCTGGGCTACTCTATTGTTAAACAACTGGGACTCAGTGACTAAAGCTACATGCTCTTGCTCTAGCCACATGCCCTGATCCAATGGGGCGACTGTAATTCCTAGGCTGATTTTTGCTTGGAAGAAATCGTTAACATGTTCTATGGGAGTTGGTTTCAAGCCGGCAGTGTTCAATGACTCGAGCAGAGTTTCTTGTCTTCCTGTTGATTCGGTGCATAGCAGAGTTCTCGGGCTGCTATCTTTAATAAAATTTTTCAGTGCGGAAAACGGGTCTGTTAAGCGACTATTGATTGCCAGGTTGGGCAGTATAAACGCGCCGCAGTCGAAGCTGCTTTTATGAGATTTAAGCTCAATTTGACGGTAATTTTTAAGCTTTGATAATAAATCATCGATTGGGATGAATACACTGCGTGGTGATAAAACAGGGCGGTGTTTGTCTAAAAGTCGGACTTCGTAGCGCGTTTCTACATCTTCCCAGAATTTTTCGCCGCATTCTTTTAGCTGCCCTTCCTTAATAATTATCATCTCTTTAGGCATAAAATCAAAAAGCGAGTCTAGTGAGTCATAAAATAAAGCAAGGTAGTACTCGAGGCCTGATGAGCTAATTCCATCGCTTACATCTTGATAAAGGGGGCATTGTCTAGGATCAATATCAAAAAGTTCATGAAAGCCATTTCTAAATTTACTGATTCCTTCATCGTCTAAAGGGTATTCCCTGGCCGGCAATAATTTAATCTTTTGTATTTGCTGGTCAGATCTTTGCGACTCTGGATCAAAAGTTCTTAATGTTTCAATCTCGTTATCAAATAGATCTATGCGGTAAGGAAGAACTGATCCCATAGGGAATATGTCAATTATTGACCCTCTGATCGTAAATTCTCCATGTTCAAAAACTGAATCGACTACCTTGTATCCAGAAAGGATTAACTGCTCCTTGAATTTTTCGATTTCTAATATTTCTCCAACCTTAAGGTCGAGGCTATTCGCTGCGATATACTCACTGGGCGGCAATTTATGCATGAGGCTTGAAATAGAAAGCACTAATATGCCGCGCGTTAATTTGGGTAGATGATAGAGTGCGCTTAAGCGTTGCGAAGTAATATCTTGATGAGGAGAAAAAGTGTCGTAGGGTAGGGTCTCCCAGTCCGGGAGACTAAGCACTGGTAAATCCGTAAAGCTTTGCGCAAAATATTTCAGTTCTCTGATAGAGCGTTCAACAGTTTCATTTGATTCGCAGAGTAAAAGAATGGGAGATGTCGCATTATCCCCGGCATTGCAAATAGCAATACTTTTTGCACACCCTGAAATATTGTTCCAATAACAAATTGAGGAAGGGTTTTTAGGTAAAGCTGGTTCTTGTATGGAATTCATAAATAATATAGTCAAGGTGTACGCATGGTCAGAACTTACAGCGAAGTTTCCCTAGGGGTTTTGCGCAGTTTGAATAATTTTAGCTTTAGAATTCATCAATTGTAGCTTAAATTTCGCCATTTAAAAAAAATAGACAGTATTTCTAGAGAATTCGCTTCAGAATTAATTATTAATCATTAGTCTTATTGCATAGGGTTTCCTTTCGCAAGATAATACCGGCCTGCTGAGCTGGTTAATTATTTAGGGGGATCCATGGAGCGTCCAAACGTAGAAGATTATTTTGGTGACTGGAAGCAACGTGAAGCTCTAGTGCAGGAAATGATTCCCGTAATTGGCAGATTATTCAGTCAGCGCAATGTCGGAATATTCATCTATGGTCGTCCGCTTCATAACCGTTCCGTTACATTCATAATGAAATCCCACCGGTTTGTTCGCCAAGTAGAGCGCAACGAGATGTCTGAATTTGAAACTCATCCTATGCTAATGGCTATGGCGGAACTTGATCTTTGGCATACCCAAATTGATCTCGGTAAATTAACTGTCCGTTTTATGGAACATCAGGAGAAGAATCCTGAATCGTTGCTGACCGTTCGAGATTTTGTGCGTAACGAAATGGATTATCTAGACGGTTTAAAAGAGGTGCCGATTAAGAAATCACAAGATGTGGTCCTATATGGCTTTGGTCGAATAGGGCGGCTTATGGCGCGATTGTTGGTAGAGCGAACTTCGACTGGAGAGGTTATGCGCTTGCGTGCCATTGTAGTCAGGCCGGGAGGCGATGATGATTTAGAAAAGCGCGCAAATTTATTCACGTCGGATTCTGTTCATGGCGCTTTTCAGGGAACGCTTCGTGTTGATAATGAAAGAAAGTGTTTGGTAGCGAATGGTAATGTTATCCAGGTGATATACGCAAACAAGCCCGAGGAGATAAACTATGCTGATTATGATATCAGCGATGCTTTAATTATCGACAACACGGGTAAGTGGCGCGATGAAGAAGGCCTATCATTGCATTTAAAGTCTAGAGGGGCTGCGAAAGTTATATTAACCGCGCCTGGGAAGGGCAATCTTAAAAATATAGTGTACGGCATTAATGATCATCAAATAACGAGCGATGATAAAATCATTACTGCCGCATCTTGTACAACCAATGCAATTGCGCCTGTATTGAAGGTGATTAACGACCGTTTCGGTATCGAGCATGGGCACGTAGAGACGGTTCACGCATACACGAACGACCAAAACTTGATTGACAATTATCACAAAGGTAGCCGCAGAGGAAGGTCTGCGGCTCTCAACATGGTTCTTACTGAAACAGGCGCGGCCAAGGCTGTAGTTAAAGCAGTGCCGGAGCTCGAGGGAAAATTAACAGGTAACGCTGTGCGAGTTCCTATCCCAAATGTATCAATGGCCATTATGAACTTGAGTCTGTCCACTACAACTACGAAAGATCAAGTCAATGAATTTCTTCGAGATATCGCGCTGCACTCGAAACTGCAGAATCAAATTAGTTACACGCAATCGCCGGATGCTGTGTCTAGCGATTTTGTTGGCACTAGGGAAGCAGGTATTGTTGATTCGAGTGCAACGATTGTAAACGATAATCACTGCGTTCTTTACCTTTGGTATGACAATGAATTCGGTTACTGCTGCCAAGTTGTTCGAATGATCGACAAGATGGCAGGTGTAAGTTATAAATTCTACCCCGAGGAAGACTAGAAATATTCAGGTATCACAACCATTCTGAGCGAGGCGGGCTTAAGCTTCGTATTCTGTGTGCTGTTGTTTTTCTTTTGGCTATTCTTGCAGGCTTCACTCTAGTTTTAGACAAAAGTCAGTTGTCTAGCCTGTCCGGATTTACCATGGGGACCAGTTATGAAGTTCAATTCATATCATTGGAGGCGGCTGTCTCTGATGCATTTATTGAGAATGAAATTGAGAAGCTATTGGAGGAATTGGACCGGGGAATATTTACGACCTATTCACTTGACTCGGAATTATCGCATGTGAACCAGTTACCCCTAGATTTGCCAGTGTCTGTATCAAAACACCTTCTATCTGTACTCGAGCTTTCAAAAGAAATTTCTGAGCTTTCTGGTGGCGCTTTCGATATTACAGTCGCTCCACTGGTAAATCTTTGGGGATTTGGTCCAGAAGCGCATAACATTTTTTCTGAGTTGCCGTCGGAGCTAGCGATTAACGAAGCTATGTTGAAAGTGGGGCTGGATAATTTATTAATTGATGAGGGTGCTTCTCAAGTCACTAAGACAGCAGACATTACCTTGGATTTGAGCGGGGTGGCTAAGGGCTACGCGGTAGATCAAGTAGCGAACTTACTAGGCGATCTAAACGTGGAAAGTTATTTTATTGAGGTCGGAGGAGAAATAAAAATCAAAGGATTGAAGCCTAATAATCAGGAGTGGATTCCAGCTATCGAGGCGCCAGTTTACGGTAGCTCTCAACTTTATGCATTACTTAGAAGCTTGGGTGAAACTATTAGCCTAGCGGGCTCCGGCGATTACCGAAATTATTATGAGCGTGGAGGTGTTCGTTATTCTCACGAAATTGATCCTAGGACTGGAAAACCAATTACGCACAATCTGGCGGCGGCATTCGTCATAGACGAGTCTGCGGCGAGGGCAGATGCTTTGGCAACCGCTTTTATGGTGCTGGGACCAAGCGAGGCGCAAGAATTAATATTACAAGAAGAGATTAAAGCGTTGCTCATCTTCAGGATTGAGAATTCTCAATTTCAGTCGTTTATTAGCGATGGTTTTAGCCGATACCTAGCCAAATAAATTGCTACGTAACTGTATCGTTAATTTGATATTCGGAGACGTCAAAATATTGACGTAAATTATTACAATATAAAGGCTTAGCCCGACCTTAAGACCACAAAAAACTTGCTATCGCGTGTCTATAAGTGTACATTTCATCCCGCCTAAAAAGACCTACTTTAAGTGCGACTTTATGTTGTGAAACGCAGCAAATAAGGGTCGAAGAAAACCATTATCGCAGATTATGAGAAGTGACATTAAGCCCTTAACCGAAACATATGTTATTTATAGTTTTTTAGGCTATATTAAAGGTCAAGTATCCCCCAAAAATCATGAAAACTCTCAGGCGCATTTGTTACAAAGTTGTGAGCGTACTTCTTCTGATTCGATTCCAAAATAGCGAGGGATTTTAGGTTGGAGCAGACTGACAATTTTTTGAACAACCTCGGCCCTTTTTTGCTCTACGCGAGTATTGTTCTAGGTGTCGTAGTGTTGATGTTGGGGTTGTCTTTTTTTCTCGGCCAGAGGATCAATCGCAAGTATAAGAACACTCCGTTTGAATCTGGAATCATTTCCGTTGGTTCGGCGCAGTTCAGGGTCTCAGTACATTTTTATTTAACAGCAATCCTTTTCATTATTTTTGATTTAGAAGTGGTCTTTCTCTTTGCGTGGGCCGTAGCAGTTAGGGAGGCAGGCTGGCTTGGGTTTATTGAAATAAGTGTCTTTATCTTTGTGCTAATCGTTGCTCTGTTTTACTTGTGGCGCATTGGGGCACTTGACTGGCGGACGGCGATTCAGAGAAGAGAACTTCAAGACGTGAAAGGTCCGGGTGGGGTTATAAATAGGAAGGAATTTAAATTATGAGTTGGCAGCTACAATCTGTAGATGATTCCTCTTCACCGCAGCCAGGCGGTGACGCAGTGGACGATTTTATTCGTCAAAATGTTGTTATGGCGAAGTTAGAAGACATGGTCTCCTGGGGTCGCAAAAATTCTGTTTGGCCTTTCAATTTTGGATTGTCTTGCTGCTACGTTGAAATGGCCACTGCATTTACTGCTCGACACGATTTAGCGCGATTTGGTGCTGAGGTGATTAGGGGCACCCCGCGACAGGCCGATATGATCGTCATAGCAGGAACGGTTTTTCGAAAGATGGCTCCAGTAGTCCGGTTACTTTATGACCAATTGCTTGAGCCGAAATGGGTTATATCTATGGGCTCGTGCGCTAACTCTGGGGGTATGTACGACATCTATTCGGTCGTACAGGGGGTGGATAAGTTTTTACCAGTGGATGTTTATGTCTCGGGTTGCCCGCCAAGGCCGGAGGCGCTTTTGCAGGGGCTTATTCTTCTCCAAGAATCGATCGGTAGAGAGAGGCGGCCATTGAGCTGGGTCATCAATGAGCAGGGCATCATCCAAAAAGAAGATCACCCGGTGCAAAGAAAGGTGCGAGGTCCTGAGAGAATAGCGGCCACAGAGCTAAGGCCCCCGAATGAAGTATAGAGAGGATTGAGCCAACCAGTGCTCATAACATTTAAAAGTCTATGGAAGCATTACTAGAAGTAACCGGTGGAGAAAATAGCTCGTCAGAGTTGTTGGTTCGCCTGCGAGAAAAATTTAAGGGGAAAATTCTCGCTGAGCAAGTCACTTGCGATCATATCCCAACCGTTTGGGTTGCTCGAGAGAATGTTGTTTCCCTCCTCCGGTCGCTACGTGACGAGGCTACTCCCTGTTTTGAGATGTTGTTCGACTTAACTGCTATAGATGAGCGAATGCGTGCGAATCGGTCGGGTCAACCGGATAGTGAGTTTTCGGTGGTGTACCATCTAATGTCGTTTTCTGGAAATTGCGATTTTAGGGTCAAGGTTCCGCTGTTCGATGCTGACCTTAATATTCCCTCTGTTATAGGGTTGTGGCCGGCTGCGAATTGGTATGAGCGCGAAGCTTGGGATATGTTCGGCATTAATTTTGAAGGACATCCGAATTTAAGTCGTATTGTGCTGCCTCCTACCTGGGAGGGTCACGCGCTAAGGAAAGAGCACCCGGCGAGAGCGACGGAAATGGAGCCCTTCTCGTTAGGTGACGACAAAGCGGAGGAAGAGCAGCAGGCACTATTGTTCAAACCAGAAGACTGGGGAATGAAACGTAAATCTAAAGACTCTGAGTTTATGTTTCTCAATTTGGGCCCGAACCATCCTAGTGTGCATGGAGCCTTTCGTATTGCTGTTCAGCTGGATGGAGAGATTCTAGTAGATGCTGTGCCTGATAT
>JAQWOJ010000068.1 GCA_029245905.1 Gammaproteobacteria bacterium
ATGACGCCTACGGTTGTTGAACCAGTAATCATATTGCCGATTATTCCTATTACGAACGGGAGTAAAATTGTAGGTAGCCCATAGTCTGTAAACATCATCGCTATAAAATCGACAGCGGGTGTTCCTCTCAGAATCGCGCTAAGAGAGCCTCCTAACCCAGTAACAACAAGAATCATTGCAGATGTCTTTAGTGCCGCTTCAACCCATGCGTCTTTCGCATTTTCTTTATCTTCGGGATTGGTGATATTTCGGTAAGCCAGCCAAACTCCAACTGAGAGAGCAACGACAGGCCAACCTAGGTAAGAAAATATTGTTCGTAAGAAATGCCCCTCAGGCGCGACTAATGAGACAACACTTTGTGTTCCTATGAGGATGATTGGAATCACGATAGGAGCATAGGAACTTAGGCTGCTAGGTAATTCTTTTTCTTCCTCTTTCGCCAAGTCCTCTATAGAAATCCCCTCAAACTCTTCGCTAGCCATGGTTTTAATGCGCGGCCCAGAGAAGTATACGCCCCAGGCCCAACATGATAGAGATCCAAATAAACAGGCAATGCCGCCGAATATAATCGTTTGGCCAATGTCGGCACCAACAATTGCTGCAGCAGCAAGTGGTCCTGGTGTTGGAGGGACGATGGCGTGGGTTAGCTGTAAAGCACCTACAAGGCCTGTCGACATCGCCGCGATCCCCACGTTCATAGTTTTCGCTGCGGAATGCACTAGAGGGTTTAGTATTACGTAAGCAACATCAGAAAATATTGCTATGCCAATAATAAATCCTGTTAAAGTTAGAGCCAACGGCATGCGGTGAGAACCAACGAGGTTTACCATCGATTTCGTAATTACCTGTATCGCACCGGTATGTTTTAAAGCTTCCGCAATTATTGATCCGAGCACAATTACTACACCAATAGACCCTAAGGTGTTCCCAAACCCGCTCTCAAAAGCGTCGATGAAATTATTCTGTTGAATGCCTGGTAATATACCAAAAAAAATTATTGGAATAAGTAATGCAAAAAATACATGCCATTTCCATTTGGCGATCAGGAATAAAAGAAGAAAAATTACTATAGCGAAACCCGCGAGAGAGATTGCTGCACTTGTGCTAACTGCTGTAGTTGAGTCCATGAGTCACTCTTTTTATTTTAATTATTGATTCGATAAAAATTCCATAGCTGCATTTATACCACCTTTGGTATGGGGAACTCCGGCAATGCCTAGTCCCATTTCAACGCCGCTTAATGTTCCCGTTAAAGCTAATTCATTGAAATCACCTATGTGGCCTATTCTAAAAATTTTACTTTTCATTTTTCCTAAGCCGGTTCCAAGAGACATATTGAATTTCTCAAGTATGATTTTTCGTAAATTATCTGCATCGTGACCCTCGGGCATTACCACCGCTGTCAGACAATCACTAAATTCTTCAGGAACCACGCAAAGGTTTTCCAACCCCCAATTTTCTAGTGCGATACGCGTTGCTTGTGCGAGCCTGGAGTGACGAGCGTATACATTGGCAAGCCCTTCTCCATGGAGCAGTTTTAGAGCCTCTTGCAATCCGAAGAGCAGATTTGTTGCCGGAGTGTAGGGGAAAACACCTTGCTCATTGTTCTCTATCATTTCTTGCCATGACCAATAGCTTACTCTGGAGGAGGATAATTTGGATGCTTCCAACGCCTTCTCGCTAAGCGCATTCAGCCCTAATCCTGGGGGTAGCATTAAACCCTTTTGAGACCCGCTTATGGTCACGTCCACGGCCCATTCATCATGTTTGTATTCGACACATCCTAGCGAAGAGATAGCATCCACCATAAATAAAGCAGGATGATTTGTGCTGTCTATAGCCTGGCGAATTTTGCTTATACGACTCATGCTACCTGTCGAGGTTTCACTATGAACCACGCAAACAGCTTTAATCTCTTTTTTTGAGTCGGCAGCTAACTTGTCTGCGACTATTGAGGGGTCGACTCCTCGGCGCCAATCACTTTCAACCCATTCAACTTCGATCCCCAATTTTTGAGACATGTTCTTCCATAACGTTGCAAACCAGCCAGTTTCGAACGCGAGTATCTTATCCCCCGGGGAGAGCACATTGACTAAGGCTGCTTCCCACGCCCCGGTGCCGGAAGAGGGATAGATGACTATTGGAGCCGTGGTATTGAATACATCTTTCAGTTGGTTGAGCACATCAAAGGTTATGTCGGGAAAATCAGGACCTCGATGGTCTATCACTGCTTTGGACATAGCGCGTAGGACGCTGTCTGGGACATTGGAGGGTCCGGGAATTTGCAGGAAATGCCGTCCTGCGCGTTGTTTAGCAATACTCATAACATTTAATCCACGCCTTTTGTTATTTTGATCTTTGGAGTCTTAAAAGGATCTTTTCTCTAATTATAAGGCTTCTCAAGATTAGCTTCGATACCCTTTTTAAAGTAAAAATTTGCTCGTTGTATCGATGAGCGTCCGCAAAGACATTTGACTGCATTACGTTCTGCCTGTATCCACTAATCAGTAACTTTTTCTCCATTGACCCATGTTTCTATAGCTTGTACCTGCCAGATTTCATCGGCGGGTATCGAAAAAAGGTCTCGATCTAGAATGACAAAATCTGCTTTCTTCCCGACTTCCAGCGACCCGATAATATCCTCTTGGTGGCCGGCGTAGGCCGCATCGAGAGTAAAACTAGCAAAGGCTTCTGTGAGCGTCATCCGCTCTTCGGGAAACCAGCCTCCAGGCGGGCTACCATTTCTGTCCTGTCTGGTAACCGCGGCATGAAGCCCCCAAAATGGATTTGGCGACTCAACTGGAAAGTCTGATCCGTTAGCGATCAGCGCCCCGGCTTCGATTAGCTTTCTCCAAGCATATGCGCCTTGAATGCGAATTCCACCAATTCGATCTTCAGCCATGTTTTTGTCGCTAGTCGCATGAGTTGCTTGCATCGAAGGAATTACCCCGAGTTCAGCAAATTTAGCTATATCCTCGTAACGAAGGATCTGTGCGTGTTCTATACGATGCCTGCGGCTTCTCGAATTTGTCTCAGCGATTAAGCGCTCATAATTATCAAGTGTTACTGAGTTTGCTCCATCACCAATAGCATGAGTGGCGACTTGGAAACCTGTATTCATCGCCGCCCGCATGAGAAATTCTAATCTCTCATCATCATAACGCAAAAGCCCATGATTACCGTGATCATCAGAATAGCTATCTATCATTGCAGCCCCGCGGCTACCGAGTGCTCCATCGGCGACTATTTTGACGCTGTGCATAACAAACGTATCATCTGAACTGCGGTAAAAACCTTCTTTTAATCGGTCTTGGTAAAGAGGGTCGGATGCAGAAAGCATTGCGTTTACCCGAATTTTGAGAGGTGCCATTTTCACGAGTTCTTTATAGGCGCGGATAGTTTGGCTGTCGACACCAGCATCGTGCACGCTGGTAATACCGTAATCTACTAAGGTGTTCATTGCAGTCTCAAGCGTAATTTTTTGCTCTTCTAGTGTTGGTCGAGGTATTTGAGAGCTCACATATCTCATAGCTGTGTCAATGAGAACACCTGTCGCATTACCATCCGGATCACGCATAATTTGACCGCCAGTCGGATTTTCTGTGGTTAGATCAATGCCTGCCATTTCCATAGCTAAAGAGTTGGCCCATCCCGCATGCCCATCGATGCGAGTCACCCAAACTGGTCGGTCACTTAGAAGGGCATCAAGACTTTCAGCTGTCGGGAATTCCCCAATAGCCCAAAGTACTTGATTCCATCCTCGGCCTTGTATCCATTCAAGTTCCGGATTTTTTTCAGAGAAAGCTAGAATGCGCTCTGCTGCTTCTTCCTCAGAATTAGCGCCAACGAGGTCGACACGCAGTAAACTCGATCCATAACTTTCCATGTGCCCATGAGCGTCAATTAATCCTGGAATAAGAGCTTGTCCTTTACCATCAATGATTGTTTCAATGCCTGTCGGAAGTTCTTCTTCGGGAGAATATAGTCGGTCAATTTGGTCCTCCGTGAACTGTAACGCAGAAAATTTTCTCATTTCCCTATTGTCGCTCAATGTATAACCATTCACATTGAATAGCAGTGTACTTTCAGCAAGGCTGAGTCTTGCAGCGCAAAGCAAAGCAATAGCTAGGGATAAATTTTTCATGATTAGTATTCGATTTTTTGACTGTCGGCAATTAGTCTAGCATAGCAAGTTCGATGGCCGGGGCAACTCCTGACCAGTAAGTTTGGCTTCTAAAGTTAAAAATTAGAGGATCTGAGCAAAAAAAAGCCCGGCCGCTGTTAAGCTGCCGGGCTACGAACAATAATCTAGATATAAAAATCTTTCTTTAAAAAAGAAATAGTCTATTAATCTAGCTTTGTTCCCCCTAGGTTAGAGTTCCTTCCACACAACTAAGCTTTGATACTTAATGGCTCGCATGATATCGGTTTGCCGATAGTAATCCTTCCTGAAAATTCGAAACCCATTGAATTTTAATAATTAAGAACGTTATTTTGGAAAATCAAGCTTTTTTATTTCCCTTGTCCTTATTCAGAGGCTGTTCCCTCAAATATTTCGCATGGATGTTACTAAAGTTACTAGGATGAAGAGAATTTTGAGATACTATATCCTGATCTCGAAAAACCGGATTATTGGTTATGCGTAAAATTTTGTTCTGTACCATATTTCTTTTAATTAGTTTTGGTTCTCTTGCTCAGAGTTACAAGATTGGCCACTGCTACCAGGGTTGCCCTCTGGGTGGAAGTAAGCAGAATCATTTGATAATCCGGCCTATCTATGCGCTTTCCTACAATACGGAGACGAAATCCGCTGACTGGGTTGCTTATAAAGTATCATCGAATTCGATTGGAATTGCTTCAAGCTTGTCTAGAGCTGCCGTCAACGATCAATACGTAAGTGACACGTTAAAAGTGGATGATTTTATTGATTCTGAGAGTGTGGGTTTAATCCGCGCTCAATATGTTCCGCTGGTGGATTTTGCTGGGACGCCTTATTGGAATGAAGTTAATTATCTTACCAATATTGTCGCTAGAAGTTCGAGTTTGAGCCAAGGCGCCTGGTATGGTTTAGACTGGTCTATTCGAAATTTGGTAAATCGAGTTGGTGAAGTCTATGTAATAGCTGGACCAATATACGATCTAGACTCTACCTTGCAAAATTTAATTACAAACAATCCGCACCGTGTCCCAGATAGATTCTTCAAAATAGTAGTTGATTCAAATGGAGCAGTTGCAGGTTTTATTATGGATCAATCTGCGCCCATTCACCTGCACCACTGTGAGATGGGTGCCTCGTTAGCAGAAATTGAAGGCCTCATCCAATTCGATTTATTCCCTTTTCAATCGGGACCTATTGAAGAAACAGCCTTCTCTGGCTTGGGCTGTTCTCCGTAGCAAATTATTGCAGTTCGATTACGAAGTAATCGTCATTCACCAACTCTCTGATCGTTCTGTCTAGGGCTCCATGGACCGCTCCAGTTATGCCTTCGCTAATTGGAACTGTTCCTCTACCAAAAAGAGTCGTTTCCCAGATTGTTCGACCGCCCCCCTGCAGCTCTACTTGCGTTCGGATTGTCAGTTGCACAGATTCCACCCCCCCTCTGTCGACCAGTTGCATTTGAGAGCTAACGATTCGACCTGTCATTTGCATATCTTCGTTTGCTTCTACTAAAGAGGCTCCACCATGCTCCAGACCTTGCACTAGTGCGCTTCGAATAATATCGGTTAGAGGTGCCTCTGCGAGATAGTTATCAGTAATCTGCCGTGGGTCACTTTCGCGGTCGTCGTTAAATTCACCAATCTTTAGAGAAACACTGATATTGCTGAAGTCAGTATTGTGATCTCCGCTATAGATATAGTCGATGTTGACGTCCTCTGCGCTAGCAGGATTAATATTCAAGAAAGTAAAAAATATCGCAAGTAAGTATAGGTTTTTCATTCGTAATGACCCGTTTAAAAATTAAGAACATTATCAGCTCGATAAGCTTAATTGACGAGCCAAAATGATACAAGTTTGAATGCGCTTGGAACTCATTCGCGGGTTTAAAGAGGGCTTACAGTCTGGTTCAACGAGCGTTGAGTGAAGCTACCGAGTTAACAAAGCTTGGAATCAGGCTGAGGTGCGCCTAGTCTATGCTTGGTAAGTGATTTTAGAAACTTAAAATAAGAATTGATGCTTCGCCAACCAGACTAACGGAACCGCTAGATAGTGGTCAATCGAAAGGCATGTCGTGTTTTGACGAATATATTCCAAAAAAAAGCCTGCTATCCGAGAGGATGGCAGGCTTTTTTTCTAACTAAGAGAATTTATATAAGGTCTCTTATAGTTCCTCAGCTGGCCAGGTAGGTGCGCGATCTCGCACTGTAACCGGCTGCATACCTTGGTAAAGAAATTTCTGGATTCTCTTTCCTTCGTATGTCTCGGTTGTGTAGATATTTCCCTCAGAATCGGTAGCTATACTGTGAGGAGCAAAGAAAAGCCCGGGCTGCCTGCCGCCATCACCAAATGTATAGAGTACTTCCAAAGATTCACGATCGATAATGTAGATCTTGAAATTTTGACCATCCGCTAGATAGATAAATTCCTGCTCTTCATCGGGCGAGAAATCTATATCCCAAGTCGATCCTTGAGCTAATGTCGCTGGAGAGATAATTACTTCTCTGACGTATGTGCCATCTGTGCGGAAAACCTGAATTCGGTCCGCTCCACGGTCGCATACGTAAACTAACCCATCATTTGAAGGTTCTGCACAGTGAACAGGTCCTCGAAACTGCTGAGGGCCAGGTTCGCCAGGCGTATAAGTCACATCCGCGTCATCGTCGGGACGATTACCATAAGCACCCCAATATCTTTTGAAGGCTCCGGTTGCTAGATCGACAACTGCTACCCGCTTATTTACGTATCCATCCGCAAAATAAACTTCGCTGTTGGCCGCATCTATCGCAATTTCAGCAACTCGACCGTAGTGAGTCTCGCTGTTGCTGTCCATTTCTGCCTCAGGAACTCCTACCGTGCGCACATATTCGCCATCTCTGGTGAACACTAAAACGTGCGAGTCAGGCCCACCGTTTCCTCCGATCCAGACGTCTCCGTTTGGAGCAACGTCTATTCCATGATTCGATTCAGGCCAAACATAAGGAGCGCCTTCGACAGGCCCGCCCCAAGCATTGATAAGGTTGCCCTCTAAGTCGAACTCAAGAATTGGAGGTGCGGGCGTGCAGCACTCAGAAACTCCTGAATAAAGTCCGATCTCCTGGATGCGCATGAACTGCGACTCGGTATTTCTATGAACTGCAAAAATGTGATCTCGCTCGTCCACGTCAACACCAATTGTATTTCCCTGAATCCAATGGTTGGGAAGTGGCTTTGGCCACAAAGGGTCGACTAAGAAGTGCGGTGCCATAACATCATTGTTGGCCGCGACAACGGGTTCCTGCAATTGAGATTGCCCAATCTGCAATGCGGCGAGGGCAACTACCAGACCTGCCCCTATTAATAATTTGATCTTTGTCATTCTTATTCTCCTCTTAATGCCCTTAAACCTTCGGGATGACTAATTCTCAGAGCAGGACCGAGTATACTGCCTAATTCGGACGCAGTATACTCACTTCCAGATTTTTAAGATCAGCCTTTGTAAGATTTTGTAACAATGCTCAAAATCCTTGCTTGAAACGAGTTGAAGAAGTTAAATTATGGCCATATTAATTTAGTTAACTTAATGTTTTTTATGAGAAATAAGTAATTTTTATGAAATATTTTGCAGCACTAAAGACTATTCTTGTTGGAGTCATCTCCTCACGATTGTTAATTCTCATTGCCTGTGGAAGCATGTCCAGCTTGATTCAGGCGCATGATATTCCTTCCCGTGTCACTGTATATGCATTCGTCAAACCGGACGGAAACGAATTGACTGTTCTGCTTCGCGTACCGATGGAAGCTCTAGGAGAAGTGAGTTTTCCCCTCAGAGGGCCAGGGTTTTTGCAATTTTCGGAGGCGCAATTTGCCTTAGACGACGCAGCAAGAATATATATCACAGAGTCGTTGAATTTTTATGAAAACGGAGAGGAGCTTCTAGAAAAACAACTGCTACGAACGCGTGTTTCACTTCCGTCTAATCGATCTTTTTCTAGCTATGACGTTGCGCTAGATAATATTGAGAGTCCTCCGCTTGACGACAGTACCGATTTATTCTGGAGGCAAGGGGTGCTCGATGTTCTAGTTACATATCCAATTCAGTCTGAGGATTCTGATTTTTCTGTCAACCCAGAGCTGGGAACCCTCTCTGATCAGACAACCACCGTATTAAGGTTTTTGGTGCCAAACGGGGCAGAGCGGGTTTTCAATTATCTCGGTAACCCAGGTGTAGTAGAACTTGATCCCAGATGGCACCAGGCTGCGCTTCGATTCATTGAGATGGGTTTTGAGCATATTTTGGAAGGCATTGACCATTTGCTTTTTCTTTTCTGTTTAGTGATTCCACTCAGGTCTATGCGTGCATTAATTCCAGTGGTTACCTCGTTTACGATAGCACACTCGATAACATTAATTGGGTCTGCGTTTGGAGTCGCTCCAAGCGCAATATGGTTTCCTCCTTTGATAGAAACACTCATCGCTTTGTCTATTGTTTATATGGCTTTTGAAAATATTATTGGAGCAAAACTGGAGCACCGATGGATTGTTACGTTTGGGTTTGGACTTGTTCACGGCTTCGGTTTTTCTTTTCTTTTTAGCGAGACGCTGCAGTTTGCCGGCGGCCATTTGTTCTCTTCTCTACTCTCCTTTAATATTGGCGTCGAGCTTGGCCAGTTGTTTGTGCTTATCCTAGTAATCCCTGTTTTAAATTCGCTGTTTAAATACTTTGTTGCAGAGAGAGTAGGGACGATACTTTTATCAGCGTTGCTAGCCCATAGTGCTTGGCATTGGATGCTGGAGCGTGGCACGACACTCGGGTTGTACCAAATTCAGATGCCTGTTCTTGATTCACTTTTTTGGGCCGCTCTCATGCGCTGGGGGATGATGTTTATAATAATAGCGGCTGCTCTTTGGGCTATGTATGAGCTTTTCAGAAAATTCTCTCTTATAGAATCGTTCTCTATGGTTTCTCATAAAAATAATCAAAGCAATGAGGGATAGAAAGTATTTTTAGCACTTGATGATAAAGAAAACCGGCGAAATTATGTGTAAGGCGTCAGATCAGACTTTTACTTTTTTATCTTGGTGGAGTGGTGCGTCGACAAACAGGATGTCGGAGCCTCTGGTCAGGTAAATTCCCGCTTGCCATTTTCTTTGAATAAGGAGCTTTTCTTGAGGAACTTAAGTTTTCTCTTCGTTGCGAGTATTGCCCTCGTCTCCGCGGAATGGGTAAGCGCAGCCTCGGGAAAGGTAGAGGACTTTGCTCTACTCGATCATGAAGGTAGTTTCCATCAGCTTCGCAAGTATGCTGATACTAAAGCCTTAGTTTTAATCTCAGTGGCTTCGGATTGCCCAGAAAATAGCGATAAGTTATCGAATTATCGTTCGCTGAGAGCCAACTGGGAACGAAGAGGAGTGACCTTTCTAGCGATTGATTCGTCATCAAAAGATGGGATCAATGAAGTCCGGACGATGGCGACTGCCTATTCTCTGGAGTTGCCAATTCTTCTGGATGACTCTCAGCTGGTGGCAGAAAGTTTAGGGATAACCAAAGCCGGCCAAATCATCATTTTAGCACCCAGTCAGCGTCAGGTTTTATACCGAGGAGGATTGGGTGCCGACCGACTTTCCACAACTTCAAAGCCCGAAATTTCCGTTATTACAAATACTTTGTCTAAGGCCATTTCTGGGAACTTGGATATGATTGAAGCTGCATTGGAGACTGCCGCTGAAGGATGTGAATTAGATTTTCCATCGTTAAGGGCTCGCTCAAACAATGTCCCAGATTTCGCTAAGGACGTAGCGCCGATTTTAAAAGATAAGTGTGTAAGTTGTCATATCGTAGGCGGAATTGCTCCTTTTGCAATGGATTCTCACTCAATGGTTCAAGGTTGGTCTTCTATGATCAAAGAAGTCCTCATGACTAAGCGTATGCCTCCAGCACAAGTTGATCCAACCATTAACCATTTCATAAATGCTGGCTATATAAATGCGTCTGACCTTCGAACATTGGTGCATTGGATAGACGCGGGCGCACCTGCGGCGGAGAGTGGTATAGATCCGTTACTTCAATTGGAATCGCGAGAGGCCATTTGGGAGCTGGGCGAGCCGGATTATATTCTGGAGTTGCCAGCGTTCCGGGTGCCTGCCACTGGCGTATTAGATTATGAGGAGGTATCGATTAACCTGCCTTTTGAAGACGATGTGTGGGTGGAATCCGTCCAACATATCCCCGGGGATAGACGTGTGCTGCATCATCTGACTAGTTATGTAGTTTCCCCTGCACGATCAGAGAGTTCTGGTAACGTTAATAGTGAAGCCTATATGGAATTTCTAGAGGGGTATGCGCCTGGCAAGGAGGATGCAGTTTCCTACCCTCAGGATACTGGGGTTTTTATCCCTGTTGGCTCTGCAGTGCAAATGTCCCTGCACTACACTACTTTTGGAAAAGAGGTTGTGGATAGAACGATGATTGGGTTGTATTTTGCGAAACAAAGGCCGAAATACCGATACTCCACCCTCTCTTTGAGTCATGCAGGGGAAAGGATTCTTATACCGCCATTTGTCGATGAGCATAAGATGACAGCGTCCTACATCTTTCAGGAAGAGATAATGTTGCATGGTCTTCGCCCACACATGCACTATCGTGGCAAGCACATGCGTATGAGTGCTATTTATCCAAATGGAGCTAGACAAGATATTATCAATGTCCCAAATTACAGCTTCGAATGGCAGCGAACTTATAGACTGGCGGAACCCATTCTATTGCCCGAGGGAACAAGAGTTTTGATTGAAGGGGCATTTGATAATTCACACCACAATTTGGGCAATCCGGACCCGAGCGCTACTGTGCGCGGTGGGGCCCAGAGTTGGGATGAAATGTTCATCGGGTATTTCTCTTACCAACGGATGGTCAAGTAATTCAAATCGATAAAAAACTTATTTTATAAGCACCCTTAGTCCGAAAGCTTGGTCGAATTAAAACCAATATCTGACAAATTATGTTTGTATAAGATAAACTGAAATTAGATATCTGATGAGAGGAGAACAAGCGCATGAAAAGAATCAAATTATCCTATACGGCACTGCTTGTTTTAATGTGTATAACAATTGCTCATGCATCGCCCGATCGTTCGGGGGATTTTTCCTTGCTAGATAGTGACGGTAACTTCCATCAGCTCAGCCGTTATCGTCATCAAGATGCGCTGGTTCTGATGGCGTTCAGTGAATCTTGTTCGTCGATGGATAATGCGCTGTTAAAGTTTAAAAAGTTACAAGAGCGATTTGAGGATAAGCCTCTGTCATTTGCTCTACTTAGATCTCCAAGTCGAATGGAGAACAAGTTTTTTGGGGACGATAAAGCACTAGACGGGCTCAATATGCCTTTATTGCTGGACGATGGGCAGTTGGTTTCAGAAGCGATTGCGTTTGGACAGTCAGGCGAGATTGCTGTTCTTGACCCTCAACAACTCAGTGTTTTATACCGTGGAGGTATCTCCGAGAAAGCCAATGCAGTCCTTATGGGTCAGGCGGGAAGAGAGAGGACCATAACAGAAGCTGTTGACGGATGTGCTCTGAGCTATCCTATGAAGGAGCGGCACGCCAATGCAGTGCCGGATTATGCTTCAGAGATCGCGCCTATAATCCAAGGCAAATGTGCGTCTTGTCATCGTGAAGATGGAATCGGCCCATTTGCTATGGATAGCCATTTGATGTTGCAAGGTTGGTCGCCGATGATTAAAGAAGTTTTGTTGACAAAACGTATGCCACCGGCGCAAGTGGATCCCACTATCGGACATTTTACTAACGCCCGCTATATTTCTGATCTCGACATGCAGAAACTCGTGCATTGGATAGATGCAGGATCACCAAGAGGAAAATCTTCAGAAGACCCCTTGGCACAATTGGAATTTTCGAATCGCTTCGATTGGCAGCTAGGAGAGCCGGACTATATAGTGACTGCGCCGAAACATGAGATTCCAGCCACCGGAGTGTTGGACTATATTAATGTTGATGTTGACCTGCCATTTGAAGACGACAAATGGGTGAAGGCGGTTCAATACATCGCCGGAGATGAGTCTGTTCTGCATCACCTGCTCACATATGTCACGGCTCCCGAAGAGGAAGTAGAAGGAGAGGCGGCAAGGGGTAATGCCACTACTCGATTTCTTGAGGGATATGCGCCGGGCAAGGTCGATGCAATGACTTTCCCTGCAAACACAGGCGTTTATATTCCAGCAAACCACAAGCTAAGTATGCAGTTTCACTATACGACTAATGGTAGGGCTACCAGTGATCAAACCATCTTAGGTCTTTATTTTCATAATGAGCCGCC
>JAQWOJ010000075.1 GCA_029245905.1 Gammaproteobacteria bacterium
TTACTACCGATTACAAAACAGGGGAGTGGTTGGACCGCGCGGACTGCCTCTGCTTAAACCACCCTACTCAACTATCACTGCCCTCGATATGGATCAAGGCGAGATATTATGGCAGGTAGCTAATGGAGATGGGATGGCGAGGGTGGAAAACCATCCCGCACTTAAGGGCGTTCGTATGCCGCCGCTTGGTGGAGGCGGACGTCACCCGGTGCTTGTCACCTCGACTCTACTTATTCACGCGCAAGACACCGGTTACGGACCTTTGTTAATCGCCAGAGATAAAGCGACTGGTGAGGAGCTCGCGCGTATCGAATTATCAGGCAGCCCCCAAAGCGCACCGATGAGTTTCGCTGTCCATGGAAAACAGTACATCGCCCTAACAATTAACAGTTCTCCAGTTCCGCAACTGGTGGCTTTCTCGTTACCCGACTAGTTAAAGGGTCGGTACCGATCGACTAGCCGCCGAGACCTTTGACCATAGTTATCGCGAAAAATAAGTGCGGCGCGGTTAGATTAAAACAATTAAAAAGCATGAATTTTATTTTCACTTCTCAATAAAACTAGAATTCGCCGAATTAGAATGTAAATTTACTCTTACCTCTTATTCTTGTTATGATGCGTCGCTTTCCCGATAAAAATATCGGCAATAACCCATGAAAGCGTTCTTTAGAGATTTCAAATTAGGTATTATCGGCGGCGGGCAACTAGGCCGAATGCTCTTACAAGCCTGTCCTAATTTCAATCTATACACGTGTGTACTAGACCCGAGCGAGGATGGTCCCTGCAAAGGCCTGGCAAACGAATATACGCAAGGCTCTCTGCAAGACTATCAGACAGTTTACGCTTTCGGTAAGCAAGCAGACTTGCTTACTATAGAAATAGAAAACGTCAATATCGATGCCCTGTATCAATTAGAGAGGGAGGGCGTTGAAATTTACCCTCAGCCGCGGGTTATAGAAATAATTCAAGATAAAAGAACTCAGAAACAATTCTACCTTGAACAAGGGATACCCACCGCTGAATTTATAATGGTAAAAAATCGCGAGGATGTTAAAGCTCATGCCAATTTCTTCCCTGCGTTTAATAAATTGGGCAAGGGCGGTTATGATGGCGGTGGTGTCGTAAGCCTGAAGACGGTTAACGACATAGAGAGAGCCTTCGATGACCCTGGGCTACTAGAAAAGACTGTCGATGTTGATACCGAAATTTCTGTGATTGCTGCCAGAAGTTCATTGGGAGAGATTAGAATTTTTCCCCCCGTCGAGTGCGTGTTTAACCCAGACTTTAACTTAGTTGATTATCTGATAGCCCCTAGTTCATTACCGAAAGACATACAGCAAACGGCAGAAACGCTTGCTAGAAAAATCGCTCAAAGCCTAAGTATCGTAGGCCTCCTAGCAGTAGAAATGTTCGTCACCAAAGAGGGTGAGATACTGGTAAACGAGGTGGCACCGAGGCCTCATAACAGTGGGCACCAGACTATAAACGCCAATGATACTTCCCAATATGAACAGCATCTTCGTGCTATTCTTGGTCTACCTTTAGGTTCAACTAAAATTAATACCCCCTCAGCAATGGTCAATTTATTGGGTGAGGAGGGATATACTGGCCCCGCGATTTATCACGGCTTGGACAAACTGCTGGAAATTGAAGGATCAAATATTTTTTTGTATGGTAAAGAAATTACCAAACCCCATCGGAAGATGGGCCATGTAACGATTCTTAACGATGATACGGAAGCGCTAAAAAAACGCGTTCGGTTAGTTAAAAAGGTGATCAAAGTAATATCATGAAAAATACAGAAAGCCCAAAAGTTGGCATTATCATGGGGAGCGATTCCGACCTAAGCGTTATGGAAGATGCAGCTACGATCCTCACGGAATTTGGTATAAATTATGATATGTCGGTGGTTTCAGCACATCGCACGCCAGAGGCCATGATTGACTATGCAAAAAATGCCAGAGCGTCCGGTCTATCAGTAATTATCGCTGGGGCTGGCGGCGCCGCGCACTTGCCCGGGATGGTTGCATCAGTGAGTACGTTACCAGTGATTGGTGTGCCTATTAAATCGACGAACTCAATCGACGGTTGGGATTCAATTCTCTCGATCTTACAGATGCCCGCCGGAGTGCCAGTTGCAACCGTCTCGCTAAACGGAGCAAAGAACGCGGGAATTTTGGCTGCTGAGATTATTGGCTCCTTTGATAACGCTACCGCCGAAAAACTTAAAAAATACAAAAGCGATCTCAAGGTCAAAGTTAAAGAGATGAAACTCTAACTAGAAAGTCATATTAAGTGTGAGACCGATCCGCTTAGGTTCTCCTAGCTGTGTGTATCCCTTGGAGGCATAATTTTCTCTTGGATCATTGCCAAAGAAAAAACCGCGTACTAAATAATTTTTATCACTAAGATTTCTTCCCCATAAAGTCACCTGCCATTCTTCAAAATTATACGTGAGACTTGCATTGATCAGGTCGTAATTTTTTGAGCGAAAGTTGTGGCTGTCTGAAAAATAGAAATCATCTTTTCCTTGAATGTTTAAATCTAATTTAATTTTAGAATTCAAGTTAACATCCACACCCAAAGTATATTGATAGTTTGGCGCATGAGCTTGTTGTCTATCGCTAAGGTCGTCCCCCGCTGAATTAATAAAGCTTTGATACTTGGTGCGTAGTATACCTAATGAGCTGTAGAATATAATTTGGTTAGAGGCAATATACCGAGCCGAAAGCTCAAGACCGTAGTTAGATCCGGTCGCCGCATTACCGACGTAATCAACAAATTCTGAACTCCCATCAGCGCGGGGCAGGACTACTGAGCTTGAAATTTGTACGTCATCCCTATCCATAAAAAATAGAGCTAATTGAGCTTGTAAGTGGTCATCATAAAATGAACCTTTCAAACCAAGCTCATAATTCAGCAGCCCTTCAGCATCAAAATCCCGCAAATCTTGATCAAGGCTTCCGTCTGTATTAAACCCCCCCGTTTTGTAGCCCTGCGATACACTTGCGTAGAGAAGAGATGTTTCAGATGTCCGGTATGTTAGCGCCACCTTTCCCCCATAGAGATTTTCTTCCGGTCTAAAATGAACACTATTGGTGTCAACATAGGTAGCGGAAAATTTCTCGCCACGAATTCCAAGAGTTAATCCCCAGGCCTCACCAAGATCAGAATTAACTTCTCCATAAATCGCTGTACGGCCTATGTCATAGTTACTATTAAAATCAGCAGGCAAAAAAGTATAAGTCCGTTTCAAGTGAACTTCTTGGTTTAGAGAGTAAATGCCGAAAACCCAATCAGTGGTATCTGAAAAGATTCGACCAGACTCTGAAGAGACAAACCGAATCTCCGCACTCCCGGTCCCTCTATCTCGGAAATATTGATCGGTGGAGGAGTATTCCCAAGGGTGAAAGCCAACATAGGCCCAATCTTCGTCATAAGCATAGCCAGTTTCTGAGTCAGCGTGGGTTAGCAGGACCTCGACGCCGAATCTCTCAAATTGCGTTAGCAACAATCTCGCACTCAACAAGTCAGCCTTTTGGCGGTCGAACCCAGGCTCATCAGAAATCGTGTCGCGAGCATTATCTAATGAAAACCCATCATAGCCATTGTCTAAGTCAATCTTAGATCCCGTTAAATCCAATTGCATAGAGTCTGAAGGCGTCCATTGGAGTTTTGCTCTAACGGTACCCTCATCTCGTTGACTGGTTTTCTTATCGAGAAATTGATTAGTGTTAAAACCGTCGGACGTGATTTTTTGTGCTGACAATCGATAAAGCATGTTCTCAGATATTGGACCAGACAGGTAACCTGCTAAACCTTCGCTGTTGTGATTAGCGCTTTCAAATTGCAGGCCATAGTTTGCTTCGTTTGTAGGCGCTTTACTCTGAAGATTTATTAAGCCAGCGAGCGCATTAGAGCCATAGCGAGTACCCTGAGGACCGAGAAGTATCTCTACTTGCTCAACGTCATAGAGCATAGCCGCATTGCCAATACCGCTAAAGTCAACGCCATCAATGATGACTCCCACGGATGAATTGAGCGGCTCAGAAAATTGACCTCTCTCTCCAACACCTCTGATTTGATAGAAGCGCGCACGAGATGCTCCCGAAGAAAAATTCACGTTAGGCGCATTAAACAAAATATCTTCAAGATGCTGCGCATTCTTTCGTTGAATCAAGTTTTCGTCAATCACCGTTAAGCTGCTGGGAATCTCATTTATATTTGACTGGCGATAGTCAGTATTAACGACAATCTCCTCAACGATATTTTCAGCGGCCGTTTGAGCGTTGGGAAATCGGCCAAAAGAAACAAAAGAAAAGAAAATCAGAAGGGCACGAAACATTTAGATCTCCGCTATATCTTAATAAAATCGATCAGTACCACGGAGAAACAGGATTACTTCGAGTGAAGTAACTTCCTATTCCTACGCCAGAATTAACCGGATCAGGTTCGAAGGGTTATTATCTCAGGCCAAAGCCACCCCTTAGGAGACGCGAACCTTAATACAGCTCGTTATTATTTACAAGATCATTGAGACTTAAAATGACTAACAACTTGTTGCAAGCGCTCCTGCGGAGAGCCCTCCACCACGCGATACTCCACCTTATATTTCTGGAGTTTTTCGCGATAAAGTTCAAATAATTCTTGGCGATTATCAGAGTTTTCTCGAAGCTGGTCCTCCTCCCAAGGAATCTTTGAGTCACACAAGCAGTAATATCTAGTAGAGGCCTGCTCATGAAGCCCTCTCTCAAAAGCGTCACAAATCCAGGGGTCACAGCAGCCATACTTAACTTCACTCCAAATCATCACAACTAATAAATCGGTATCGCAGATAATTCTTTTTGGAAAGCGGGCAAAATTTTTTCGTTCTTCTTGGTGCTGTAGTTTAGCGATCTCTAATAAATCAGATTTCTCATAAGAGTTTCTCCCTGCGAGATAATCCCGCGCAACTTCTGATATTAGAGGTGCTTTATAATAGCCAGCAAGACAAGTTGCTAAAGTAGTTTTACCCGACGATTCAGGGCCGGTCATGACTATGATTGCGGTACTCATGTTTATAACTCTTATGCCATTCAAAATAGCCCATAAAGGCCATTACAATGTAAATTGTATAAAGAATGCTGTAGAAATAAATCTCTTTATAGAAATATATGCCTGCTGCGAGAATATCGACTACTAACCATACCATCCAACTTTCAATCTTCTTGCGGCTCTGGAGCCAAATAGCAAGAAGGCTCAGTATGGTAGTTGTATTATCCCAATAGGGAAGCTCGGCGGCCGTGTAGGAGGCAAGCAAAGTACCACTAAGATAGATACTAATCCCACAAAGGAACAACAGAATAAACAAAGTTCTCTTGCTCTCGCGACTCACACCCAAGGTTGAACTTTCTCGGGACCCGCCCTTCAGCCAAAAGTACCAGCCATAAGCGCTCATAATTAAATAAAAAATATGTAAAGCTAAATCAGCATACAGCTTAGCACTGAGAAAAATGTAGATGGACGCCAGTGTATAGGCGATTCCAATCGGCCACGTCCAAATATTCTGTTTAATCAGCAGAGCGATAGCGATTGTGCCCGAAATTAGACCAAATATTTCAAACACGCCCAGAGTCAGAGGAAAATCGAACATTTGATGCTATCGTCTAAATGAGAAGGTTATAAAATTCAACGTCAGCTACTTCGAAGAGCTCTTTGCCAAAAACTCAACATAAGCTTTTAAAAGTTCTGCTTATCCCTATGCAGGCAAGAAATGGCTTTACGAAACCCTCAGTGCTTTTTGACAAATTGCTGTCAATTTCGGCTCCCCAACAGAACTTATTACCGCTGGACAGCGTTTTAACAAATACTGCCTTAAGGAAGATTTAAAATCTTTGTCACGCAGTCTAATAACTAGGTCTCAGCGCGATTTACGATTACATATGATTTCACTGAGCATTGCAAATATCCGAGGGGAGTTAGGGAACAAGATGATTAAGAAAGCGCAGCCTATTGCAGAAGCGGTATTAATTAGCCTAGGTCTAGCAAGTGTAGCGCTTGCGGTACCAGTCGCAATTGTTTTTTCAGTATTGTGAAAAGTAAGGAGACAAAACTATGTATGAGCAAAACCTTCAGCATTCAGCGGTTAATTTCACTGAGAAAAACGCAGATCCTCGCCTGACGGAGTTGAGACGAAGAACAGAAGCTCGTCTAGATGTCAGACGGATCACGCTGGAAATTGATGCCTTTTTCGAGAAGAAGAGCTCAACAGACTAGTCACTGGGAGAAAAAGAACGAGCCAAACGTTTACTCCATGGGACTTTCGTTACGATCAGGTTGACCCATGTCGTCCGCTGAGAATTCCTGCATGAAGCGTGGGAGAGGGATAGTGCGTGCACTATTGGCCGCATCATAGACTCTTAGAACTTAGTACGTATTTTAACTCGAATCATCGGCCACTCAATTCATGCTAGATTTGCTGAGCGACAGAGCAATGCCAAACATTTGGACGTGAGTGACGGCGGTCGGGCTTCCACCGACCACCTAAGAGATTTTTGAAGGCAAATTTTTCAAAAGAAAGACATCACGACGAAGTGCAAATCCGAAACGGTGGTAAGGCGGGGTCAGAAAAGCCGTATGCAAAATGTCTTCAAATGACGATGGTGCAGCGTGCTAATGGAAAGGAGTCCCCTCCTAAACACTTCATTTCAACCTGATGCTCACGCATCACAATTGTCCCTCCGCCAAAGCTCGGGTCGGCAATTTCTGGTAGCAGCCTGAGCCCATCAGCAAAGATCCAAACGTTTTAAATTGCTCAATATCGACTTCACGACCGCTCCACCAATAAGCGTGTTGATCTACTTCAGCCCGTGCATCAATCTGCAGCCCCCACATCGGAGTAACATCGTTCGGCACCATAGAGTAACGAATATCCGATACAAGCCCTGTTATGTGATCAAACCCAAGATATCCCTGCGAAAACCAAAAGAATCTCTGTATGTCGGTGAATTGCTGGCTCCTTTTATCAAGACCGGGAAGGTGCTCATTAATATTGAGTTTCGAAATCGATTCACCTGAACACCATGTTGACGAACCCACTATTCTGATCGCATCAACAAAATAGACGTCTTGATGTTCATATATCGACTTCCAAAGGATTAAATTCCCGAATGAAGGTTTCAGAGTTAAACGGCTTGCTTCGTGCCCTCTTGAAATTGCGATCTTTTCCCCAAGCAAAAAGGCCCGCTCATATTGCACAAATCCGAGAGCTAGATAGGATAAAGCCCATCCAACTGCGATCCAGCTAAAAATTATTCTGCGTGTTTTTATTGCACTGAAGATCAAAACTAGGATCGGCAAAGTAAACAGAGGATCAACTATCGAGATGTTATTCCACGCGATTCGCTCACTTGAAAAAGGCCAAAAGAGTTGCGTACCATAAGAAGTGCATGCGTCAAGAAGACCATGAGTCGCATAGCCGACGAAGCTGGCGACATAGGTTGTTTTGAACTCCATTACCCCCTTGAGAAAGGGAGAAACTACCAAGGCAACAAGGAGAGCGCCGATGGGGACAAAAATAATCGAATGCGTAAACTGCCGGTGGTACTCAAGAAACAAAATCGGGTCCTGCCGAGATTGAATCAATACGTCTAGATCGGGAACCATACCCGCCACGCACCCAATCAGAGTTAACTTAGCGAAGTTCTTATCCAGTCCGGTAGACTGAGCAAATGCAGCACCAACGGCACCTTGGCTTATTGGGTCCATGATACTTTTTTGTGCACTTTAACCATTTCTTTACCTGCTCCAGCACCTGAATATAAATAAATTATCCAACAAAAGTTCAGTATAATGTAAGACCAGCATAGTCAATTAAACAAACCTATCGAGATTTATACTCAACATGTAATCAAGGACTAAAGATACAAAACCTTATCGTTAAAAAAAACTAAAACCGAACTCCTATGGGATCGAAAAACACTTAACGAAAATCCGTTATTCTCAATGAATTATACTTTAATTACAGGATACCTTCAGTGAGCTTATATATAGAAGCAAACTCACAACAAATTAAGTATATAAACTCCTCAGTTTTACAATATACAAAATCCAGAAATTACGATTTTGGTACAGATAATAGATGCAACACTTCAAACCTATCAAAGTTTATTTCGCACCGAATAATTTTAGAATATGATTTAATTAATGAGGTATTAGGTAGGCATGAATATCAACGGGTAGAGAAATTTGTCCAAGAAATCTTCTGGAGAATTTATTGGAAAGGTTGGCTAGAATTAAGGCCAAGGGTATGGCATGACTTTGTGAATTTTGAATCAACCGTTAATGGCGATATGCTAGAAAAAGCCCTGGCCGGGAGCACCGGAATACAATGCTTCGATGATTGGATCTCAGAAATTAAGCAAACTAACTATCTACATAATCATGCGCGAATGTGGTTCGCGAGCATCTGGATATTCACTTTGAAACTCCCTTGGCAGATGGGCGCAAAATTTTTCATAGAACAACTTCTCGATGGGGATGCTGCTTCTAATACCCTCAGTTGGAGGTGGGTTGCAGGATTACAGACAAAAGGAAAGCATTACTTAGCAAGAGCCTCGAATATCTACAAATTTTCTAATGGGAGATATCCTAATACGCAAATCAATGAGTCGGCTTCTCCAATCGAAGAATCCCAAAATTATGACGTCCAGCCAAATTTACTTAAGACCAAAGAATGTCAATCTAACTCACACATTTTAGTCTTCGAAAACGATCTTCACTTTAAAACGCGTAAGGAGCTCTACCAGAAATATTCAAAAATTTATTTACTTAATTTGGATAACAGCAAAAGAAAAATTCCGCTAAGCGAGAACGTGATGTCATTCAAAGATAACGCGCTTATTAGCTTCCAAGAAATTTTTCCAAACTCTGAGATCTTATCTTGTGGCTTTGAGAGAATCGCAAAGGAACTGAAATCAATTGATGTAGTTTATCCTTTCATTGGAGAAAATTTAGACTATATTCAAAACCTAAGCGTAAAGCATCACCTCGATATTTCCTATTTATACAGAAAAGAGGATAATCTTTGCACGTCATTCTGTAACAAGGGTTTCTTTAATTTCAAAAAAAATATCCCAGAAATCCTAAAGTTAATAAAATAGATTCATAAGAAAAGACATTTGGAAAAGAGAGGCCTATGAAACGTGTTAACGTAAGTTTTGATGTGTAGATTCAACTCCTTGGAATGCTTGGAGTGCTGGGAGGTCTAGTTTTTGTAGGCTTAGAAATGAGGCAATCCCAAATGATAGCTCAAGCGGGTCAGCAGCAGGATAGAACGGCTGCTTTTTTTGGACTGATAGGCTCGAATAACGAGGCTGGTGTTGATTGGCAGTCCACCGTTTACGATGCAACCTCAGAGTATAGCCAAACATATAGCAACGAAGAGATCGTTCGTCGCAATAATTACCATGCGCATCTATTTACTTATGAGAACGACTATTTTCAGTATGTCCAAGGATTGATGCCCCAATCAATATGGAATGCTAAATTGGTAGCTCTTGAATTTTTTCACAACCAATGTGACTTACGCGGACTCATGGATTATCGCAAAAATTGGTTCCCAACTGGTTTTGTGCAAATTATCAATAGCTTGAAAGATAAATGTTAGAAAATTTTACAAAGTCGCCCATTGAAATTTATTGGATTCAGTACTATTAACTCTGCCCAGAAATTATTAAGCCAAATAAATTATACTCCAGACTTTTCTCGCAATTCTGGATAATATAAAAGTAAGGTCGTAGCTCTAGCGATAACATAAACAGTTAAAGACCACCACAATCCTGTGATTCCGTATAGGGGCACCAATAGCCAACAGGCAACAAAGAAAATTACT
>JAQWOJ010000016.1 GCA_029245905.1 Gammaproteobacteria bacterium
TTTCTAGATGATTTAATTGTAAGGCCTGGTTATCGGGGTAAGGGGGCCGCTAAGTTACTGTTAGATGAACTGAAAATAATTGGTCAAAGGCAGGGCTGGTCTGTTTTTCGATGGATAACGAAAGATGATAATTATCGTGCTCGGTCGCTTTACGATAAAGTAGCATCAAAAACTGACTGGACTACTTATGAAATGGACTTGGGTGATTAAATTGATGAGCTAAATTTTTTAGCCGCAATATCGCTTGGGTGCACAAATTACTCGAACTGTTAATTCTTTATTTTGTCAGTTTAAGACGTTTGACCCTGTAGCTTCTAACAATGGAAAGGTAACTCTCTGGCCCACATAAATGCTATCAAAATCGATGCCTGGATTATATTGTCTGACAAGCCATAAGGGTGCAGAGTAACGGTTCAGAGCTAGTCGATTGATGTTATCAAAGCGCTGCACTTCATATTCTTCCGCCCCTCTGATTCGATAAGCTGAAAAAAAATCTCGTTGTAAGTCTGAATGGAAGTTGCGGCGAACAAGTTCAAAATCCTCTTTAGTTACCCTGCTAAAATCTAATTGTACTTTCCTGCCAATAATTATCTGATCACGAAAGTTCATGTTGTTGAGTTCTCTTATATCTCGTGTTGAAACATCGAGCCAATCAGCGAGATGTCCCAGTGTCTCAGAAGCTTGAATCTCGATAGTGCTGTTTAACGCTACCGAATAATCAGAGGGATCTGCGTCTAAAATTCCCCCAAAGTTACTATATGGTATTGCAGGGGACGAAAATTGATCGTTAAGTAATGGAGAAATGGGGAGGCTTGAGGACTCGTTGGTGCTTAAATTTTCAAAGATTGGGTTGGTTAATGTTTGTCCGCGGTTAGCGATGGCTACCGAAGATGCTGGAGTGTTTGTCATTGGATTAACAAGCGAAATACCGAGGTCGGATTGATCTTGAATAGGAGGAGTGGAGCTTTCTCTGGAAAAATCAGTTAGTTCATTAGGTTGGCGTATTGGTGTAACAACCTCGGCGATCCTAGTCTGCTCTTCTTGGTTGCTAAGATTTACTTCAGTAGTCGAGTTCATTGGTAGAAATAAACGCTGACCAATTTGAATTTTATCTCTGTCCTGGATTTGATTTAGATCAGTAATGAAGACTGTCGTCGTGTTAAATCTTTCCGCGATCGATTGTAGGCTATCCCCTCTCTTTACCTCATAGAGGATATCGGGGAGCTGGTCACTATATTTGTCGCCATTATTAATCCCTGCGAGCAAATTGCTTTCCTGATTAAGCATTTCTGTTCTAACCTTTAATTTGAATCCTCTTGGGATACGTTTCACTCCCTGCCAGACAATGTTGCGAAGAGATGGGTTGTCGGTTTGCAGTTGCTCTAAAGTGGTGCCGATAGATTCAGCAAGGGTCTGAGCACTAATAAAGGCGTCAAGTCGGACCTCAGTATATTTCGGTGCAGCCGCAAACTGAACATCCTTGAAATATAGGTCGACATCTTGTTCTACTTCATTTACCGCAAGGAATTGGGCATAAAAATTCCGGCCTACGAAGCGGAATCGATTACCTTTGTAGTTGGCAATAATTTCTTCTATTGCGGTTGTGCCGGTTTCGCGGACCGCCCGCGACATACCTCCAACACCTTGATTATATGCGGTAAGTGCCAGTGGCCAACTGCCCAAAACTTGGTGATTATATTCGAGCAAGTCCATCGCCGCGTTCGCAGAAATATAAGGATCTAGACGTTCATCAATAATTTCATCTATCCGCATAAAACGCTGGCCGGTTGGTCTTGTGAATTGCCACATCCCCGCCGCGTTTGCGGATGAATATGCATCAGGATTGAACGACGATTCTACGTGCGGTAATAGCGCTAACTCCTGCGGTAGATTCTTATCTCGAAGAATTTTAGCTATGTAATCGCGATATGCCCCAGACCTTTCTAAGCCATCTACAAAGGCATTTGATTGACCTAGCTGGAAGCGAACATTATCTATGGCATCTTTCAGGCGCTGATTGCTAACGTCATCCGGCCAGAGTTTTAGTATTTCTTCCTGATCCAAGGTCAAGTCATTCCTTTTACCTAGTGCAAGGACTGCTAGATTATCTTTAATTTCTTGTCGGCGGGATTCTATGCTCTGGTTATCACGATTTAACTGTGCGTAGATTATGGATAGATCTTCAGAGTCATGTAAAAACCCGCTGTCTGTGTCTATTTCCGTATAGACTCTTACCCAGAAATTAATTGCGGGTTCTAATTCAGCGGGTCTTGGAAAGAGATCCGCGTCCATTTGCTGTGCGACTACGAAAGTTCCGATGAAGATTGCTTGTACTGCTAAAACTAGGCGCCCTAGCGTCTTATAAAAACCCTTTGACCTATGCCAAGGCAAAATGAATTTAATCTTGAGGAAATTTTTACTAAGAATCTTCATATTTTTCAGCAGTGTAGGGCTTTTTTCTAGATTTGCTAAGACATCCCGTCTGGCCGCCTATTTCTTTTCAAATATTTAGGATAATCGGCCGTATGCATCACTTTTACAGTAAAAAATTACTGGGGTGGTAAATTACGGTTAGTCTGGGCATCGAGAAAAATTATAAATTTTTTAGTGTAAGTGACGATTGGCACTGTAGTTAAAGGCGTGACAAGCTGGACTCGGAGTTTAAACGATTGAGAAGTTTGTCCGCTTAGGTATGAACTGAGTATACAATGTTGTTTGCGAAATTTGGGAATTGAAAGTTGTCACAGCAACAGTTAGAGGAAGAATAAAATGTCTGATGAAATAGATCGATCTGTGGAGCCAAAACTTGGCGCTGATGCGAAAAAAACAGAGGACCTTCCCGCAGGTGTGCGAGTGAGAGCGAGAAGCAAAAAAGACACAAGTACAAAAAAATCTAGTAAAAAGAAGGGTGCGGCTTCGAACCAGAAAGAGCCCGTTGGTTCTGATAAGGCAGACGCTCAGAAGGAATCTGAAGGATTGGCTGGGAAGAAGGTGGATGATGCAGTTTCTCGGCTAAACGTAAAGATATCAGATGTTGAACAAAAAATTGACTCCCTATCAGATCATTTGGCGGGAACGGTTCGCACGATGGAAGACAATGGCTCTAAGCTGTACGAGCAGGAAAGTAAGTTCTCTGAATCCATGGCAGACTTTCAGATATACAAAGATTCTCGACAAAAAGCTTCAACAATAATGGTCGCCTCTTCCGTGGCTGCGATGGTAGTAGCGATCATGTTTTTGGTCTTTGCTATTTCAAGTTTTTCAACGAAAACCGACTTTTTTGATTCGGTAAGCACGGCACTCGGAACGCGAATCGTTGACATGAATGAGGGGTTGGACAGTTTTGATTTAGCAAGGGCAGACCTCGCTGTTTTACAAGAGCAAATCGAGGGGCTTGAACTTCGATTGGAGGAGAGCCAGCTCAGTTACGTAAATACTGAGCAAGATATCCAAGGTCAACTTCTAAGTTATACCGAAAATATTAATCAAGAACTAAGCGATCAGACTGCGAATTTACGCGGCAATATTTCAAGACTGGATGGCCAATTCTCGGCTATTAATTCGCAAATTTTGGATTTCGGGGATGAACTCGAGCAGAGTAAAGTGATTCTAAACGAGATTGGCTCCGAAGCGCGCTCAATGAATGAGCTGAAAGAAATAATGAATGCGTTGCTGACTCTAGAGCGAGAAAAATATTATGAAGCGGTTAGTAGCGGAGTGCGTGGAAACGGTATCGGAGAGGTTGGATCTCCTTCTTCCGAAGCCGGTCCAACTTTCAATAGGTATTACACTCAATAATTCCCCGGGGATTAAGACGTGGATTCGTTAAAGAACGCCTTAGATACATCTGAGGCAATTTCGTCACCGTGCCGAAGCAGCAACGAATCGCATAAATCACCAATTTCAGATTCAATCTCTTTGGTAATTGATTCTGAGGAGCTGGCTTTTGCCCCCTCACCGTTTTTTTCTGAAGCCTTCCGCCGTTCTTTTGCTATTTTTGAACCGATCACCCGAAGGTTCTCTACTCTATCGGCTGGGAGCCAGACCCCGATTTGGCCACGGCTTGTGAAAACTAGCTTCTCGCATTCAAATACAGTGTTCTCGGTATTTACATTATTGCTCACATCTAAGCCATCCTGAATGAATTTAACTAAGGCTTTTAAAAGTGCAATGCCGTATCTCGGCCTTATTTCATCCAGCTCAAGGGGCGTTGCCTGTGTGAGGTCCTCCCTTACAAGACATTTGTAAAGAGCCTGACCGGTAAGACCATAAAAATAGGGATCATATTGAATCTCTTGCGGTTTGCTTTTTGGGGAGGCTATATCAATTTTTGTGAGAAGAGAGTTGGTCGCGGTCTCCAGCCAGTTTAACTTCCCTACGACAAAAAACAGAAGACCTATAAGGATTACTCCTATCGCGACGGTAATCGTTAATAATACGGATATCATTGGGGACATAATTTATTTTCCAAGTACATTAAAAAAATATTCTTATCTTTTAATTTAACTTTCAAATCAGTCATCTTCATTAGATTGTTCGATATTTTTACCGGACGTTAGAAACTCTAGTACAGATATTTCTTTATTGATGCGCAATTCTACGCAAATTTTTTCAAAAATACCTTGTGCAACTAATGTGCTCTTGTCCTCATCAAGAAGGCATTTTTGATATGAGCACCCCAGCTCGAATATCTCCTTAGCGTATTCCTCAGGAATAAAGCTTATTATCGTTCCACTGTCCGTTTCAAGCAATTTATAGGGCTCGTCAAGCTTTGGCTCAATCAGGTCATCTATTGGCTCCTGTTGGGCTAGACGGATTTCTTTTAAGCTTTCATACTTCTCTGTAAGTTTTGCTCCGTCGAGGAAGGTTTTTTCGAGATTTACTTTCGCTCTATTAGCGAGTCGAAGTCTAAAGCCTAAAGACATCTTGTTGGTTCGTTCTGTTGCAGACTCGTAATCTAGGCGACTTTTCTGTTTTAACTCCTCGACGCTTTTTTTTGGCAATATATTTTTTAAGAAAGGAATCGAGACCACTTTTAAGCCACCCTTGCGACTTCTTCACGTAAGTCTTTTACGATAGAACTCAGAATCTGGCTAACCCGAGACTCTTTTACCCCTATCACTGCTCCAATCTCTTTTAGGTTTAGTTCCTCCACGTAATAAAGATTTAAGACTAGTTTCTTCCTCTCATTCAATTCCGAGATCAAATTGGTGACAATATTGGTGAGTTGTGCATCTTCTAAAAGTTTCATTGGGCTTTCTTTCGGTCCGATCAGATCATCGAAAGCGTCGCCATCGTCAGAGTCTATTTTATCAATCTTAAATCTATCGATATGGGTCCTTTGCTTCTCATATTCGTTGAGAGAAATGTTTAGTTTTTCGGCGATTTGGGAGTTTTTTGGCGAGACGCCTTGCTCATTTTCCAGCTCATGTTTTGCCTTGTCATGTTGCTGACTATTCTTTATTGCCAGTCTGGAGATGTCGCTCAATTTCCTAACCTCATCAAGGATCGCCCCCTTGATTCGACTTTTAGCGTAGTCTTTAAACGCTACGCCCGTTTTATCATCAAAAGTTTCCGCTGCCGACAGAAGCCCTAACATGCCGATTTGAACCATATCGTCATACTCCATAAACTTTGGAACACGTGCCTTCAAATAACCCGCAATCCTATTGACTAGGGAAATATGTTGATTGACTAATGCGTGCGCGTTAGTCAATTCATTCTTCTTATATTCGTTAGTCTGCTTCAAAATTTTTACTACTTCGTTGGGTTAAAGAATTGTATTTCGCCACTTTTAGGGTTTATTGAGATTTTATCTATTGCATCGACTATTGCTGCAAAATCATGATAACAGGTTGTTGTTTCTCCCATGGATATTGCTGCTTTTCCTTTATTCCATGCTAGAGAGTAATCTGAGCTTTCAGAAATTGAACCTATGAAATTGAGCGCCACACCAAGAAATTTTGCGGTAATCGTATTCATTTTTTCAAAAAGTATGCTTCCCTCTTGTTTCGTGACGACTTTGTTTGGAATAAAAATAATATCGGATAGCCCTAGGTTTAAGTGCATAAGTTTGATTAGCGCATACGCATCTGCGACGGATGACGGCTCATTAGTTCCAATTACGATTTGATGGTGACATGCCGACAGAAAATGTAGAACGCTCTGACTTGCCCCAGCAGAAATGTCGACGATCATTATGTCAAATTGGTTTTCTAATGCAGCAAAAGCTCGGATTATGTTGTTCGTGTTTTCGTTATTTAAAGATAAGCTTTCGTCGAGCCCATTTCCCCCGCTGATTATTGATATGCCGGTTTCTGACTCTACCAATATATCCTGTATTTCTTTCCTCCCCTCAAGGACATCCACTAGATTGCCATTCAGTTTGTTTCTGAGAGCAATATGAATATTGCCTAGACCTATATCGGCATCAAAGATGAGTACTTTTCTGCCCTTCAATGCGTGATAGGTGGCTAAATTGATAGCAAAAGTGGTTTTCCCCACGCCGCCTTTTCCACTAGCAATGCCTATTACCCGGGTTTCTGTATTGGTTGCTGTTTGAGTCATTAGTGATCCATAGTTTAATTTCTTTATCCCTCTTAATGAAGGGCGGAGTTCCTCGTCAATGCTCGTCTCGCGGATAGACTATTAAGCTCACTAACATGTTCGTTTATATAGTCAGTTATTCGGCGCGAAATATTTCGCTTGGTAACTTGTACTAACCCAGAGGTTATGTCACTGCTATTAGACCCAATTGACAGGGGTATCTTGAATTTAGAAAGAGCCTCTATCGCAGCCCAGGGGACTAGAGGGGAATCAAGCCTAGTCAATATTATAGAGTCCCACTTGTCAAGCGTGCAATTAGCCCAGAGGCTGGGCAAAGAAGACTCCGTTGGCGTCACCAAATGAAATTGCGCTTTTTCATATACTCCTCGTATAAATGGAACCGCTGATGCAATCGAGCCTAACTCTAAGTCAATTATGTAGGTATTATTATTTTGGTTTACGTCCAATAACTTCGCTAGCTCACTGATACTTCTCGCATAAAACCTTTTTAACTTTGGAGGGTGGTTTAGCGCCTCGAGTTTAGATTCATCCGCATTCATATTCTCGCCAAATGAAAGAATTGAAACGTTGTTGCCGTAAGCTGCTTGTAGCTGGTTCGCAATCTTGAGGGCAATGGAAGTTTTGCCCGACCCGTGGTTCCCGGTCAATACATGAATCTGACTATCTAGATTAATTTCCTCAGAATCAGGTAAGCTAGTAACAATCCCTGATTCGATTTGAGAGAGCATCTCGGCCTTACTGTTAGGTTGATCCAAGAAGCCAGGGAGAAGTTTCTTGATGTGCTTGGAAATAGGAGTTTCATCTAGAAGCTGATTTAATTTACTTTCTAGAGTTATCTCCTTGCTTTTGTTGCTTATCTTTTGAGAGGTGTCAAAGTTGGTGCCATCGCTTGCTCGAGAATTATCTGTTGGTCTTTTGTATGGAAGATTAAAGGTGTCTGGCAATGCCTTTATCGCTTGCTTCACCAGTTCAATTTCATTTTTACTCGCTTTACTTTGACTGTCAGGTAATGCCGTATTCTTTAGGGCGGATGATTGTAGTCCTGGCTCTTGGAGCGAGGTTCGCTCACTTTGTTGGTGTGCGATAAAAAGGACTTCTTGTCCTTCGTTCTCTATGTTTCTGAGAATCAGCGCTGAGGGTCCAAACTTATCGCTTATATCTTTGATGCCATTAGCAAGAGTGCTAGATTTAATCATTTCAATCTTCATTATTTATTTTCCTCTTGAGTGTCTTCAGATACGCCTATACGAGCAAATACTTTTATTTTCTGATCCTCGGGTATCTCTGTATAAGCTAATACCGACACATCATTAAACCTTTGCTTAGTCATTCGAGCTAGCCAGGGTCTTATAGGAGGTGCGACCACTATGACAGCTGGATAACCTTCATTTTCTGCTTCTTCTTTTTGCTTTTGTACTGAGCCCAGAAGTCCTTCGATAAGGTTCGGTTCGACGACTACTTCACCCATTTTCGTACTTTGCGTAATGCTGCCAATAAGCATCTGTTCGAGTTTTGGATCAAGGGTTATTACATTTAGTACTTCGCCCAGATCTACTATCTCTTGTAACATTAGATGACTCAATCTGGGTCTGACTAGTTCTGTTAGTTCGTCAGGATTTTCTGTTTTCCCGCTCTCTATAAGCAGCGTGCCAAGGATAGTGTGTATGTCGCGAATCGATATTGACTCATATAAAATATTCTTTAAGACTTGCATTACGGTAGTCACCGACAATTTTTCTGGCACTAGGTCCTCGATCAATTTTGGAGAACGACTTGAAACTTTATCTAGAATCTCTCTCGTTTCATCATGACCTAAAAGGTCGCTAGAGTTATTTCTCAGAAGAGTATTTAGGTGAGTCGCGACGACGGTAGCGTTGTCAACTATTGTATAGCCGAGGGTCTTGGCGTTATCTGATTGCGTTTGTTCAATCCAGTATGCTTCGAGGCCGAAAGCCGGCTCCTTTGTGGGAATTCCTTCCAGGGGTGTGGTGATGTCTCCTGGGTTTATAGCTAAATCATGCCCGAGCTGCAAAGTTCCAGTACCGCGCACAGCTCCTTTGAGTAAAATATTGTAGCTCATTGGATCAAGGTTTAGATTATCTCTGATGCGAATAGGTTGAATAAGAAAGCCCAGTTCTGCTGACAGCTTTTTTCTGATCCCTCTTACTCTTGATAGCAGTAATCCGCCGTCTTGCTCACTTACAAGCGGAATTAATCCGTAACCTATCTCTAGGCTTATTTGGTCCACATGCTCTATATCCTCCCAGTCCAATTCGATATTTTCTTCTTCTGCTTTAGATTGGGTTTCGGCGACTTGCCTATCAGATAAGATCTCATTTTTTCTGTCATTCAAAAATGCAAAGAGCCCTAATAGGAGGCCCGAAAGAAGAAACATGACATGTGGCATTCCTGGAATTAGCCCAAGAATTAACAGAATTATAGAAGTTATTTTTAGAGCGGTAGGATTTGAAAGTTGGGTTCCTGCTTGATTTGTCGTGGTCTCAGATGTTGTAACGCGGGTGACGACAATTGCCGTTGCTAGTGATAGTAGTAAAGATGGTATTTGTGCGACTAATCCATCTC
>JAQWOJ010000013.1 GCA_029245905.1 Gammaproteobacteria bacterium
TGCGGGCCTAAATCACTGCATCTAAAAATTAGACACATTTTGTTTCATTGACACAGGTTTGCGTGGTGTTACTCGTGCCGAAGGTTGTGTAGCATAGGGATTCGGGACTAGTGCGAAAATAAAATGCCGCTGTTAAGCATACTGAAAAAATCTACCGCGAGTGTTATTCGGCTGACATCGGCGAAAGCTGCGGTTCCATTTCTGTTCGCCTTCAATGCCGCTTTGGGTCAGCCGCCCATCGAAGTAACAGAAGAATTAATGCGAGAGGTTTTCCCTACCGCCGATAGTTACTCTTTAAAAGAAGGCAGTCCGCCAGTCTATCGAGCATTTGTAAATAATCCTGAAAGTACTGAATTGGAAATAGTGGGTTATTTATTTGAAACACCTGATATGCCGCCGGAAGAAATCGGTTATTCAGCTCCGGTTGACGTGCTTGTTGGCATGGATTTAAAGGGCACTATTACAGGTGTAAAAATACTTCACTACATTGAATCTTATAAAAGTATTCGTGGAGATTTTATCAATAGCGAATACTTCCCTAACCAGTTCGAAAACAAAAATATTGTCGAAGGTTTTAGAATCGGTCGCGATGTTGACGGTATATCGCGCGCTACAATAACCAGTTGGGCAGTGTCTCGCGGAATAAGAAACGCTTCACGGCGGGTGGCCGAAGCGTATTTAAGCGATTCCGAATTTGTCTCACTTACCAGTGCTGACGCTGTTGCGTTGCAAGTACTCTCTGCTCAGAGTTGGGAAGAAATGATAGAAGGAGAGTTGGTGGTTAATTGGGCAGTTACCCAACCAGATGGGACCGAATTACATCTTACTCTTGCTTTTATGGGGCATGATGGGCTTGGCGAGTTACTAGTAGGAGACGTTGACTATTCTCGAGCCGATCGGGAGGCCAGTGCCCGGGTTCGAGACGGAAATATGCTCTTAGTTGGTATTGATGGAGATTCCTCACAACCTTTTCGTCAGGAGAGACTGGCAATTCAGCAAGGAGACGAAATTTTTCCTGTTGAAAGGCGTCGGTTCGTTTACGTTGGCAGTGCAGACTATGGAAAAATTGCAGATAAAGTTCGTTTTGCTGGTGCTATCGTTTTGGATCCTGCGGTTGATTTAAATCAGCCGTTTGACGTCCTTTATAATACAGGAGGCAGGGTTGGAGAATTTGGGACTATTGCGCAAACTAAATACAAGGTGCCGCCTATTCCCTTAGCTTTATCAACGGGTCAGCCCATTCCTCCAGAATTACTTCCCCAGTTTGATGATGATCTAACCGCGTATGAAAACGAAGGGCTTTATGCCAGCTTGATCAATAATGCGCCATGGCTAGACGTAACGATCTTGCTACTTCTTCTAACCATGGTTATGACTGCATTTCTGCGCAAGAGCGCGAATATCCGATGGGCGACTCTCTTTTTTACCCTGATTTACTTAGGCTGGATGGACGGTGGTTTCGTTTCTGTTTCTCACATTACAAATTTTGTCAAGCTCGGTCCGTCTATGTTCAGGAGCGATCTTCCTCAGCTGTTAATCGTTATTTTTACGGTGGTGACAACCTTGCTTTGGGGCAGAGTGTTTTGCTCTTCGTTATGCCCTTTTGGAGCGCTCCAAGATTTCATTACGAAATACACACCAAAGCGATTTCGCAAGGAATTACCACAGGCTATTCATGATAAGGCCATTTATTTTAAATATGCTGCAGTTATATTTTTAATTGTTATGTCAATCTCTTTTGCAAATTTGAGTTTATTCCAGTATTTTGAACCTTTTGGTACAATATTTTATTTTAGTCAGTCTTATGTTCTTTGGGCAATTCTGGCTCTGTTTATTCTTGGTTCGGTATTTATCTCGCGATTTTATTGTCGATATGTCTGTCCATTAGGCGCTGCGCTGGGAATAGCTGCGCTAATCTCTCCTTGGCGCATTTCTCGTGTGCCGCAATGTGACGTCTGTAAAGTTTGCGAACACTCCTGCCCGACTGGGGCTATTCGCGGACCTAAGCTTGATTTTAAAGAATGCGTCCGCTGCGATATTTGTGAAACTAAGCTTATCAATCGAGCCGGTGTTTGTAAGCACGATATGGAAACCGTTGCCGTGCGAATTAAGGATTGGAGCCCTGCGGGAACTTAAAAAAGTTAATGTTGTCTGAATGGTCATATGCATAAATGATCTTTATTATAAAATAAGGTTAAGGGGGCATTTCTTTGTCGTGTGAAGCTAGATATGGGGAAAATGGATAGATCTTATAGTTCCATGGCGAAGTGGGTGCACTGGGCGTTTATCGGAGTGCTTGCCTACGGCGTTATAAATCAGGTGGATGAGGTTGAGGAGCTTGAGAGCTCGGCGCTTCTTGTGGAGGAGGTCGTTTTTACCATGATATTTCTCTCTCTGCTGCTTTTTCGATTTAGGTATATGCGCTCTGCGCGAGCAGCCATGCCACCATTGGATATGCCTAAAAATTTAATTGTACTTGCTCGAATTGTGCATCTGGGAATGTATGTAAGCCTCGCGCTGATCGCGATAACGGGTTTAATGATTGGCGGTTTGTATTACTCCGGCGTAAAGGAAGGTTTAGTGCTGGAAGCTATCCTTTTGGCGCACGAGATAATTTTTTGGACAAGTGTAAACCTAATGGGCCTGCACGTTGCTGGTGCGATTTATCATCGTTTGCGAGGGGATGGCGTCTGGAGCGGCATGGTTCCGATATTGAAGGAGGAGTCTGATTAGTGGCTTTGCTTCTGAAATACTGCAGATTTCACTATCTAAACATGGACCTCTGCCACATTCTCGAACATTAAGGAATTATTCGGCAGTTTACGCGAAAAAAGAAAGCTTCTGTTATCCAGCCTCACACAAAAATCAAATTCTAGCGCTGCGCCTGTTGCTCTCCCGCCCGCCCTGCGCTCAAAATATTGGGTATAGCGTAGTTTCCTTCATGGCATGCGTATTCATACATTACGTATTCATCGTCTCGAGTAAGCGGCATCGAAATTGTGAAGGGTTGAGTATAAATCTCAGGATCCGTGATGGTCGCCGACCAGATAACGGTGCCCTCACTGACGCGGGTAAACCTTTCTACCACATGTAGGTTTTCAGTGACTGGAACTCCCTTTAATCTAGCCCCAGCACTGCTGCTAGCGATCATGCCCCTGTCGTTATAATTTGCCGTCTCGACCACCAAGGTATCACCTTCCCAATGGGCGACAGAGTCTCCCATAAATAATTTAACTTTATCGTCGATGTGCTTGTCCTTATTTAAATGGATAACTCGGACGTCATGAATCATTTCGTGGACGATAGTAAAAGTGTCTGGTGTTTGGATAAAACGATAAGCGTTGTTATAGCCTGCGGGCAGCATAGAGCCTGGTACGCCCCTAGTAAGGCATCTGTCCCAAACTGTATGATAAATATAATGATCTTCAACATGAGCAAAATAGTAATCGCGAACCGCTGCAGCAGACTCTCTGAGAGGCGCTCGCCCGTTCGGTGGATCAACTATAAGTGATGTTTGACCCGTGGAGAGAACTGTATCGCCTGAATCTAACCAGACTTGGTTGTAGCCGCCAATATTTCCGCCAACCGTAACTTCTATGTTGTTGTCAGCATCTGTTCTTCGTTGGGCTAAATTTTCTTCCATCGCCGCTATCTCATCGTCTGTTAAGAATGCGCGGCCTTCCAAGGATGCAGGTCGTTCCATTGGTGTAATCGTGTCGTTTGTCCAAACGCCTTGAAGATCAGGTTGTCCATCTGTTGTCCTTGGGACTATGTAGTCTTGCGGTTGAGCACCCGCAAGGGATGCTCCGGCAAGCGATACGATAAAGAGAATGCTAGTTAATGGCTTTTTAAATTGTTCTTTTCGCATCAGGAGTATCCTCATTGTTTCTCATCATTTGGATTTATTCGATATAATCAGCGTCTTGATGTTTTAAGGGCTGTCTTCGGTTAACCAAGAAAAATCATCAGCGCTCGGATCGAACAAATCTGCCCGGTCTCTTCGAGCCATATCCTCGGTGGCGGCCCTATTTAAGACATCTTCTGGGATCGGTTCTCCGACAACTAGTCCACGAGGTGTGGTAGGCGCATAATATATGCGAGCGTTGGCCATTTCATCAGTAGTTTCCGGTCCGTATACCACATCTTGAGTAGGGTCTGGATTAAAGCGGTTACCTTCAGAGTTGTCGAACCACCAACTCATGTGCATAGTCGATCCCGCAGGAATTAATTTTGGTTCCTCATATTCATAAAGGAATTGCCAATTGAAGTCATAATCTGGCACCCAAAGTAAAACTTCCCTCTCGCCATCGGGGTATTCCAGCTCATACCGCATAGCCTTTCCTCGATAGTGCATATGAGGACCCATAGATAAGAGATAAATATCTTCTTCGATGTCATACGTATTGTTAACCTCAAAGTTAGAATCACCGGCGGGAATAGTCCAGCCACGGTGGGGCAATAAGTTTGTTTCGACAACGTGATCAATTACATCGCCTTCCTCATAGAACTTGAAAGCGGCGCGGGTCAAATCTGTTACTGCGGTATTTTCACCTGGGTTCTTATGGTAGTGCATATTTACGGTGATAAAGGGGTCCTGTGGTAGGAGAACTCCCCAGCCTTCCGGGTATGTGAACGGCCCTCGGCCAGGAACACCAACACCCATGTGGCTGGATACTATGTGATGGACCCATGGGCCGCCAGGATCAAGTTCGGCCATAGAAATCCATTTTGGATTTTCGTGAGCGCCCTCTGGGACCGGCATCTGAACAGTCGGTTGCCAATCCATAACTTCGTCCGGAACGTAGACCTCGTCTTCAAATTGAACTACCAGATCAGGATCGCCAATCCACCAGCCAGACTCTGGCAATGTGGTGCCGGCACTGTTACTTGCAAGAGCACCTTTGCTTCCTGCATCAGAAAGATTGCCTTCTAGTGCGCCACCATCTACCCACGCTATAAGGAGTTCTTTTTCCTTTTTATCAATATAGCGTTCACCTTTAAATTCCCCTCGATGGCGCTCATGAGCACCCCAAGGAGGCATATAATTTGTGATAAGGGCATTTTTTATTAAAGGCGCCCAAATTTTTGCCTGCTCATAGTCATTGAGCGGCATCGGCGCAAAAATTCCGCCGACGTCAGGGCCATTATCTTGATGGCAGGCCACACAGTTTTTTTGAAAGACGGGCAGCGCATCGGCGTAAAATGTAGGGTTTTCGTTGTCAGCCTTTACACTTTGAAACACGGCTAGAGTCAATATTCCTAAAATGGTCGCTTTTAATTGGTCGGAGCGGCTTCTCATAGTTTTACCTATATTTTGTTATTAACTTCACGAACTTTAATCCTAATTAATTGATTTGTCTATGTATATCGGGATTTAAGCTGGTGGATTTGTGGCTTAAACGCTGTTTCTTGATATGCCTGTTTTAGGTCACGCTTAGTCGCTCAGCTTGAGCCTCTTACCTTGTTGGGTTCGTGAAAAATCGATGGCCTGAGTATCTATGCTATGCTCCGGACCAGAGAGCCAAATGTATACGGAGCATGTTTTGATCAGGTCATTAGTTCAGTTATGTAGCATAAGTTTATTTCTTAACGTTTTTAGCGTTTCAGGCGCACAAAGCCCGCCTCAATACGAGTGGGATTTGTCAGATATATACCCTGACCTTGGGTCATGGCAATCAGCTATGGCGGAAATTTCTATCAGCATTGAAAGCCTTGCGGAATTAAAAGGTACCCTGAGCGATTCTCCACAAGCTATGCTCTCAGCGCTCCGTGTTTATTCTAGTGTCAATAAAGAGGTCGCTCGCGCCTACGTCTACACAAGCTTGCAAAGAGACGCTGACCAGCGTGAACCTGAAGCACAGGCGAGATTTGGTTTATCGCGTCAAATGTTTAGTGATCTTAGTGAAGCAGTATCGTGGATTAATCCTGAAGTCCTGTCTATTGGCGAGAGTCGTGTAAACCAGTTTCTAAATGCGGAGCCTGCCTTAGCGGATTTTGAGTTTATGATTCGAGACATTCTGAGGCAGGAACCACATACCTTAGATGAGGCTACGGAAACTATCTTGGCGCAGGCTGGAATGGTTTTATCCTCGCCAAGTCAGATATATCAGAACTACGCCAACGCAGATATTCCATGGCCTACAGTTATTTTAAGTGAGGGTAATGAAGTTACTTTAAATCAGTCGGGGTACAGCCTCTGGCGGGCGGCACCGAACCGGGACGATCGTAAGTTAGTTTTTGATACCTTTTGGGAGACTTGGCAGCAATATGCAGACGGGATGGGAGCGACCTTGGCGAGCGAGGTGCAATCTAACCTCTTTTCAGCTCGAGTGCGCAATCATGATGGTGTTTTGGCGAATAACCTCTTTGATGATGGGTTGCCTCCTTCTATTTATACCCAGTTAGTAGCTCAGGTGAATTCGGCGTTGCCGACGTTCCATCGCTACTTGAAGTTGCGTGGAAGGATGTTAGATATCGAAGATCTCCGTTATTACGATATCTATCCCGCCCTAGTTGATGTAGATACCGGTGTGTTTGATCTTAATCGGTCTAAAGAAATTACCTTTGAAGCACTTCGACCTTTCGGTGAGGAATATTTAAATTTACTTGAATACGGATTGGCTCAAGATTGGATGCATAGTCATCCTCAGCCTGGAAAGCGGTCTGGGGCATACATGAACGGGTCTGTGTACGACGTACATCCCTATGTTTTGCTAAACCACAATGACGACTACGAGTCGATGTCGACTTTTGCGCATGAGTGGGGTCACGCAGTTCATTCACTATTGGCGAATGCTAGTAACCCATATGAGACCGCAGGATATTCGACGTTCACGGCAGAAATGGCGTCGACGATTAATGAAATTCTTCTACAAGAATACATGATTGCTAACGCCGTCACCGATGAGGAACGACTTTTCTATTTAGGCGGAGCGCTTGAGCAAATACGGGGTACTTTATTCCGACAGACGATGTTTGCTGAGTTTGAATTAGCCATTCATGAAGCGGCTGAGCAGGGTGAGCCCCTGACCGGTCCGAAACTGACAGAAATTTATGGTGAGCTGCTGAAGCGCTACCATGGGCACGACCTTGGTGTATTGACCGTGGATGATGCGTACACAATCGAGTGGGCTTTTATCCCACATTTTTATAGAGATTTTTACGTCTTTCAATATGCGACGTCTATTAGCGGTGCTGCATGGTTCGCCGAACAATTTTTGGCTGGAGACGAAGAGGTTAGAGATTCTTTTATTCGGGTATTAAGTGCTGGGGGTTCGGATTATCCCCATGACATACTGCTTAAAGAAGCCGGATTGGATATGACCCAGGCGGCGGCTTATGAGCCAATCATGCGTCGCATGAATTCATTGATGGATCGAATAGAGGCCTTGCTCTAAAAATTCAGAAATTTTTAGGGCTGCAATGGGCGTATTTGAATTTTTCTAAATTGAGTTGGATGGCTTTCTGCTTGAAGCGCCATATACCCCTCTTTAAGTAAAAAATCTGCTCCGTTCTCGAGAAGTGCTTGAGCGTCCCCGTCGCTTTTATCTAGTTGTATATCTTGTAATTCAAAAACTGACTCTCCATTGATTCGATGAACTAAGCTTTGACTCCCCCGCACCTCTATCTCCACGTTGACCCATTGATTTCCATGATACGTTGCAGATTTTGAATTAGTACAGTGCTGTGTTATGAGCTCTCCATCGATTACCATGTTTGTGCCTGGCGTACATACATTCGCAGTGGGGCGGTGATCAGATCCATTGCCGCCAAGGAATTGAGATTCGATACTGACGGGAAATTCTTGATGTAGGCCCATAGTAGTGGGGTCTTGACTGTGAATCATGATGCCATTATTGCGGTAGGCCCACCCGGGCCCATTTGCTACTTGATCACCAAAAAAGCGATACTCGATCCGTAGTAAGTAGTGAGAGAAAATTTGATCAAAAAATAGATGGCCAAACTCGCCATCAAATTGATCCCAATTTTCATAAGAGACTGTTAGAAACCCATCCTCTACGCGAAAGGTATCAAGATAATTTACCCCTAAGGGCTGCCCAGTGAATTTTACTAACCAATTCGAGAGATCTCTGCCGTTGAATAGATCGATCCACTCGCTCTCGGACTGCGAACTGCAAGCACAGAGACTTGCACTTATTGCGAGAGATAGTAGTTGTTGTTTGAATGGTAGAAACATAGCTAAATTTTGGGGTGTCTATAGAGCCACTCTACGACCTGAGAGCTAAATGATTCGCTAACACGCGGGACATGAGACCCGTCTGTAATGGTCCACAATTCACTGGAGCCCCCGTCGCGACAACCGTCCGAGAATATAAGAACAGACGACTCATGACCATCAAGGGTGGATTCGAGGTCTCGTAACTCTCTCTCTGAGCCATCGGTCGCACAACCGTTGTATCCGGCCCATTGAACGACACTCTCTAATGCGCCCGGATAATTATTACCCTGGATGTCTCCACCACCATATTCTATAGTTGTATCATTAGTTCCGTGTATTTGGAGTACATGCACTGTACTCTCGGGTGCCTCCCTTGAATCAAAGTGACTAGCCCCTGCAAGGCTGGCAATTGCGGCGATGGTGGCAGAATTTCTATAAGCTAGTTGATAAGACATAAACCCACCGTTCGAGTGACCTACCAAATATACTCGACTATCATCGACAGCATATTCTTCTTTCATTTTTTGAATGATTCCGGTGATGTAAGCATCATCGTCGACCTCGGAGTCAAGAAAATTGCAACAGGCATCTGACGCATTCCAGAATGTAGAATTGCGCCCCCCATCTTCTTGGGTGCCGGTCGGAGCAACGAGCAAGAATCCGTAACGATCAGCAACCCTGCTAAAGCCGAGATAAGAGTCCTGGCGAGGGCCGTTACTGCCGTAGCCATGCAATAGAATAATCAATGGGGATGGATCTTCGTCAGAATAGTTGGTCGGAACCGTAACAGGTATTTCACCCCGACCAAAGTCAATAACTTGCGCGTAAGAGATAGCTGAAAAAGAGAGGCAAATGGCCGCGATAAGTGAAGAAATTAGTTTCATTGTTAATCCCAGTGTGAGATGTTTTTCTAGAGATTTCATATTTTAGCTCAATTTTTGTCTACGGCGTCAGTATAACCTTACCTGTTGTTTTCCGCCCCTCTAAATCTCGATGCGCTGTTTGCACTGCAGAAAGTGAGTAAAAATGTTCAAGCCTTAATTTTAAGTTGCCGGCGGCGATCCAATTAAATACGTCAGAGGTGCGCCACTCAAGTGATTCTCTATCCGCTGTATAGTCAAAGAGAGTCGGCCGGGTCAAAAACAGAGAGCCTTTTTGGCCAAGAGATGCGGGGTTGAATTCCGTTACCTGTCCGCTGGCATTTCCGTAGAGCACCATGTGACCAAGCCTGGAAAGGCAGTCGACACTTTTTTCAAAAGTTGCTTTTCCTACAGAATCATAGACTACATTAACGCCTTCCCCGCCGGTGATACGTTGCACCTCTGTTTTAAAATCTTGTTCCGAATAGAGAATAACTTCGTCTGCGCCAGCCTCTCTCGCTAAGACGGCTTTGTCTTCTGTTGAAACTGTGCCAATTACGAAGCCACCACAATTTTTGATCATTTGAGTCAATAAAAGACCGACTCCCCCGGCTGTGGCATGGACTAGACATCTGTCCCCTTTTTTTACCTTGTAGGTCGATTTACAGAGGTAGTGCGCAGTGCACCCCTGCAGCATAGCCGCCGCGCCTTCATTAAAGGAGACTCCCTCTGGAAGTGAAATAAGCTTCTTCTCCGGAACCACAGCGTATTCCGCATAGGCCCCCGGGACGCTGGTATAAGCGACGCGATCGCCTGTTTTAAATTTTGTTACGTTAGATCCGGTTGCTTCAACGGTGCCAGCTGCCTCCAACCCAAGTGTGGCCGGTATTGGGATCTGATATAGTCCTGAACGCTGGTAAGTATCAATATAATTGATACCCGAGGCCGCGATTTTAACTAACGCGTCGTGCTCTCCTGGACTGGGTATATCAATGTCTTTATATTCCATGACCTCCGGTCCGCCATATTTGGTTACTCTCACCGCTTTCATTTAATAACTCCTTGGTTTATGTCATTAACGACTACTACTTTATCTCAGAAATACCTTGTCCAGAAAGTTAGAATGAGCGGTGAAAACCTTAATTTGGCTGGACGCCATCTGAGCGCGGGTTTATGCTCTATCGAATATAAGCAAAAATGAAAAATACGGGAGACCGCCCATGCTTAGCCTTGCTCGCCTCATTGTTTTGTTGTTCTCAATATTTTCGTTCACGGTCAATGCTCAGGAATCGAGAATTGACTTGACCCAACAGATGGTGGATTCGACTAATGTTTTTCTTTCGAGCTTAAGCGCTCAGCAGCGTAATAATGGAACCTACACCTTTGAGGATGAGGAGCGTTTTAACTGGCATTTCATTCCAAGGGATAGAAAGGGAGTTCCTTTTAGATCAATGAATGCCTCGCAAAGAGAGGCAGCAGAGAGTCTGCTGCAAGCGATGTTTAGTGCTAAGGGCTATCAGAGATCGGAAGCGGTGAGAGGCCTTGAATCTGTGCTTGCTGAAATTGAAGTCAACGGACGCTTTGATCGAGACCCAGAGCTTTATTTCATCACAGTATTTGGTAGTCCAAGTTTAGATAATAATTGGGCCTTGAGGTATGAAGGACATCACCTATCGTATCATTGGACTTTCATTAGAGGTTTCGGTATTGCAAGCTCACCCCAATTTTTCGGATCTAATCCTGCGGAAGTTAAGGCCGGACCGAAAGCTGGAATGCGAGTGCTAGCATCAGAAGAGGATATAGGAAGAGAGCTCATTACTTCGTTAAATTCAAATCAACAACTACAAGCTATCCTGCCAATAGAGGTCCCGCGCGATATTTTCACGATGGCTGAAGTGGAGGTCTCGTCTTTGGAGAATTCTGGAATAAGTTATGCTGAATTAACTTCTCAACAAAAACTTGTACTGATGTCTCTGATTGAAGAGCTGGCATCGATGCAGCCTGAGATCATAGCTCAGGAAAGAATGAATTCTATAAGATCTGATGGTCTGGACCTTATTAGGTTTGCGTGGGCTGGCGGTTTGGAGCGGGGTGATGCCCATTATTACCGCGTACAGGGGCCGAGTTTCCTAATCGAGTATGACAACACACAGAACAACGCAAACCATATCCACTTAGTATGGAGAGATTTTGCTGGTGACTTTGGTAGAGACCTTATACGTAGTCATTACCAAGCGGTCGCTGCAGAATTTGGGTCTGATCATAATCACTAAACTAATTTTGCTTATCAGGAGAAAGGAATTGGATATGAGTTCAGTAAAAAAAATGCCTCTGTATTTGATGCTGATTAATTCTTTGCTTATCAGCGGTAGCGTTTTCTCGCAACAAGGCGAGGGTATCCAAACACTCTATGATCTAGGAGAACCATTCGTTATCAACACATTCGATGTGGATGAGGTTAAGGTCACGCCTATTAAGGGTCTAGAGAACCCGTTTGCGCTGGCTTTCCGAACCAATGGGGACATTCTCGTTACGGAACGCTATACGGGTAAAATACGCATAATTCGAGACGGTAGCCTAGTCGAAAAAGTAATTGAGGGTGTGCCGGAAGTCTACACTGGTGAGTTTCGCGCAGGGTTGATGGCCATAGCGTTTCACCCAGATGATGACAGGACCGTGTACCTCACGCATCATAAAAGGGTTATGGTTGAAGGTGAGGAAGAGAGGGCTGTTGTGCTAGTTCGGGCACGCTTGCAGGAGGATCAGTTGACAGATGTGACCGAAATATTTCAGGCAAAGGGATTAGACCGCGGTATCGCTGCGGCAAAACTGATGTTTACCCCAGAAAATAAGCTACTAATGTCGCTAGGGGGAGCCTATATGTACGCTGGGATCGGTGACTATGCGCAGGATCCATCAATACATCTTGGGAAGGTGCTGCGCTTAAATGACGATGGGACGCCGGCCGAGGGGAATCCCTACTTAGCATCAGGAGAGTTTCTTCCAGAAGTGTATACGGTAGGCCACAGAAATATTATTGGGTGGGACTATCATCCAGAAACTGGAGAATTATGGGCTACTGAGAATGGGCCGCAAGGTGGCGACGAGGCCAATATTATTCAGATGGGGAAAAACTATGGCTGGCCAATTGTTTCCTACAGTCGTCAATATCGTGGTGACTGGGTGAGTAATACACAGTGGTCAGAGCAGTATGAGCAACCCCAGGTCATTTGGTGGCCTTCTATTGCGCCTTCAGGCATCACTGTTTATTCCGGAAACGCCTTCCCAGAATGGCAAAATAATTTATTTGTCGGTTCGATGATGGAAGGACGTGTTCCGGGCACTGGTCATATCGAACGAATAGTTTTCAATAGCAGAGGGGAAGAGATCCGGCGTGAAGGAATTTTACGCGAATTAAAATCTAGGATCACAGATGTTCAAGAAGGCCCCAATGGTAAACTTTATGTGCTTACGGATGAGGAAGATGGCGCGTTGCTTATCCTAGAGCCTACGATGTAGAGAAATAGTCTACGCTTTCTAATCTGACTGTTCTGAGAGGAGAGAATATGTGTATTGTCAAACCCTTGACGAAGACCTTTTTATTCGCCTTTATTATAATCAAATCAGCGAATGCTCAGCTGAGTGAGGTCAAAATTGACAGTGGGGTATACCTCGGATACGCCTCGGAATATGTTGAGGGAGTCACCGCTTACAAAGGCATTGGTTACGCAGCTCCCCCAGTCGGAGACCTCCGGTGGAAGCCGCCTGCGCCGGCTATTCCTTTTACTGGAGTTCGCGAAGCTAACCTTGCAGGCCCTGCCTGCTGGCAGGCTAGAAATTCAGACGCCTCTGTATATGCTCGCGGCGACCTCAGTCGCTCGGAAGATTGTCTTTATCTAAACGTTTTTACTAATGCCGTAAGCTCTGAGGAGAGTATGCCTGTAATGGTATGGTTTCACGGAGGGGGCAACACTGCGGGTCATGGTGGGCCTCTGATTTTTGACGGTTCTAACCTAGCACAAAGAGGGGCGGTAATAGTCACCGCGAATTATCGTTTGGGCGCTTTCGGATTTCTCGCCCATCCGGAGCTTACCGCTGAGTCAGAAAAAAACTCTTCTGGAATGTATGGCATTCTAGATCAAATCGAAGTTTTAAATTGGGTCCAAAGGAATATACGTGTTTTCGGTGGTGACCCTGATCGGATAACTATCTTTGGTCAATCTGCGGGAGGAACGGATGTTTGTTTGATAATGTCATCGCCGTTAGCCGAAGGTCTGGTCGACGGAATCATCGGTCAATCGCCTGGATGCATCAAGACGTCACTCACGTTGGATTCAGGAGGACACGAGCAAGGGCGGAAATTTTCCCAAGCGCTTGGAATTCACGATACGGGAGCTGGTGTGTTGCAAGAAATGCGGGATCTACCCCCCCAAGAAATAGTATCTGCTATGCGTTCAGCAGGATCCGGCGGCGGTCCTCTTGTAGATGGTTGGGTTGTCCCGGGGCGCCCCTATGATTTATTGGAGAACGGTAAGCAAAATCTAGTCAACGTTATGGTAGGCGGGTTAGCTGATGAGTATTTCGGTTTGCAACATTTAAGCCCGGAGATAAGTGAGGAGGAATTAACAGAATACCTAGTCAATACGTTTGGAGAAGAGGCTAGTGAAATTAAGGCTGCGTACAGCAAAGAAATTGTTGAGTCGCCCCTAAGTGCACGGAAAGTTATTGCCGGAGATAACGGATTTATTCTCAACTCCCGAATGTGGGGCCGTCTCGTCGAAACTAGAGGCAGTGATGCTTATGTCTATTATTTTTCTCGACCGCCCCCCGTGTTTCGTTTGTATGTCCCTGATGAGAATGATTTAAATGGTGATGGAGGTGAGCGGAGTTTGGGTGCCTATCATTCTGGCGAACTAGCCTATGTATTTAATAACCTAGATATTGTCGGTTTAGGTTGGGAGCCTGCTGATAGACAATTATCAGATACGATTGCAGATTATTGGGTTAATTTTGCGGCCACCGGAGATCCAAACGGTCCAGGTCTACCAGTTTGGCCAAAATATAATGCTAATTTAGATATGGTGCAGATCTTTGACTCCCCCGTAAAAACCTCAGTTCACCCGCGAAAGTTAGAATTGGATCGGATGGAGCGAATTTATATGGACAGCCGATAGAATAATGCTTGTGCTATTGGAGTAAGGAATGAAGACTACCGGTTTCGTTTGGGACGAAAAATATATGTGGCATGATGCAGGCAATGCTCTTGGTGTGCTGCCAGTGTCAGGTGATTTTCAGCCCTGGGTTCATTTCGAAAACTCGGAAACTAAGAGACGTTTGAAAAACTTAATGGACGCTTATGGTCTTACGGCAAAACTTCATAGTATTGAGCCGTTTAGTGCAAGTCTAGAGCAACTGGGTCGATGCCATACTGCAAAATATATTTCCCACATCAAAGAATTGAGCGACGATAAAGGGGGTAATGCGGGAGAGTCTACTCCCTTTGGACCAGGGAGTTATGAAATCGCCTTATTAGCCGCCGGAGGGGTAATTGCCGCAGGCAACGCGATCTTAGATGGGCAGGTAAAGAATGCCTACGCTCTAGTAAGACCCTGCGGTCACCATGCCGAGGTTGATCGCGGTAGAGGTTTTTGTATCTTTTCTAATATTGCAATTGCGGCAAAGGAATTTTTGCAGAGAGATTTGATAAATAAAATTGCAGTTGTTGATTGGGACGTGCATCACGGTAACGGCACGGAATCAGCGTTCTATGAAGACGGTTCGGTCCTAACTATCTCGCTGCATGAAGATTCTCTATATCCCTATAATACTGGGGGAATTGATGATCAAGGTTCGGGAGTCGGTGCCGGCTTCAATATAAACATACCTTTACCTCCGGGAAGCGGGGGTGGCGCCTATCGCAAAGCTTTTGAGTCAATTGTTATTCCTGCCCTTGACCGTTTTGAGCCTGATATGATTCTTGTTGCCAATGGGCTGGACGCCTCGACTTGGGATCCTTTGGGGCACATGATGCTGCTTTCCTCTCATTATCGTTTCATGACTGAAAAGCTTGTCGAGACCGCTGAGAAAGTTTGTGCTGGTCGGCTCTTGGTTGTGCACGAGGGGGGCTATTCGGCGGGCTATGTGCCGTTTTGTGGTATCGCGATCATGGAGGCCCTGAGTGGTGAGGAGAGCGGGGTGGTTGATCCTTTTTCCAAGTACGAATCCGCCTGGCAAGATTTGCAGGAAAATCAAGAAGCAGCGCTAGTCGCGGCGAAGAATGCGTGGCTTAAAGCTACGCTTGGCGAGCAAGATTCAACGTAGTTAAGATTGGATAACTCTTAGGCCTTTTTCCGACTACTTTGGTTAGGGGCGAGGAGTCCTCGCCTTGGGTCCAAGCTGGGTAGGTATTATTTCATAAGCAAGTTTTATCCAATCACAAAGCAGAGGACGCGTGTCGCGAGGGTCAATAACTTCTTCAATGCCAAAAGCTTCCGCCGTCCTCAATGGAGAGCGAAATTCTTCAAGTGTTTCCTCTAATTCGCGCCTCCGTGCGTTCGGGTCGTCTGCTGATTCAATATCACGGCGATACGCGGCTTGCACGCCTCCCTCGATTGGGAGTGAACCCCAATCGGCAGAGGGCCAAGCATAACGCAGGTTAAGTCCGTCCCTGCCATGTCCCCCTCCTGCAACTCCATAGCAGCGACGAATAATAAAGGACACCCAAGGAATCGTCGATTGGAAAACAGCCATTAGAGCTCTGCTGCCTAGACGCACAGTACCCTCTTCTTCTGCTTTTATTCCGATTAGAAAACCGGGGTTGTCGACAAGGTTAACCATGGGTAAATGAAAGGTGTCACACAGATCAACAAAGCGCATCATCTTCTCTGAGGCGTTCGCTGTCACTGCTCCTCCGTCAAAAAAAGTATCGTTGGCCATTAGTCCTATCGGATGCCCGTTGATTCTGGCAAGACCTACAACTAATGATTTTCCGTAGCCCGGATTTATTTCGAAGAAGGAATGTTCGTCTACAACTGAATTGATGACGTCCCGCACTTGAAACATTTGCCGACGGTCCCGCGGAATAACTGAAAGCAGGGATTCGTCTCTTCGGTCGATAGGATCGCTGCAATCAATCACTGGAGGTGACTGCCAAACATTTTGTGGCATGTAAGATAGAAATTTCTTTATCTCATTAAAAGCCTCCTCTTCCGTAGACACCTCGTTATCTACTGCGCCACTTTGATTCGCGTGAATTTGAGATCCGCCTAGTGCGTTTTTTTCAACTGGTTTCCCAAATCCACGTTCTACAACTGGGGGGCCAGCGACAAAAAGCTGGCTGTTGTCTTTGATCATTAAAGAGAAATGGGAGATGGTAACCCTGACTGCGCCTAGGCCCGCAACTGAACCCATACAAGCACACACCACGGGGACCACCCCCATTAGCTGCATCGTTTTTTCAAAGCCTTTGAGCGCGGGAACGTAAGAGTGGCCAACCATTTCCAGCGTTTTTACGCTGCCGCCGCCGCCGCTGCCATCCACTAAGCGAACCATTGGGAGTCGCATTTCTAGAGCGTATTGCTCTCCGTAGCCAGACTTATCTCCAACTTTTGCGTCGGCGGCTCCGCCCCTAACCGTGAAATCATCGCCACCCAGAACAACGCGCCGCCCATCTATGCTTGCAGTACCTAACACAAAATTTGAAGGAACAAAACTTAGGAGGTTTCCATTGGAATCGTAGTCGACTTTACCTGCTAAGGCACCTATTTCATGGAAGCTATTCTTATCTGCTAGTGCACCTATACGTTCGCGAACAGTAAGACGATTATTGTCGTGTTGTCGCTTTATTCTTTCATCACCTCCCATCTTTTGCGCGAGAGCCTCGCGCTTTCTGATCTCGTCAATTTCGTCTTGCCAGGACATCCTACTTTCCTCTTTCGACCGATAAATAAATAACGGGTTTCTTTTATCTGACTCAAGCCTGTGAGTTTCACTTCACCTAATCAACAGTTAAAGAAACGCAGAGATTCAGTAATCAATACAACAATTGAGCAAAGCTTCTATAAGTAAAATAGAAATTTATGTTTACTCGGTTGGAGCTGCGCAAAAAAAACTCTCGGCGATGTCTGTATTACCAGCTCCCGAATACGTTGCTACCTCAGGAAAAACACAAAGAGGCCTAGTTCGAGTAACTTCGCCGTCTATTATCTTTGATGCCTTCAAAGAATCGGGGGCAATACCGTTCTCTACCCAATTCTCTAGAGCCGAGAGAGTATCGAATCGATCTGGTCCTGGTCCGCCTGCGCAGTGTCCCATGCCCGGTACCATGAATAAGCGGAAAAAATTCTGCGTGCTCTTTAACGCTGTTTCGTAGTTCAAGGCCTTTATGTCGTCCGCAACTACATTAACGACACTTTCGAAATAATTTATAGAAGCGACAGGCGAAATATCGGGATCACTCCAACCGTGATAAACGATTAGCTTAGATCCACCATCGCGTAAATTCCGCAAATCAGGGTTATTCGAATCTACGGCGGCACCAACTTTTTCAAGTGCGAAACTAAGGTCATCATCGAAGTCAAAATTTTGGAAATCCCATTCCGGGTCATCGAATACGAACCATCGAAAAAATCCTTCACCACCTAGCCAGTGCAAAGATGTAAATGGTTCAGCTCCTGTCACCCAGAGCCCCCAGCCTCCTGGATCGGCTTCTCCTCCCGGAACGAGACCAGGGTAAACTAGTTCACCAGACGATGTTTCGACTCCAGACCAGATTTTTTCTACAGCTGAAACTTGTTTTGGTGTAAGACAAGAGTCGTTATTGATTCCTACAGGACACTGGATAGACGCTGGCTCAAAGTTGCAAGCTAGAGGATTTTGTAGAATTCCGTCTTCGATCCCGTCAATGGCGTCACAAGCGGAATTCACCGCATTACCGAAGGCGGGTAATTTAGAGCGAGGTATCCATGCCTCTTGATCTTCTAACATGGCGAGGGAATACCAAAGGTGCGAGCCCGCGTAGAAACGAGTCCAATCATTGGCGGGATTACCGGCGATAATACCGTCGAAATCGTCTGGATACCTTTGAGCTTCCATTAATCCCATTTGGCCCCCTTTGGAACAACCTGTGTAATAGGCATAAGACGGCGGGGAATTGTAGAACGCTTCAGTAATGGCTTTCGCATTAGTGGTTGTTACGTGCAGTCCACGGTGTCCAAAGTCCTCTATAAGGTCAGGTCGACCTGAAGCCCATGAGGCATCAAAAAGACCTCCTCTTTGATCGTGCCCGGTATCAGTGCTGGCAGTTGCATAGCCTCTACCCAATGCTGCAGCCATCGCAGAGTAACTAATTACCCCTGCCATCCCGCCATTGCCGACACCATTATATTTCCCATTCCAATTACTTAATGGTAGCCAGACCTCAAAGTTTACCGCGGGTTCTGTAACCCCAACGACGCGACAAAAAGCAGGTGTATCCAGCAAATTGCTGCTGTTTGCTGGCGAGAAACTGTTTGCGTCAAC
>JAQWOJ010000018.1 GCA_029245905.1 Gammaproteobacteria bacterium
CAAATGGCGTGCGGCTGGCCTAGAGGTTGGGAGCATGTTTTTGGGAGCAGAGGGGCAACTTAATGCTTACGTCACCCTGCCAGACGGCGTAGAAGTAGAGATGCAAGAGGACCAGGGGCTGCAGGAAGAGATAACCGGATATCACGTGCACTGGTTTCTTGATAATCCCGAAGAGATAATGCAGTGGTATGTCGACATGTTTGACCTAGAGGTACGGCCTCGTGGTCGCATTACCACTACGACAAATATCCCAGGAATGAATTTTAGTTTTGGCGCCAATAATAGCGGGCGTCAAAGCACAAAAGGAACCGCCATAGACCACATCGGTTTCGAAATAAACAACCTCGAAGAGTTTTGTCGGCAACTTGAAGCCAATGGCATAGTATTCGATATCCCCTACCATGAGGTTTCCGCCATCGGCTTAAGCAGTGCTTATTTCACTGACCCATCGGGAGTCTATGTTGAGCTCACCGAGGGATATGACGAATATTAGCCCACTGTTTTAGAGCCCCTTGGTAGACGATAGAATCAGAAGTTGCCCCTACTTCTTCATTCGTAGCGTGCTTCGTGCGGCATTAGGGCTGCGCGGATAACGGATCCCCATATCAAGTTACCCATCGGGTTTAAGTGCAAACCGTCTTCCACAAAGATATCAGTCATGACGCTTCCGTCAGCCTTCAGAAAAGGTGTAGCCGAATCCACATAATGAACCTGGGGATTGTTCTTGGCGATTTCTCGATAACCCGCATTGACGCGCTTCGCATTCTCCCAAACGTCAACACGCAGAGTCGAGGGCTTCACCGCCATAACATAGATACGAGTATCGGGAAGCTCTTTATTAACCCTTTCTACAATCTGATTTAGTGTCCCAATTATTTCACTCTCTGGGATGTGATAAGCAGTATCGTTATCCCCCTCGTAGATGAGGATTGCACGAGGCTTATACTGAAGCGCGACAGTATCAAGATGGTGGAGCACATCATTCATCACACTGCCACCAAAACCACGGGCAATTACCGTAAGAGGTGCTAATGCGGCCGCTGCGTGGTCATTCCAACGCGCGATACTTGAGCTACCGGTCAGAAGAATGGCGCCGAGCGGTGGCGGCGTCATACGATCCTGATCGGCAAATCGATCCATGGCATCGTTCCAGACCGATGGATCAGCGCCCCTCTGGCCAATCGCGGGAAGGGCGAGCAAAGCGAAAAGCGCTGTAACGGAAATATTCCTTAACAATCTACTTGTGAATTTATTCATCATTAACCCTTCTTGTTTTTAGCTATTTATTAAGGTTCTCATGGTTCAGTCTAATCGATATGACCACCGAATTCTAACCACTTCGCTAGGTTGGTGCTGCACTCTCTGTTGAGCACGTCATCGTAAGCGGCAATCTGCTGGCTGGTTAGCAATCCTTCCCAGCGTTTGTTCGTGCCCTTATGAAAGAAATTACTGGTATCTTTCCATGTGCCCTGAGTGGCACCCGGCGCCATCTTACCGGCATTAGATTTCATTGAGCTAAAGGAAACCGAATCTACGAGACTAGACCATATATCCTCATTCACAGGAATACCCAGATATTTTGAGATCCTTCTCATCTCGCGGTCCGTATCGTTGAGGAGGTCATTATAGTGCACCATTAATATGTTTGGCATATCGCGATAATCCCACCAGGTTTGCGCATGGCGGAAGTGAGACCAAAAAGGAAAGCCATCGTTCTCCCAGTCAAAGGTTGGGCGGGTCAACCATTCATCAAAGGCAGCTCCGACCGCAACAGAATCCTTGGGGGAATGCGCGAGAGCAGGTCCTTGTCTATCAGGGGCAGCGTTCAGAGCATCAATAACCTCAGGATTCATGTTATGCCAATGATTCCACATAGACATAAAGACGTCTTTCCCGCCCCTTCCGACAAAGATATACTTTATTTCGTCAAAAAATCGTATGCCATCAAGAGGCAGGTGCGTCTTTATGTAACGTCTGTTCGATAATCCTTCCAACTGCGCTAAAACATCCTCTACGGGACCAAAATTTGCGTCCAGCCACGGGCTAAGTTGGTCTTGCGGGACAGGCGGTTCTGTGGCCTGGAAAACAAGTGCTGAACATATACCTTGCATCCAGGTAGTCCCCGCCTTATACGATGTCGCTATCACAATATCATCGTGCCTAGCTCTAAAGCCATCCCAACGATTGCTGTCACATAGAGCACTTACATAGCGATGCTTAAATTTTGGTTTCACGTCAGACCTTTACCTCTTTCAATTATCAGTCATTAGATTTTCGCGAGGTTTATTAGCGTCGCAAAAGCAATAACCAGCGTCCTATATTTAACACGTTCGCAAGCGCTGAAGCAAAGTACGTGACCGCCGCCGCTTTGAGAACGTTACGTATGTTCGGGAGTTGATCTTCAGCGACGTACTCACCCTCCATCAGTATAGGGAGAGCTTTATTAAAGCTCGCATCCCACTCTTCGGGTAAGATTATTAAATAAGCGAGAGCGCCAATCAGTTGAAGTAACAAACTGCAACCAACAGCCATAGCCATCGCGGAAGGAGATCTCAGCACTAATCCCAATATCGGAAAAGACCACATTATTGCGATACCCACGCGATTCAGGGCATGCGCAGTCGGTAAGTATTTTTCCCGTAGCTCAAATATTTTTTCTTTTCGATAAAATTGAATCGCATGTCCCACCTCATGAGCAGCCACAGCTATCGCGGTTAGGGACCTACCGTTAATATTGTCTGGACCAAGTCTTACAACTTGGTCTCGAGGATCAAAATGATCCCGAAAAGGTTCAGTCTCTTCGACCTTGATTCCGTCAAGCTCAAAGCGCTTAATTAGATGCTCTGCAAGCTCACCCCCAGTTCCGGGAAGACTATCTAACTCCTTTCCATTTTTGGACATGACATGCCTAACCCAAACAGAGGGCAAATAAACCAGTACTGCTAACACAACAGCAATAATCAGGAGAAACATATAAAGTGTCCAAGGGCTTCTTCAGGTTTACATTTAGCTCAACCAAGTTTAAACGACTTTTTCACCGGAGAAATTATCTACATTGCGCTTCGGTATAATTTCGCATAGTCTTCCGCGCTAACTTGTTTGGGATTAGTCATTGTCGCCAAATCGCTAACCGCATGAGGAACCATATCCTTAATCAAGTCTTCAGAAAGACCCATCTCAGCAAGCCCGCTAGGCAAACCCAAGTCTGAGTTCAACTTTTCAATCTCTCGTGCTAGGTCTGCATCTGGCGCCAGTCCCATAGCCTGACGAAGACGCAGGTACGGGTCAGAGCATACACTTTCATTAAATCGCAAAACGGTGGGCAGTATTACGGCGTTCAGCGTGCCGTGATGAAGCTTGAGTTCCTTTATACGACCTGCTGCGTGACTCATTGAATGCACAGCGCCGAGCCCCTTTACAAAAGCAAGAGCGCCCTCCGTTGAAGCCATCATCATTTCCCAACGCGCATTGCGATCACTCCCATCTTCCGCAGCGCGCCGAATATGTCGCCAACCTCGCCACAATCCATCGAGTCCGATCCCATCGGCTGGCGGGTTTGACGGCGAGGCAAGCACAGCCTCGATGCAATGTGTGATAGCGTCCATTCCCGTAGCCGCAGTCAGCCTCTGTGGTAAGCCTAAAGTCAGCTCAGGATCACAGATCGCCAGCTTGGGGAGAAACTGAGGATTAGCGAACGTAAGCTTACGACCGTCAGTCATGCTGATGACGAATCCCAACGAAGCCTCACTACCAGTGCCTGCGGTGGTAGGGATAGCGATGAGCGGAGCTGTACCCTTAACCAGTTTATTACCGCCCTGCAAAGGATCGTACTGTGCTAGCGGTCCGCCACTCACCGCCATCAGCGCAACCGCTTTTCCTAGATCCATTGGTGATCCGCCGCCAATACAAACGACGCCGTCACAATCATTTCCTTCATACGATTGCAGCGCTTCTATGACTGCTTCCTCAGTAGGATTTCCGGGTGTACCGTCAAAAACCGTAGCCGCAGATTCGGTGTCCAGCATATCCGTGATGCGCTCTAACAAACCACTGTCCCGTAATCCAGAATCAGTGACCAAAAACGGACGTTCAATTCCCTGGCGTTTCAGCGCATCAGGTAATTTCTTTACGGCACCGAAATCAAAACGAACCGGGTTCTGAAAAGTTAACAGGGGCACGATGCACTCCTCCTTTAAAAAGTTATCCGAATCACACCAAAGAACTAGCTAATAAGTCACAACTTAGTCGATCAGGGTTTATACCAGCGCTTGTTCCTAGCTCCTCTCGTCGGCTTTTATAATCAAGTTTCAAAGATCGGCAGTTTGGTATAATCCGAGCGGCGGTATTATCCTCTACTAAATTCATTGTGCGTCGCTCCTTTCTTTGTCCCACTGAGCAAAGGATTTTCCTTCCTCAGCAAGTTGTTTCAAGAGAGGGGCCGGGCTCCAGTAGTCTTCGCCATAACTATCGCGAAATTCACAGATTTTATCGTAGACATTTTTGACTCCCACAGCGTCCGCATAATGCATAGGACCGCCTTTTGCAGCAGGGAATGCATAACCGTAGATATATACGACATCAATATCGCTGGCCCTCTGGGCTATGCCCTCTTCTAAAATTTTGGCGCCCTCATTAATAAGCGGATAGAAACAACGTTCTAAGATTTCCTCGTCCGACACAGCACGCCTTTCCACTCCCAACTTGCTCGCCTCCTCCTCGATAAGCTCCTCTACTTCAGGGTCCGACATCCTTCTTCGTGTCTCCGGATCGTACTTGTAATAGCCGGAACCAGTTTTCTGGCCATACCGACCCATTTCTGCAAGGAGGGTCCCCATCCGATATAACCTGGGATCATCCGGCAAGTTTGTAAGTGCTTGCCGGGCCTTGTAACCAACATCAAGTCCTGCCAAATCACCCATAGCAAGTGGTCCCATCGCCATACCAAAGCGCTCTAGCGCAGCGTCTACCTGTGATGGAGTGCAGCCATCTAACAACAACATCTGCGCTTCCCTGCCGTAACCCCCAAGCATACGATTACCAATAAACCCGTAACAAACTCGCGATAGCGCGCAGACTTTCTTGATTTTTTTACCGATCTGCATGACTGTTGCCAGAACATCATCGGACGTTTTTTCTCCGCGAACAACTTCAAGCAACTTCATTACATTAGCGGGGCTAAAGAAATGCATCCCAACAACGTCTTGCGGTCGCGCTGTTGACTCAGCAATTATGTCAACATCCTGGTATGAGGTGTTTGTCGCCAAAATCGCACCAGGCTTACAGACCGCATCAAGTTTTCCGAATATTTGTTTCTTAAGATCAAGGCTTTCGAAAACCGCCTCTATAACCATATCCACATCAGCGATATCGTCATAATTTGTGGTTCCCGTTATCAAGCCAATACGCTGTTCCATTTGGTCTTCGGGGAGCTTGCCTTTTTGAACGGTAATGTTGTAGTTCTTCCTCACTATCCCTAACCCACGCCCCAACGCGTCAGCATCAACCTCTACCAACACGACAGGGATTCCGACGTTAGCGAAGCACATCGCGATACCACCACCCATAGTGCCACCACCAATGATGGCGACCTTGTCGATAGGGCGCAGTGCAGTATTTTTTGGCAAGTCGTTGATTTTTGCTGCCTGCCTCTCTGCGAAGAAGATATGTCGCATCGCCGCCGATTCCGGAGACGTCAATAATTCTTGAAATAATTCCCTCTCACGCTGCAACCCCTCATCCATCGGCAAAGTCGCTGCTGCCTCTATGCAGGACACAATTCGGTCCTGCGCAATCTGGCCCCTTGCTCTTCTTGATAATTTCTTCCTGGCGCTCTCAAAAAACCCGGCCTCTAAATCTTCAGTATTAAGATCTATATCTCGAATGCGCTTAAGAGGGGCACCTGACTCTACCAATCCTTTAGCATAAGCAATTGCAGCGTCCAAAAGATCGTCACCCACCAAAATTTCATCAATAAGCCCCATGCTGTTGGCCTTGGAAGCAGACACCGGGTTTCCGCTCGTAATCATATCCAGTGCCGCCTTGACGCCAGCGACTCGAGGGACCCTCTGCGTTCCGCCTGCGCCCGGAAGCAAACCAAGCTTCACTTCAGGAAGACCCACCTTCGCAGAACCGATTGCACAGCGGTAGTGACAAGCAAGCGCAACCTCAAACCCACCACCCAGAGCAGTACCATGAATGGCAGCCACAACAGGCTTGGTTGACTCTTCTATCGCAGAAAGCACCTCCGGCAACCCTGGTTCTTTCGGTGGTTTTCCAAATTCTGTGATATCTGCTCCAGCAATAAAGGTACGACCCTCACAATGAAGCACCACCGCCTCTGAACCGTCTTGTTGCGACAACCTCAGTGAATTTAGAATGCCCTCTCTCACCACTTGGGCTAAAGCATTCACCGGAGGATTATTTACACTTATCACCCCAATATTTCCCTTTAACTTATAGCTAACTACTTCCGACATAATCGATACCTTACTATCCTTGGTGGCTACAACGCCCCTTCTCTTACTGCTCAGAATTTTTCTGACACAGACCCTTGAACTAAAATCTGTTTCAGAAGATATGAAAGCAGACTTTCTAACATCGAAAAAATAAAGATCTATTCTAACACGCCGTTCGTAAAAAACAGGAGCCTATGGTACGTTAGCGCCTAAATTTGGGGGAAAGTATGATCAGGGATCAAGAAACACTCGACCAGCTTGTCGGCCTTATAGATCGCTTCGTTGCGGAGCGACTCATACCTAGAGAAAATGAGTTAGCCAAGTCGGAACGGCTTCCCGAAGACGTACTATCCGAAATGAAAGAATTAGGGTTATTTGGGTTAACTATTCCGGAAGAGTATGGCGGCTTAGGCCTTACTATGGAGGAGGAGATTCGAGTAGCAATATCACTTGGTCGAACTTCGCCAGCGTTTCGCTCCATCATGGGGACCAATAATGGCATCGGCTCAGCAGCGATCGTTTTTAATGGGACCGAAAGGCAAAAACAGAAATATTTACCAAAATACGCTAGCGGTGAGTGGATAAGCTGTTTTTGTCTCACAGAACCAGATGCTGGATCAGATGCTGCTTCGTTAAAGACAACGGCGGTGCGAGACGGTGACCACTATATTTTAAATGGCTCTAAGCGTTATATAACCAATGCAAAAGTAGCCAACACGTTCAATGTAATGGCTCGAACTAATCCTTCGATACAAGGTGCGCGTGGAATATCTTCTTTTATCGTAGAAAAGGATACTCCGGGAATTACTCTGGGCTCCGTGGACAAAAAAATGGGGCAATCGGGCTCAATGACCTGTGACGTTGTCTTCGAAGACTGCCGGGTTCCAGCAGAAAATATCATCGGAGAAGAGGGCGAAGGTTTTATCACCGCAATGAAAGTTCTAGACCGAGGCCGATTACATATTTCTGGTGTAAGCGTTGGAGTTGCAGAGCGACTAATCGCGGATGCACTCGACTATGCCATTCAACGAAAGCAGTTCGGTCAGCCTATCGCAGAGCAGCAACTCATACAGGCGATGCTCGCAGATTCGCAAACAGAAACTTACGCAGCTAAATGTATGACTCTAGAAACGGCGCGCAAACGTGATTCTGGTGAAAATGTCAGCACAGAATCTTCGGCTTCTAAATTATTTGCAACAGAAATGGTCGGCAGGGTTGCAGACCGTTGTGTACAGATACATGGCGGAGCGGGTTATATGTCCGAGTACGCCGTGGAACGCTTCTACCGCGACGTACGCTTGTTTCGACTCTATGAGGGCACAAGCCAAATACAACAACTCATCATTGCCAAAAATATGATTAAAGGCGCCACCTAAGAAATAGCTTAGCGTCTCCGAGTCTAGTCAAGTAAATACTTCTGAAACCACGCCAGGCGTGCACTGGCTGCTAGTGTTGCGTCTTCCCCTCTAAAGCCGTGTTCTGCTCCCGGGATTACGATTAACTCAGACTCAACATCATGATCGTCAAATTTCTCCTTAATCGCATAGGAATGCGTGACGTCCACTAAAGGATCAGCGTCACCATGAACGAGAAGCGTAGGTGGATCCTCAGCATCTACATAGAGTATCGGTGCTATTGAGGGGATTAGCTCTTCATCAAAATCTAACGCTGGAAACCTACCCAAGAGCTCTGCCTGCGGCACGTCGTTTACGATGCCCACAGCAGCAGACTCAACCTCTCTAAATTCTACCGGGGGGAAATAAGCCACAACCGCGGCAACTGAGTTTCCGGCTAGCATTACTTCATCAGAAACATCACTCAACCCTTCGTCCGAATCTAATCCCACCATCAACGCCAGATGACCACCAGCACTTCCGCCGGTTACTCCTATCCTATCCGGATCTACACCATAGTCTTCAGCATTCATTTTAATGTGTCTTATCGCTCGGCTCACGTCCGCATAAGCATCAGGAATGTGGTACCTCGGGGCACTTCCATGATAAACAGGAATCATTGTAAAGCCGGCATCAAGCATGCCACTAAATTGACGAGCTCGATTTTCTGGAGGAGCCCATGATGAATACCAACCACCACTCATCATAAAAACGATGGCCGCACCGTTGGGGTCTTCGGGTTTCAAAACATCATACACTAGAGCCATCCCGTCTTTGTGCCCGTAAACAATATCCGACTCAAACGTTACTTCCGCATAACTTATTAAACCACTAGAAATAAAAACAAATACTAATGAAGACCTTACTGCTTTACTGAATATCTTGCTCACTATCTTAATTTCCTCTAAGTAGGTTACCTGGCGAATATTGATCTGTTAATTCTCTTCTGCTCATATCCCAATCAACTCGGGTTGTAAGCCTCCTAGGATAATCAGTTAATCTAACACCATATTTTTCTAACTGAGGTCCAGCTCGACGCGACTCCGCAACTAATTGTTCACGTGGAGGCAACATGCCAAGCTTTGCGATAATAATACGATTGCCCGAAGTCGGTAATTTGAAATTATAAAATTCATTAAAGGCACGCTGATAAGTAACCGATTCATGGTCGTATAAGCGGCTGGTAGAGAACGTATTCGCAACCAGTATACTATTCTCGGTCATGATAGCCTTAACTTCTTCCAAGAACTCTCTCGTCAACATATGCTCAGGAATGTAATCTCCGCTAAACGCGTCGAGCACAATATAATCATATTTCTCTCCACGAATTCCCGCACGCTTAATAAAGGGCCTACCATCGTCAATGTACGCCGTCATATTTTCTGTTTCATTGAAATAAAAATACTCTTCAGCAACCTTGACGACAGCCTCATCGATTTCCACGACATCAATTTTTGCGTCCGGAAACAAGTCAGCAAAAGTCATCGGTATCGATCCACCACCCAGTCCAATTATAAGAATACTGCTTGGCTCAGGTTGCAGCAAAAGTCCTGCAAAACTCATTCGCGTGTAATCAAACACCAAATTGTTTCGGTCGTTAAGCACCATACAGGTTTGATTTCGATCGCCTCGATGTACATTAAATAAAAGGCACCGCCTATCTCCTACCTGAGTAACTGTAATATCACGATATTTGGACCGTTCCTCATGAATGGTTTCTGCGATCGCAATTGAGCAAGCACAACAAAACACCATCATTAGCAAGAAATCAGCAAGAGTTCTTTTAATACTATTGTTTTTCATAAGCACCACTTGCAATTCCCTTATTAGCCTTTTTTAGATATTCACAAAAAAGGATAATACAACCAGCAAACGCGAGACTTAAAACTGCTCCCCAAAGAATTTGATTTACCTCGAACCAAAGTACAAAGTAGAAACTTGTACCTA
>JAQWOJ010000030.1 GCA_029245905.1 Gammaproteobacteria bacterium
AGAGCTCTCCTCCTATAAAATTGCCTAATCTTCCCGCGCCGATCCCGAATGGTACGCAAGGAGCAATGAAATCGACTGTTTCCCAAAATTTTTTGCTGATAGATCTTGAGTATAAAAACATAGCAATCAAAACGCCGATAAACCCGCCATGAAACGACATTCCGCCCTCCCATACGCGGAATAACCAGATAGGATCATCTATAAATCGGTCCATATTGTAAAAGAACACTGACCCCATACGGCCGCCCAAGACCGCACCCATAGCACCGTAAAAAACTAAGTCTGAAATTTGTTCGGAAGACCAATGATTATTGATTTTATTGCGACGGTAATTCGCTAACACCCAAGCGCCACCAAAGGCTATGATATACATAACACCATACCAATGGACGCTAATCGGTCCAACTGAAATAGCGACGGGGTCAAACTGGGGGAAAACTAACATAATAAGGACGTCCCTATCTCAAAGATTAAAAGCTATAGTAACTTTTTACGGGTCCGGGGAATATACCAAGTTTGAGCCAATTCTAAGCGATTTAAGGTGCCATTTAGTTAGTGGAGGAAACTTCTATGTGTCTTATCATCTTAGCTCATCAAATTAAGCCTCACCTGCCTCTGATAGTCATGGCCAACCGGGACGAATTTTTTAAGCGGCCTACGGAGGCTGCTGCATTTTGGAAGCCTAAATTGGGCGCCCCGAGAATCCTTGCTGGCAAGGATCTAGAGGCTCATGGTACATGGCTTGGAATAACGCGGAATGGAAAATTCGCCGCGGTAACTAACATCAGAGAACCTTCGCACAAAGTCCATAACCCGATTTCCAGAGGTCAACTACCTCTCGAATTTCTAATAAGTGAAAAATCCCCGATTAATTTTGCTACAGAACTAACTACTAGATTTCCAGATTACGATGGTTTCAATCTGCTGTTAGCCGATAAAAATAGCTTAATTTATTTAAACAGCTCTACTCAGTCAATTTCAGAACTCCAACCCGGCTTGTATGGGCTGTCTAACGGACTACTTGATGCAAATTGGCCCAAAATAAACCGGGGGAAAAAACAACTTAGAAATCTGGTTAACAAGGAAATAAATGCAACCACCGACAGTCTTATTTCCATAATGTCCGATCGAAATGTAGCTCCTGACGAATTTTTACCTAACACAGGTATACCTATTGAGTTAGAGCGAGAATTATCCTCTTCATTCGTTACAATTCCTGAGCGCCATTATGGCACGTTATGCTCAACCGCTGTCATTATTTCAAATGACGGCCTTACGAAGTTTGATGAGCAGAGCTTTGATGAATTAGGAAATCCTATTAATAGGCATTACTTTGAGTTCCATCAATCATTATGACTACAAATTACTATAAAGATTTTTTTAGGATTGCGTATGATTGATACCGATAGAGAGTTCATGCTCCTCAAAAAATATTTATGGTGGAAATTTAAACTAAAGAATACGTTTAACTTTCGCAAAATTAATTTCTCGAACTACGCATTAAAACACGGCTTTGGATACTGGAGTCATAACCAAATATAAGTGTGAGACCCTAATTTTGAGTATATGCCAAATTTTAGTTTGCTCGAGAAGAGCGTAACAATCTATCAACCCCCGCATTACGAAGAGTTAAGTCGACTGCGTTTCTGATCAGCTGCGGGTCATCCATTTTCAAAACTTGATCCAATAACTTTTTTGCCGATTTTAAGGTTACATCTCTTATAACTGATTTAACTCTTAGAAGAGAGGATGCGTTCATTGATAACACGTCAAAACCCATTGCCATTAATAAAACCGCGGCTCCTGGGTCTCCTGCCATCTCGCCACATATACTTACAGATTTGCTTTCAAGCCTCGCCTGGGATACAACATATTGCAATGCTTGGAGTACGGCAGGATGGAAAGCACTATATAAATTAGCTACTCTAGGATTATTTCTGTCGACTGCTAACAGATATTGAGTTAAATCATTGCTGCCTACCGAAATAAAATCAACAAGCTTTGCCAGGGCCCGAGTTTGGTACACTGCGCCTGGCACTTCAATCATCACGCCAATCGGCGGAAATTTTATATTAAGTCCTTCTTGCAAGAGTTCACGGTGAGCTTTTTTTATGAGCTGCAAAGAAGAAGTTACTTCATTCACATTACTTACCATTGGTAGCATAATTTGCAAATTTCCAAATCCTATACTTGCACGCAGCATAGCTCGGATTTGAGCCATAAAAATTTCAGGATGGTCTAGGGTTACGCGAATTCCTCTCCACCCCAAAAATGGATTTTCTTCATTTATAGGGAAATATGGAAGATCCTTATCCCCTCCCACATCTAATGAACGCATAGTCACAAAATTAGGTGCAAATGTCCTAAGCTGTTCCCGATAGATATCAGCTTGTTCTTGTTCGGAAGGAAACCGCTCACTAAGTAAAAACGGGACCTCAGTGCGGAAGAGACCAATTCCTTCTGCTCCTTGATCGAGAGAGTTCACTATGTCAGACATGAGACCTGTATTAACCCATAGCCTAACTCGATGATTATCCGGCGTTTCACATGGCAGGTTCTTCAGATTTTCAAGCCCTGCAATTAAGTGATCCTGCTCTTTAATTGTATCTCCATATCGAGCAAGCATTTGACTAGAAGGGTTGCTTATTACGACCCCGTCATATCCATCTAAAATAATTTCATGGCTATCTAGTTGATTCAGTGGCAAATCGACAGCACCCATAACTGTAGGCACACCCATCGCTCGAGCTAAAATAGCAACATGGGAATTGCTAGATCCTTTGACTGAAATTAACCCTCTTAATTTCTCTTTCGGAACATCAACTAGCATAGCTGGCGTAAGTTCATCGCTTACCAATATTGTGTCGTCCGCATACTCAATAACAATCGACTCTTTTTCTTGAAGATAGAATAAAATGCGGCTACATAAGTCACGAATATCAACTGATCGTTCGGAAAGATATTCATTATTCATCATCTCAAATGTTCTGATATGTTCTTTAGCTACATAAGAGAGAGCTCCTTGGGCCCAGAATCCTTGCTCTATTCGTCTCACCACCTCATTACCCAAAACGTTGTCGTCGAGCATGCGGACATAAGCATCAAATAGTTGTAGTTCCTCCTCCGGAATTTGGCCAGCAAGCTGATTCTGGAGCGCACGCATATCGTCTTGCACTGCGCCTAGACAACGGTTAAAGAACTGTATCTCTCTCTCTATATCTGAAATTCTTCTCTCAGGAATTTGGTCAAGATCAGCTAGAGGAAATACCACTGTTATTTGACCAATAGCTACACCAGGTGCTCCAGAGACTCCAGAAAATATCGTATCCGAAATTTTTTGGCCCGAGGGACTTACGCCTTTAATAGCGCCCGTTGCCTCAGCATGAGCAATGACACCCGCCAGCTGCGCTGAAAGGGTAATTAGAAAGGCTTCTTCTCCTTCATCGAAACGCCGGCGCTTTTCATGCTGAACTACTAATACACCTAATACTTTCCTATGGTGGATAATAGGAACCCCGAGAAAAGCATGAAAAATTTCTTCGCCCGTTTCTTTTAAATAATAATAGCTAGGGTGTAGTGAAGCATCCTCTAGGTTTATGGGCTCAGCATGTTTTGCCACCAAACCGACAAGACCTTGGCCAAGTCCCAAGCTAACGTTGCCCACAGCTTCTTTATTTAAGCCCTCTGATGCCATTAGCACATGGCCGTTTATGTCGTTATCCTGGAGATAAACTGAACAAACTTGTGTGGAAAACGTTTTTCGAACGCGTCGCACAATAATTTCTAGCGCCGAATTTAAATCCTTTGCAGCGTTGACTTTTTGGACAATCCTTCTCAGCTCATCAAGCACGCATTACCTCGGGTAGGCTGGACAAATTTTTTTACATTCTTATTTAACGATGCTTTTTAAAAATCTAATTCTCTATAGATTTCTTAATCGGGTTACTAACGTATCCCAAAAATATTAAAGGCATTTGATATAACACTTAAGTGGCTCTTCTAATTCAGCCAAAGCCTTCCTATAGACGTCGCGTTTAAATCCGATGATTTCTTTTACTGGATACCAATAGTTAACCCAGCACCAGTCATCAAACTCCGGATACACACAATTATTCAATTTAACTTGGCTCTCATCGCTCTCTAGACTCAATAAAAACCATTTCTGTTTCTGACCAATACATAAGGGGCCTTTATTATAGCGTATGAGATTATTTGGTAATCGGTAATGCAGCCAGTCGGCTGTCTTATGTAAAATTTTTACATCTCGTTCATCTAAACCCACTTCTTCATTCAACTCACGATACATAGCTTGTTCTAGAGTTTCGGCTTCTCGAACACCTCCTTGCGGGAATTGCCAAGACTTCTGCTTGATCCGCTTCGCCCAAAGCAATTGACCGTGTTTATTGGAGATAACAATCCCAACATTGTAGCGAAAACCTTGCGAGTCAATCATACTCATCGAAGTTTAGACAAGTTTAAACAAGTATTGTTTCACAATTTCATTAATACGACCAATCAAAAGAACTGAATCGCTAATTTCCATATATATATCAATGCTTTGAACTACTGCCAGAAAAAAATTTTGCAACTTCCAGCGGCATAAGACTTCGATAAGGATATACTTAGTCTTAAGGAGAAAGGATATGAGTCAACGCCTTGCATTATTTGATTTAGACAACACTTTGTTAGAAGGAGATAGTGACCACGCGTGGGGTGAATTTTTAATAGATCGAGGCCTAGTTGACGAGGAAAAGCATCGTGCTGGAAACGACCAATTTTACAGAGATTATCTAGACGAAAATTTAGATATGCATGCCTATGTTGCGTTTTCTTTAGATCCTATTCTGAGCTATACAGTCGAGCAACGAAATAGTCTGCTTGCCGATTTTATGAAACATTCTATTGAAAATATGATTCTTAAAAGAGCCCAAGCGTTGGTCGACATTCACAAGTCTAAAGGCGATTTGTGTGTCATTATCACGGCAACCAGCAACATTATTACAATACCGATAGCTGAAGCTTTTAGAATAAAACATTTGATCGCGACGGAGGTCGAAGTCAAGAAAAACTATTTAACGGGGAAAATTGTAGGAGTCCCCTGTTATAAGCAAGGCAAAATAGAAAAACTAAAACAATGGCTGATAGATCAACCTAATGATTTATCGTTAGAGGATAGTATCTTTTATTCTGATTCAATAAATGATTTACCCCTGTTAGAAGCAGCCAATGAAGCCGTAGCCGTGGATCCAGACCATAAACTACTGCAACTAAGTCGAAAGAGAAACTGGAAAATTCTCAGCTTGCGTGACTAAATTATTAAAGCTTTTCTTTAAGAATGGAAAATACCTTAAGCAACTTTATAAAGCACCATGAGATCACAGAAAAATGGGCTTCTGGCTAATACCATTTATTTTTAACTAATTTCCACTACAAGATCATCCGCCAAGCTTTCTAGGCCCTCTTTTAAAGCGTCAATCGCTAACCCGCTTGGTAAAGTTACATTTGCGATGGCCTTAAACAAAAAATCCCCGGACATGGGAGCAGACACGCATTCTGTAGTTAATTTCTCAAAATTTATTGATAACTTAGTTAATACTTGCGAAATTTCGCTAATAATCCCCGGTCTATCATTTCCTACAAGAGTAAGTTCAATTACTTGAGCGGATTTATGTTCGCTCCTTGTATTTACTTTTTCGATAACAAGCTTAAGGTCTTCTGACAAACCACTCAATGCGCTAATAAGTGGATCAGTGCGATCAGTATTTACACTTACAAGCAATACTCCTGCAAACTTGCCAGCAAGCTGGCTCATGCTGCTCTCCAACCAGTTTCCAGAATTATCCGTAATGACTTGGGCTATTGATTCGACAAGTCCAGGTTTATCCTCACCAATAACAGTCAATACCAAAAGCGTTTGCATAGAAAACCACCAAAGAAACAAAACAATATATTATTAGCGAAAGGTTCAGTCCTATAAAAATTAAAGGCATGCCTAAGACGCTGGGTGATCCGGAAAATATTCACCCAAACCCGACTTACCATTATAGAAACAGACGAGAAATTTTCCCGATCAAATCGTCACTCTTCTAGGAAATTGACCGAAATCCTCCCAGAAACTTACTTTTTCTGGAAGTTCGTCATTCGTTGGCTGCACATTACCCTTAATGTCCGTGACGCGAGAAACAATAGTATGCTCTCCCGCCGAGGCATTGGACCAAGTATACTGAAATAATTTCCAGGAATACTTAGTGTTGCGAGGATTCAGCTCTGCTCTTTGCCATGGGCCATCATCAATTTTAATCTCTACACTTTCTATTGGTGTTCCATCATTAAGCACAAATCCCTGAATACGATGTTGAGCGTTATCTGCAATCACTCTCACAATGGCTGATTTGAGGTTCATAGTCGTAACTGAATTTTCAACCCAACGCTCTACACCACCCACATTACTGCGCTTCAAAGTAACATAATCTCTGCCCATAAAACGGCCCATATACCGAGTATCTTGCACATGAATCTGATTTATCCACTTCACATTAGCGACGCCATACCAACCTGGAACTAACAGGCGAACTGGCTTTCCGTGATAGTGCGGGAGTGGCTCGCCATTCATCTCAAAAGCCAACATATTCTCTGGTCTCATGGCATCATCGATAGACATACTGCGAGCAAATGCTTTTTCTACTTCACGGCCTCGAATTTCTTCAGTAGCAACGTCTTCTGCAAAAAACACAACTTCCTTTGCTCCCTCTTGAATACCAGCCTGCTCAAGAATAGAGTTCAAGGTTCTACCTCTCCAGTTAGCGTTGCCGATTAACCCGTAAAGCAATCGCTGACTATTCCCGCCACACTCGAACCCAACCTGCTGCTCGATAACGTCTCCATTTTGCAGATCTCTCAACGAGAGATCGAGTTCATTATCGACCATTCCCGTTACTCTGAGTCGATACGCATCATTGTCTATAGTGGGCTGGCCATAGTGTTGAACTAAATAGAAATCTTCGTTATTAGTAAAAAATGAATTTATCTCTCTAGTATCCTGCCAGTGGGTCGTGTTAGCCTCAATCGGGCGCCAAGAAAACGCATCCGATACCTCGTCGGTGAAAGGAACTAATCTTTCACCCTGAGCAAGCGCTGGGAAAAGCAGGTTGGGGGCCGTTGTTAAACCAGCTGCAATTGCACCAACACCGAGCGCGTCCTTTAAAACCTTACGTCTATCTTGATTTTCGAGAGTTTTGTCCGTCATTTCTATCTCCACTCTTTGTTGTTATGGCGAATCTATTTTCGCGTCCTTACACATGTGTAGCAACTAATTAACCGCGGATGTCTTCACCTTATCACATCAATTACCCTCGATCCTATACGGGCCCGACAATTGGCTTTCTGGCCGAAAGAAAAGGCAATCTAAAAAGGTTGGGCAAACGAAACTTCACCGTTCATAGATATTTCTTCAAATATCGTTTTTTAAGGAGCCGGCCTCTCCCTCATTTCTCGATCCGCATACCCTAGCTCAAGCTCCTCATTGGTTGCCTCTCTGACAATCTGAACTTCTATTTCATAATGCAAAACTCTGCCCGCTAAGGGGTGGTTGAAATCAAGGTCAGCATTAAATTTACCGGGCTTAAGAATAATCGCATTGTGCCAACCTTTATTCGAGCGAACTCTGGCTATTCCTCCTGCTTTTAGAGTTTTTACGCCTTCAGGAAGCTGAAGATTTTTCGTTGGAATTCTTCTTATACCCTCTGGATCACGGCTTCCGTAAGCTTCCTCTGGCTGTAACGTAATCTCTATTTTGTCGCCAACTTTCTTGCCTTCTAGGGCTCTCTCTAACCCAATTATGACATTATGGAAACCGTGCAAATAATAGAGCGGCTCCCGATTTTTCGATTTTTCGAACCATTCTCCTCGATTTCCTGTGGAATCAACCTCACAGAGGCGATAATCAAAAGCCACAACCTTATTTAGACCAATGATTTCTCCCCAATCGGCTTCGGCCGATGCTTTAGATTGAACTTCTAAATCAGATTCAGTCATATTGTTTCTAACCCCTTACCGGACATCGAAATATTTATCCCTTCCTAATAGCCTGAATGCTCATCAAAACATACCTTATAACCACCAAGCTGAGCAGAACAAAACTTATGATATTCCACTAAAAATACGGAAGACATTAAAGCAAAGTGCTCTATAACTCCAGAATTAGCAGAAATGTTTTATCTAATATATACTCTTCGGCTTTTCGGCAAGTGGAAAGTCAAGTTATGGCAAATAAATCAACAAAAGGGGTCGCGGCAATTAAGTCACGCGATGATCTAGAGAAACATATAGAAACATTTCTCAAGACGGGAGGAAAGGTTCAACAAATCCCCGCTGGCGTAAGCGGACAAACCTCGTCAAGCGGCCCTAGACAAATTGTTTTAAGCCACAAGACAAGTTAAAAAATAGAAGTTGCTAATCTAAGAAGGAAACCAGTCAGCCTTCCACTTGTTTTTGTGAAAACTATAAGGGTTTAGTTAGCTTAAAAAAGCCCAAAGACACAAGCAGTTCGGGCTATAATAAACTCTCTTTTGATTATCCTGCTGATGTGCCTAGCCTAGGTCATAGCGTTTATACCAGTACCAAACAATGTCAATGTTACTATTCAAAATGCGTCACGTTCCTCAAGATGAGGCGGAAGATATCCGTCGAATCTTGGACGATAACGAAATCGACTTTTTTGAAACTTTTTCAGGCAACTGGGGCATTTCAGTTCCAGCTATTTGGCTCAAACATGATGATCAATTTGAAGCTGCCCGCATTCTCATAGACGACTATCAAGAAGAAAGAATATGTAGAATGCGAAAGAATTTTCATGAAACCAAGACCATGTTTCAGGTATTTCGGGAATCTCCTAGTCGTTTTCTTATTTATCTTTTAGCAATAGCAATAGTATTGTTTATCTCTTTTCGCTTTTTTTTCTCCTTTTAATATAAATTAATATTTAGCTAGGCATGATAAATAAGTAGCTTACATTAAACTAAGACGGTGCAAAAAGCGCCAATACTCAGCGGGATGAGCCAATAAATTACGACTTTACTCTTCGAAGAGTCTGTTATATAAAAGTTAATGCTATCGGTCCCAGCAGGGGGGATCATTTAGCATCCTTTGCTACCCTGGCACTCAAAGGAGGTGATCCCATCAATAGTCAATCTATTAAGGGAGCCTCCGGTTATTTAAGTTAGGAAAACTAACTATATAACTGGAGAGGAATAGTTAAGGTTTTGACATTCCTTAGCTCCCATAAGTAGTGAAGCCCCGCCAGTGCTTAATAAAGCGAAGCGGGGCTTTTTTAAGCTCGGATGAAACATACTATACATATTCATAGTTAGCGCTTGATCCTGATAATTTAGTAATCAAATTTGTAAAAAACTACCAAAAAAAATGAAAAATATAAGAAGCTATAGTGGAGTTTTTTGGCAAGAGAATCGACAATTTTTCGCAATTCTTTTTTGTATAGTTTTTTTTAAAAGCGCGATTGCAGATCTGAGTTCAATATCTGGCGCTTCAATGCTTCCGACTTTGTTAGACGGGGACAAGGTTTGGGTTAACAAGCTTGCCTATGATGTAAAAATCCCTTTCACAGAAATTTCGCTAACTAAGCTATCAAACCCGCGACGCGGCGATATAGTCATTGTGGACTCAAAAATAGCGAACAAACGGCTAATTAAGCGTATTATCGGCATCCCTCAAGATACCATCTACATGCAAAATAATGCGCTCGTTATTAATGGAGTTCCCATAGATTACGACATCTTGTCACGTGAAAATAACGCTACTATTATTAAGGAATACCTACCACACAAAACTCATCAAGCGCGCTTGTCTCAGCGATTTATAAATCGGAGTAGCCGAAGCTATGGACCAGTCATTGTGCCAGCTGACGAATATTTTGTACTTGGCGACAATCGTGATAACAGCGCTGATAGCCGGATCTATAGCTTTATTCCAAGAGGAGAAATCATCGGTCGATCTTCTTCCGTCATATTTTCGTTAGATGGGGATAATTACTATCTACCACGAGCAGAACGCTTTCTTACAGGACTAAAGTAATAGTCGAATTTTTTCAAACAACCTCAACTAATTACAAATTGCCAAACATTGCAGTGCTAATATCTATAAACTTCCCTGCTTTATCTGGTAATTGAGCATTTCACTCAGTTAACCACTTATCACGGAGTAAAGCGACGTGCCAGTTGGCCCTCCCACACCAAATCTGTTAGCCGCGATGTTTTTGAGCGGCTTATGTTTGTTGTTTGGAGCGGCCGAGGTAAATGGTCAGGCTAACCTCCATTTCGAAATACCCCGTGTTTCAAGGCGTCCTATAATCGACGGGAATGCAGAAGCTTCAGAGTGGGAATCGGCCCTACGCATTCCCGTGACGGTCGAAGTCAATCCGCGTGATAATGTCGATGCTGATGTAACAGCGGAAGCAATGCTGATGGAAGATGGTGAGAATATTTACGTCACCTTCCTTGCTGACGATCCTGATCCAAGTCAAATACGCGGATTCTATCAGGACAGAGATACGGTGGATGCAGATTATGGTGATTATATGGGCATAATTCTCGACACCTTTAATGATGAACGCCGAGCATTTGGATTCTATGTGAATCCTTTTGGAGTCCAAACAGATTCAGTTTACGACGACGTCAATCAGAGAGAGGACACATCATGGAATGCAATTTGGGAAAGTGTCGGTCAAATTACAGAATCTGGCTACACCGTTGAGGTCGCTATACCTCTAAAGCAGTTGCGTTTTCCGGAAAGCGACTCCATACAAACTTGGGGGATCGGACTCTATAGACATTACCCCCGCGATCGAAGCACCGAGATCCATAGTCAGGAAGTTAATAGAGATATATCATGCTATCTCTGCCAGATCAGTAAATTAGAAGGTTTTGATAACCTTGAGAGAAGCCGCAATCTAGAAGTTATCCCCACAATCACCACATC
>JAQWOJ010000039.1 GCA_029245905.1 Gammaproteobacteria bacterium
TGCAGGAACTTTGTGGTCATCATCGTCTCCGAATAGATCTGAAGCTATGATAGAAACACAAAAGTTGAGAACCACCTCGGACACTTCGAGGCATTAGATTGTCTTTGGAGTTAGCGTTAGTCTAGTAGTTCTAGGTCGAGAAGCGTGAAAGGTTTGCCTTTTAGTTCCTTGTGCCTAGACCACATTCTTTTTAAATTATCTTCGTTGAATCCAAAATGATTAGCTTTTGGGTCCGCATTGTCCATGGCAATTGCTCTTGCGGCGTCCTCGATTTTATAATTAAAACCATCTGGTTCAGGCTTCAAAGCTTGCTCCATCCATGCTATTGCTAACCTTATTCTATTCAAGCGGTTTTTTTCCTCGTTATCTTTTTTGGAGGCCCATCCTCCAGAACCCTTTATGTCTAGTACTTCATAAGGATCAGCTCCATCTCCGGTTAAAGAAAATACATTTCCCATATAATCCAATTCGTCCTGACTTGGCGGAGTTCCACTTAGTAACTTTTTCCCTAAATTTTTCAAACGCTGCATTTTAACAAGGGCAGGCTCTTTTTTTATGTCAGCCATGCTGGCTACTCCTGAAAGGGACAACATTATTATTACCGCTGGCTAGACCATCTAAGTAATCGGCCCAAGTTTGCATCATCTGTTGCCTTTGAGAGAGATACTTGGTGCGGTTATAGGCTCTGCCATTAGGATCTTTTACCGAATGTGCTAGTTGGTGCTCTATCCAATCAATAGGGAAGTTAAGTATTTCATCGAGGACCGTGCGTGCCATAGCCCGAAAACCGTGCGGGCTAATTTGCTCATTGGTATAACCCAAAGTCCTTAATGCGGTTCTTACACCGTTATCTGATAAAGGCCTGCTTGCACCTCTTGCGCTGGGGAAAACATATTTTCCTCTCCCAGTAATTAAGTGGAGGTCTTTTAATACCTCTATTGCTTGAGTTGATAACGGTATTATATGAGGCTCTCCCACTTTCATTTTTTCAGCAGGTAATTCAATACGGGTATTGTTAAACTTTACTTCGCTCCATTCCAAATGGCGCAATTCACCCGGACGACAAAAGAGTAGGGGAGAGAGCTTTAGAGCAGCCATCACAACCGGAGTGCCTTGATAATTCTGAATTGCTACTATTAAAGGGGCAATCTCATTAGGTTCTGTAATTGATTTGAAGTGAGTTTTCTTTGGTTGAGCTAGGGCGCCTTTTAAATCGACAGATGGATCTCGTTCAGCACGACCAGTTGCTACAGCGTATCGAAAAACCATACCAGCAATTTGCTTTGCTCTGTGGGCCGTATCGATTGCACCTCGGTTTTCGATTCGACGTAAAGTCTTCAACAAATCTGGTGATGTGATGCGAGAGATAGGACGCTTTCCAATGTAAGGAAATAAATCTTTTTGAAGTAATCTGTTTAGTCTCTTATCACCACCTTCAGATTTGGCTCCTCGGGTTTTTAACCACTCTAAAGCAATAACTTCAAAGCTATTCGCAAGTGCATTTTTTTGGGCGGCTCTCTCAGCTTGTTTCTGGGTGTTAGGATCAATACCGTTTGTTAAATTTTCTCTTGCGTCTTGATGCTTGTCTCGCGCTGCTTTAAGGCTGACGTCAGGATAAACACCGATCGCTAGAGTTTTTCGTTTGTCTGCAAATCGGTAGTCATATCTCCAATACTTACCTTTCGAGTTTACTAATAGATAGAGACTGCCTCCGTCCGAAAGCTTATATGCTTTAGATTTAGTCTTAGCCTGTTTCACTGCGGTGGCTGTTAGCTTTTGCATAACAATCCCCTGATGATTGACGGTATGTACTTTTCAATTTCCGCAGATACCGTCAGAAATACCGTCAAATTTCTTGGATACAATCGGAGTTAAGTGGAGGTATATGGGCTTAGTATACACAAAAAAGCCCTAATTTATAGGGCTTAGAGGACTTAATTGGGTTTCTCCAGAGTTTACTGGAGTGATGTTTGGTAGCTATGGGTGGACTTGAACCACCGACCCCAGCATTATGAATGCTGTGCTCTAACCAGCTGAGCTACATAGCCATTGTTCTTCTTCGCAATAACTCACATTACGAATTTGGTTTTCTAGACATCTAACGGCCGCGAATTTTCGCTACTTGAGATGAAAATGTCAACAGCACAGTTAATCAATAACTACATTGCGAACTACTGCCGAAAAATCGTTTACGGCTCGCCGAAAAGCCGCTTCGCCGACCTGTTCGTCGTTACCATGCACGCCTGTGTGCTCCCCTGATTCTGTTATTAATGGATTAAAGCCATAACTAACTATACCAAGGTCGCGAGTAAAATGACTGTCGGTAAAACCAGTACTGACTGATGGCAATACCCTTGAGCCGGGATGCAACTCCTGAGTCACGGACTCTATCGCCGTAAATAATCTTGTGTTGGTTTCCGAAATCGCAGGAGTGAATGCCATTATCGTTTCGATAGTCACCCCGGTATGGTCAATCATATTTTCCAGTTCCTCAATAAATTGTTCCGACGGCTTGTCAGGGAGAATGCGACAGTCTAGTTCTGCCCAAGCTTGTGGCGGGATAACGTTGATCTTAGTCGAGCCGCTTAGTCTTGTCATTGAGCAAGTATCTCTGATCAAAGAGTTGTGGCCTGGTCGACTCGAGTGTAGTTTTTGTACAAACGCAGAATCTCTAATTGCTGTATTTATATCCGCGTAGGAAGGACCCCACTCCTCATCCATATCGAATGAGAGTTCGGAAAAATACTCTGCAACTGGACCTATGATTCGGGGAGGGAAAGGGTTCTCTAATAAAATGTTTAGTGCTTGAACAATTCGTGTCACTGAGCTGGTGGTTCGGGGTGATGAGCCATGGCCTGGGGTATCGATAGCATTTAGCCTCAACCATACCGGTACCTTTTGAGTTACCTCTATGCCAAAAACGACATCGCCTTCTTCGTTGCGAGAGCCGCCTCCACCTTCGTTCAGCAGGATGCCTGCACCTTCAAAAATTTCTGGTCTGTTTTTAATTAGCCAATCCACACCATAAAAACCACCGGCCTCTTCATCCGCAGTGGCGAGGAAAATTATGTCTCTGTTTAATTCCGCCCCGGAGCGATGCAAGCTTAGAAACGTGGCAAGTTGAATTACTCCCAGTCCTTTCATGTCGCGAGCCCCTCTGCCAAGGATATAACCGTCGCGAATATCTCCAGACAAAGGGTCAATAGTCCAAAATTCTTCTTCTGCCGGCACCACGTCCGTATGTTGCAAGAGTATGAGGCCGGGTTCGTTGCCGCCTTCGAGGCGAGCCCATATGTTGCCGCGGCCCTCAGCACTCTCGGCCGTTTCATATTCGATACCTTCAGATTCGAAGATGTCAGCATAGAAATTTACTGCACGGAATTCATTTCCGGGAGGATTAATTGTGTCGATTCGGATAAGGTCTTGGAGCCATTTTACGGCCTCATCTTCTGGTGTCTGACTGTAAGAGAAACTCCCCCAAATCATGATGATGAATGAAGCAATGCTGGTTTTGTAGTGTTTCACAAGTTACTCCGATCAATTAGACATTAAAACGGAAGTGTATAATGTCGCCGTCTTGAACAATATAGTCTTTACCTTCCAAGCGCCACTTTCCCGCGTCTTTGGCGCCCGTTTCTCCTTTATTTTCGATAAAATCTTGATAAGCAACAATTTCCGCCCGAATAAATCCTTTTTCAAAATCTGTATGAATTATACCTGCAGCGGCAGGGGCAGAGGCCCCTTGCTTCACCGTCCAGGCTCGGACCTCTTTTTCTCCGGCGGTGAAGTAGGTCTGTAGGCCTAGTAACGTGTAACCTGCCCTTATTACTCGATTCAGGCCAGCCTCTTCCATCCCTAGGTCTTGCAGGAATTCTAGCTTTTCGTCGTCCTCAAGCTCTGCAATCTCGGCTTCTAATTTATTGCAGATGGCCACAACTTCTGTTTTTTCGTTTGCTGCAATTTTTTTCACTGTGTCGAGGTGTTGGTTATTATTAAATCCACTTTCGTCAACGTTAGCTATATACATTAACGGTTTGAGTGTCAGAAGATGGAGAGGGGCGAGGTCCGCCTGATCTTCCTTACTAAGCTCCAAAGTTCTCGCTGGTTGTGCTTTGTCGAGATGCTCCTTTACTCTTTCTAATAATAGCACCTGATGCTGTGCTTCCTTGTCGCCGCTTTTTGCGACCCTGGTGACTCTATCAAGGTTTCTTTCGACGGTTTCTAGGTCTGCTAATGCGAGCTCAGTGTTAATAATCTCTATATCAGCTTCCGGATTTATTTGGTCCGCGACGTGAGTAACGTTTTCATCTTCAAAGCACCGGACTACGTGTGCGATGGCGTCAGTTTCACGAATATTAGCTAGAAATTGATTACCCAAGCCCTCGCCTTTAGATGCCCCGGCGACCAGTCCAGCGATATCAGTAAATTCTACGATGGTAGGAATTACTTTCTGTGGGTTAACGATATCAGCTAATAATTCTAGTCTTTCATCAGGGATAGAGACAATTCCTGAGTTCGGTTCAATCGTGCAGAAAGGGAAATTTTCGGCCGCAATGCCGGCTTTCGTAAGTGCGTTAAATAATGTAGATTTCCCAACGTTCGGGAGTCCGACTATGCCGCATTTGACTGCCATACTTTATCCTTGCTCGCTGTGTAAAAAACGCATCGCTTCTTCCCAGGAACCCTCGATTGCTTTGGGTATAATTCGGACAGCATCTTCTATGTTAGCCATTATTATGGCGGCCTCTGAACGGGAAGGATCGCTTAGCACATAGTTAGCTACCATGGACTTATGACCGGGATGACCGATGCCAATTCTTAGCCGAAAGAAGTCACGTTTGCCTGCAATAGAATTAATGATATCTCTGACACCATTGTGTCCCCCATGACCGCCACCCTCTTTAAAGCGGGTAACTCCGACATCAAAATCGATTTCATCATAGGCTACTAGCATGTTCTCTGGTTGAATTTTGTAAAATTTGCATACCGCGGAGACTGACTTGCCACTGTGATTCATAAATGTGGTTGGAAAGATAAGCTTAATGTCCCGACCGTCGATGTTTATGGAGCCGAATTCTCCAAAGAATTTCTGTTCTCCGCGAAGTTGTCCGCCGTAGCTCTTACAAAGGTGATGTAGAAAGATCACGCCCGCATTGTGCCGGTTACTGTCATGCTGTGGGCCAGGATTTCCTAGGCCCACAATTAATTTGACTGGATGATCCGGCATTATGTCCGTCCCGGATTTTGATTACAGAGTTCTTTTAAGAATTTTCTGGGCTATCAGAAGGATCTCCACCTGAATCACTTGCTTCTTCTCCGCTCGCACTTTCAGCATCTCCTTCATCTTCAGCAACCCCACGAGGTGCTTGAACACTAGCCACAGCTAAGTCGTTCTCTTCCCCAACAGATAGGGCTATGCTGGTCACACCCTCTGGTAAAGTTATATCAGAAATGTGAACGGAGGCTCCAAGCTCGACCTCTACCATATCGACCTCTAGGTATTCTGGCAGATCTTTTGGCAGACAAGATATCTCGATTTCATTAAGAGTTTTAAGTATGTTGCCCCCCCCTATTTTGACGCCCACACATTTTTCTTCATTAAGAAAATGGATAGGCACTCGCACGGTAATAGCTTGTTTGTCACTTACGCGCAAAAAATCAGCATGCAAAATAAAAGGTTTTGCGGGATGGCGCTGTAGTGCTTTGATTACAGCTTTTTCTTTTTTACTATCAACATTTAGTGAAATTATTTGAGAGAAAAAAGCTTCGTTTTCTGTCGCTTTAGCGATATCTTTATGCGCTATGGTGAGAGAAAGAGGATCTTTTTTTCCTCCATAAAGTATTGCAGGAATTGAGTCGTTGAGTCGACGTAGGCGGCGGCTCGCACCTTTCCCTAAATCGTCACGAACAGAGCAGTTTAGTTCGATTTCTTGTGACATGGTTTTTGTCCTTCCTAAAAAGTTTCTGACTTTTCTTGGGCGCTATAATTAAGAAACTAATACCTGCCTAAAGAGGTCAGAGACCTTATTAATGCTTTAATCAATTTGCGACCGATTGATTAAAGGGTTTGTTAAAGAATAGCTATATTTTCTGGCTATTCGCTTTATCCTGCAATGCTTTGGTATTAAGTATTATCGAACATTGCGCTTATGGATTCTTCATTGCTTACCCGCCTAATTGATTCCGCGAGTAACTTGGCCATCGAAAGTTGCCGAATACGGGAGCAACCCCTTGATTTATCATTTAAAGGAATTGTATCTGTCACCACAAGTGAATCTAGGCTAGAGTTTTCAATATTCGCTATGGCTGCGCCAGATAGAATAGGATGAGTACAGTATGCTACCACATGCTTTGCCCCATGTTCTTTGAGCGCATCGGCCGCTTTACACAGGGTCCCGGCTGTATCTACCATGTCATCCACAATCAGGCAGCTTCTCTCTTTAACGTCTCCGATGATATGCATTACCTGGGCTTCATTGGCTGTAGGTCGTCGTTTATCGATGATAGCTAGATCTACGTTTAGTTGTTTCGCCACCGCTCGTGCGCGTACCACACCTCCAACGTCGGGAGAAACTACGGTTAAGTCGCTATAATTTTGACGCTCAATATCATCAGTGAGAACTGGTGAGCCGTATACGTTGTCCACCGGGATACTAAAAAAACCTTGTATTTGTTCAGCATGAAGATCTACGGTGAGTACTCGATTCACGCCCACGGCACTTATCATATCTGCTACCACTTTGGCGCTAATTGCAACGCGTGCTGAGCGAACTCTCCTGTCTTGTCTGGCATAGCCGAAATACGGAATAACTGCCGTAATTCTATTTGCGGATGCTCTGTGCAGAGCGTCAGACATGAGCAGTAATTCCATAATGCTGTCATTTGTAGGCGCACAAGTTGGTTGGATTACAAAAACGTCTTTGCCGCGAACATTTTCATTGAGCTCGACTGAAACTTCGCCGTCACTAAATTTGCTGATACTAGCGTAACCGAGAGGAACCCCAATATTTTTTGCGATAGCATCCGCTAATAGGGGATTAGAATTGCCTGTAAACACCATCAAATTGTTAGCCACACTAATATCCTCGGGCGCGATTCTATGGACATTCGTCCTAGTATTGGTCCATTAAAAATGGCTGGGGTGGCTGGACTCGAACCAACGAATGCAAGGATCAAAACCTTGTGCCTTACCACTTGGCGACACCCCAAACAATTCTTCTGTCATTGTATTTCAATGTGGCGATGCACTCAGCTCAAGATTATAAACTATTTTGCTGCAACAGGGGATTTCAAAGCAGATGATTCTAAAGAATTCAAACCCTTGGCTACGAATCCTGTTGTGCCGTTTGGGAGCCTTCGCAGAATCTCTCTTGCTCTCGCCTCATTCGCAAACTCAGCGAAGACGGATGATCCTGTCCCGGACATTCTTGCCTCTGAGTATTGATTGAGCCATTCTAAGGTTTCATCAACCTCCGGGAACAGCTTCCGACTAACCCGCTCGCAATCGTTCCTTGTTTTAGTACCGCCCGCCAGAAAGTCGGCCATTTTGATGGTTGGGGAGTTCCGTGTCAAATTTTCCTGAGAAAAAATTTGGGAGGTTAATACTAAGCAATCGGGTGTTACTACCAGATACCAAGAGGCTTGTAGCTTGACTGCTGTAAGTTTTTCTCCAAACCCTTCGCCCCAAGCCGAGTTTCCCTCAACAAATAGCGGAACGTCAGCACCCAGTTGAGACCCAATTGCGCTTAATTCTGCTGTCGAGAGGCCACAGTTCCATAACTGATTGAGTGCTCTGAGAGTTGTGCCAGCATTGCTGCTTCCTCCACCGAGCCCTGCACCAACTGGTATTTTCTTCCTTAAGGTAATTTCGACCCCTTGGTTCGGTGTTCCTCTTTCTTTTCTCAATAAGTTGGCAGCTTGAATTATCAGATTTTGATCCATTGGAATTTGCTGGGATCGGTGTTTGATAGATTGGTGAAGGGCCAATACACCACTTTTATTAACTTTAAAATTCAGTTCATCTCCATAGTCAAGTAATTGGAATAATGTTTGCAATTCATGGTAACCATCGGGACGGCGCCTTGTAACGTGTAGGAAAAGGTTTATCTTCGCGGGCGAGAGATAGTAGGCTTCTTGATCAAACATCAATCTATAGCCGAATTTAAGTTCCAAGTTAGACCGACAAAGCGCAAGCGAATATCATTACGCGGGCGTGTAACCTCGACTCGGCGCGGAAGAATAAATTCCCCATACTGGCGGTGCTCTTGATAATTGATGGTCCATCCATCCTGGTTTATTTGAGAAAGTTGATTTAGCTCATCAAGAGTAAAATTGGCCTCAGAGTTGGGGGCTGGCAGGCCCCTTACCCAATATTCTAAGTAAGACACCGGTAGTTCGTAGCCAAGTTGCCGGAGTATTAATTCTTCAGGGCTTTTTGCTTCAAAGACGTCGCCTTTATGCTCCATAGTAACGTATTCTTTTTGTCCTGTAATGCGAGTGTTTCCAGCGTTGAATGTTCCCCAGAGTCTAATATTGTATTCTTTATCTTGTTGCCGCCATTGGATGCGAGGAGTGTGAGATTCATTTTCATATTGAACATTTACTCTTCCACTAAGCATCCAATTTTTCAGTTCCTCCTGAATTGCGCGTTGCTGTTGCCAGTCTGCAGTCGGGGCCATGGGGGTAAAGGTTGAGCAGTTAGAGAGTAGAATGACTGACATTGTAAGCCAGGCTATGTCAAGTTTTTTTGAACTACTAGTTCTAAACTGAGAGGGCGATGCTAACATCATTCGTTCGAGCGGAGACGTTCAATGGCTTCTTTGATTATTTCACTTTCAGGAGTTATTTCTAGTGCGCTTTTCCAAATCTCATTTGCCTCATCATACCGCCCAAGCATCCAAAGCACTTCACCAAGATGGGATGCGACCTCATGGTCGGGAAATAAGCTATAGGCGCGCGTCAGGTTAACCATAGCTTCATCATAGAGCCCTAGCTTATATTGTGTCCAAGCGAGACTGTCGATAATTGCAGGATCGTCTGGAGAAATTAAAATAGCGCGTTCAATTAGCTCCAAGGCTTCTTCAAAGCGTGTTGTTTGATCTGCCAGCATATACCCTAGATGGTTCAATGCACGCGAATCTTTGGGTTGCATTAGAATTATTTGTCTCAAGTCTCGTTCGGAGCCTTGGCTGTCTCCCTGCGAATCGAACCAAAGTACGCGCGCAAATAACAGCTCAACTTCATTAGGAAATCGATTCAGCGCTTTATCCAATAAGTCTTTGGCTTCTTTGGGATAATCCGCCTGAATGAGAAGACTTGATTCAATTGTTGTAAAAAGTATTTCTAATCTGGACTGGCCCCCGGATTGCCGAACCAGCCATGAGTGCGCATCATCAAGTTTCCCCAATGATATTGATAAAAAAGTTGCTCGTTGTTGAGCAGCCAAGTAATTGTTGGTGCCGACACGAACTTGTCTATACTGGAAAATTGACTCTTCGAAGTCTTCCCGCTCTTCGTATATGAATCCGAGATAATAACGGCTTTCGTCATAGTGCTGATTAGCATCAATGAGTTTTTCTAAAAGTATGATTGCACGATCAAAATTTTTGAGCTCCATTTCTAATAGGGAAGCTGAGTATAGACTTTCCCAATCTTTCGGGTCTTGATCAATTATTTTTTCAAATTGTTCTCGGGCTTCCGAGTTCTCGCCGTTTTGAATTAGTAATCTCGCAAAGCCGATGCGGATTGACTTGTCTTGATCGAATCGCCTTACTCCATTTCTGAGAACTCGAATGGCATCTCTGCTGTTCCCCAAACTTTGTAAGACCTGCCCGTGGAGAATAATCATATTTGGAGATAGTTCTCGTGCTTTAGATAGTACTTCTATTTCAGTAAGAGCTTCTTGTAGTTGAAGGTTCTGGGCGAGAAGTTGAATTAGGGCGATATGAATCGATTCTTCGCTTTCAAATTCCCTTGATAATTGTTTGATGCCGGCGATTAACGATTCTCGTTCCTTAGTTTCTAGAGACCCTGTGCGCGCGGTTAGTGCGGTAAAGTCCATTTCGCCACCCATATCGAGCACTCTCGCCATGTGAGATAAGGCCTGTGCATAGTTTCCTGTCTCAAGAAATTGGAAACTTAACATAAGATGGGGCTGCGCGTTTAAGGGTTCTTCTGTCGACCAAAGCAAAGCAAGCTGCATGATTGCATTTGAATCTCCATTAACTGATGCAAATTGAATTGCCCTTTGAATTATTGCTAGATCTTTGGTTTCCATGGCAAGATCAAAGTAATTATCGCTGGCGGTTTTGAGGTCACCGCGCTGCGCCCCTAACTCGCTTATAATGGTTTCAAATAGCTGTTCTTTGGTGAAGGATCCGTAGCCTATTTGTTGATCAATTGTATCTTGATCTAGTTCTGAGGGTCTTTGTGATGATTCTTGCTTAACACCAGCAGGATCAGGGATTGCCGAGCAGGCGGCGGTCAACCCTGTGATTAAAGACGCGAATAATAGCTTGATGAATTTTTTCACAGTAAATATTTCCGAAATCTAGATCATAGTATAACAGTTTGTCAGTATGTGAGCACAGAGCGTATAGGTAACTTTAAGGTATGGCTGTTGTAAAGTAGAGTTATTATTTCATAGAGCGATGACTCTTTCGAACCTGTAGAGATAGGTATTGCTTGAAGGTAATACCATTAAGAATCAGTGACTAATGGGATCCTGCGCCGATATGGAGTAAGATACCCGGCTTCTAATTTTTCTATTATTTAGGCTAGAGATGACTCTTGTACTCGTGGGAATTAACCACAAAACGGCTGATATTTCTCTACGAGAAAAGGTTGCGTTTCCGCCAGAAATTGTTGGAGATGCACTTAGTACGATTCATAAATTACCAGATCTTGCTGAAATTGTGCTGTTATCGACATGTAATCGCACGGAATTTTATATAAGTTATAAGTTAGAGAAGTTGACGGAAACATGCTCTAGTAATAAGGAATTTTCTCAGGTGGTCAAGGAGAGGCAGCAGGGTATAGTTGAGTGGATACTAGATTATCACCAATTGAAATATACCCAATTTTCTGACAGTGTCTATTTATTTAGCGATCTGGATGTTGTTCGTCACTTAATGAAAGTATCATGCGGTCTTGATTCCGCGGTCTTAGGTGAGCCGCAGATTCTTGGGCAAATCAAGTCTGCTTTTGCTTTATCTAAAGATCTAGGTTTCGTTGGGCCCGCTTTGGGTCGAGCTTTTCAGGCCGCTTTTTCTATCGCCAAGGAGGTCAGGACTGATACAGCGATTGGTGAAAATCCCGTTTCGGTGGCGTATGCAGCTATACTGTTGGCAGAAAGAATCTTTTCGGATCTCAAAAGTTTGTCCATAATGCTTATTGGAGCCGGTAAAACTATTGAGCTCGTGGCAAGGCACTTCTCAGAAAAAGCCGTTTCCCGCATCACGGTGGCGAATCGAACTTTGGACAATGCGCTAGAAATTGCTGGTAAGTTTGACGCCCATGGAGTCTTGCTCTCGGACGTACCTGATCAATTAGTATCTGCAGATATAGTTGTGTCATCAACAAATAGTCAATTGCCGTTATTGGGGAAGGGTGCTGTAGAGCGCGCTTTAAGACAGAGGAAACACAAGCCCATGCTGCTTATTGACTTGGCGGTGCCTCGAGATATTGAATCAGAAGTTGGTGACCTTGCGGATGCTTACCTCTACAGTGTCGACGATATCGGGATGGCCATAGAGGACAATGTTAAGAGCAGGAAGGAAGCAGCTGAGCAAGCAGAGGAGATTATAGAACGTGGAGTCGATGGATATTTAAAAAAAGAGCGCTCTTTAAATTCAGTCGCAACATTAAAAAAATTCCGAAGTAAGGCAGGAATAATTCGGCAACAAGAATTAAATCGAGCTCTAAGAGGTATTCAGCGCGGGGAGTCAGCGGAAATAGTTCTAGAATCGCTGGCAAGAAATATCACTAATAAACTCATTCATTCTCCAAGCGTTACAATGAAAAAAGCGAGCGCCGAAGGACGAGATGAAGTTTTGCAACTGGTTCAAGAATTATATGAATTAGGAGATGAGGAGCCCAGCTGAAAGCTAGCGATTTCTTATGAAAAATTCAATCCGTCAAAAATTGGATACGCTAAAAGATCGTTTTGATGAAATTGAAGCGCTATTAACCGATGCTGAGATAATTAGTGATCAACATCGGTTTCGTGAACTATCGAAGGAATACAGCGAACTGGAAGAGGTGGTTAAAAATTTTACCCGGTTTAGTAACGTGTCCGGGGATCTTGCTGAAGCGAGAGAAATGCAAAAGGATCCTGATCCTGATATTCGAGCTATGGTCGAAGAAGAGATAAAAGTTCAGATTAATGAAATTGAACAGCTTGAGCGGGATTTACAAAAATCATTGTTGCCGAAAGATTCTAGAGACGGCTGTAATGTCTTCTTGGAAATCAGAGCGGGGACAGGGGGCGATGAAGCAGCGATTTTTTCAGGAGATTTATTTAAAATGTATGTGCGCTACTGTGAGTTCCTTAAATGGAAAGCTGAAATAGTTTCAGAGCGACCGGGAGAGCATGGAGGATATAAAGAGATAGTGCTTCGTATTGAAGGAAAGAATGTTTATGAGAAATTAAAGTTTGAGTCTGGAGCCCATCGTGTGCAACGAGTTCCTGAGACGGAAACACAAGGTCGAATTCATACCTCGGCCTGTACAGTAGCAATTATGCCAGAACTTGAAGATTTGGAGGAGGTTGATCTTAGTAAAAATGATCTGCGTATAGATACTTTCAGAGCAAGTGGGGCTGGAGGTCAACACGTCAACAAAACTGATAGTGCTATTCGGATAACTCATCTGCCGACAGGCATTGTGGTGGAATGTCAGGATGAACGTTCGCAGCACAAAAACAAGGCGCGTGCTATGTCTTTGCTGCAGTCCAAATTATTGGATCAAGCTCAACAGGCTCAGCAACAAGAAGAGTCAAACGCTCGACGACAGCTTGTGGGAAGCGGTGATCGGTCTGAAAAGATACGTACTTATAATTATCCTCAAGGTCGGGTGACGGATCATAGAATTAAACTTACTCTGTATAATCTGTCAGAGATTATGACGGGGGAATTGGGGCATATAGTTCAGCCATTAATTCAAGAATATCAGGCAGATCTTTTAGCGGGCCTGTCAGAAGAAAGCTAAGGTCGACTAATGGTTTTGTCGATGAAAGAAGCGCTCGGCATGGAAAAAGAGTTAAGCTGTGCAAGTGATTCCCCATTACTTGATACAGAAATGATACTGTCGTTTGTAATGCGTCAGAAGCGAGAGTATGTTCGTGCGCATGATGAGATTAGATTGTCACCAATGCAAGAGAGCTCTTTTAGAAATCTTTTTGAAAGACGTAAGCTTGGTGAGCCTGTAGCGTACATACTGGGCAGATGTTTTTTTTGGGATTTTGAGCTAGTTGTGAACTCGTCGGTGTTAATTCCTAGGCCTGAAACTGAACAATTGGTGGAGTTCGCAATAGAGCTTGCAAGGAAGAATAATCGGCGAACTTGTATTGCCGATCTAGGGACCGGCAGCGGCGTTATTGCTATTGCTTTGGCGAAGGCTGTTAAAGACTCCGTCGTTCATGCTGTTGATATAAGCGAAGATGCTTTGGCAGTGGCTCGCTTAAATGCCAATAATTTAAATCTAAAAAACATAAAGTTTCACAAGGGATCATGGTGTTCTGGGCTACCCGAAAAGCGATTTGATTTAATTGTCGCCAACCCGCCTTATATAAAAAATGGAGATGACCATTTATTAAAGAGAGAGCTATCATATGAGCCGATGAATTCTCTAGTTTCTGGGGACCTAGGCTATTCAGCCCTCAATACAATAATCGATCAATCCCCCAATTTTTTGAGAAAAGACGCATGGCTCCTTTTAGAGCATGGGTATAACCAACAGGAAAAAATACTGGATCGACTCAAGACCAAAGGCTATAGCTCTCTGAGCGGACATCAGGACTTGTCTGGTGTGGACCGAGTGGTTATTGCTCGCTGGCAAAAATAGAGGGTTGCGGGATGAATGACGAAGAATTACTTAGATACAGTCGTCAGATAATGCTTCCAGAGATGGATGTCAACGGTCAGCAGAAACTTATTAATTCGTCAGTTCTCATTGTTGGAATGGGGGGGCTTGGCTGTCCTGTGGCTATGTATCTTGTCGCTGCGGGGGTTGGAAATATCACGATCGCTGACGATGACGTCCTTGAGTTAAATAACTTGCAACGCCAAATTGCTCATAGTCAAGCGATTTTGGGTGAGCTAAAAGTTGAATCGGCGGAGCGAGTTCTTCGGGGACTAAATCCGAGCGTTAATATTACGACGATCAGCAAAAGACTAAGTGGCAATGCTTTACGTGAGGCAATAAAGAAGGTTGATTTTGTCGTTGACTGCTGTGATAACTTTGACACTCGATTCGCAATTAATCGATCTTGTCTTTTATTCTCAAAGCCACTTGTTTCAGGTACCGCTATTCGGATGGAAGGTCAGGTGGCTGTTTTCGATTACAGAAACATCAACAGTCCTTGTTATCAGTGCCTTTATCAAGAAGTTGATAATGATGTGAGTTGTTCTACCAATGGTGTTTTGGCGCCGGTGGTAGGGATTATTGGTTCCATGCAAGCAATGGAGACAATAAAACTTATTTCTGAAATTGGAAGGCCGCTAGTCGGACGTGTTTTGCTTTTAGACGCTTCAACTGCACAGTGGCGCGAAGTGCGTTTGTTGAAAGATCCTAGTTGCAAAGCATGCGGAGATTTATAGGTTGGTCGTTTTACTTTCATAATTCAGTTCTTTTCAATGAGGCCCCTTCCCGTTATCATGCCGGCGCCCTGTCAGTTATATAATACTTTAAGTAAGCTTTTATTTGAGAAGGTGCTGTAATCAATAGTGAGCCAAACATTCAGACTTTCGACGCTTTTAAGCTAGAACAGCCGTTGAGAGACGCTATAGCCAAGCTTGGGTTTGAGTTCTGCACTCCAATCCAAGCGCAAAGCCTAGAGCATACTCTTGAAGGTCATGACGTTACCGGTCGGGCCCAAACCGGCACAGGTAAAACGGTGGCGTTTTTGGTCACAATTATTAATGATTTATTATCCAATCAGGCTACAAATGAAAGATATTTAGCGGAGCCTCGTGCGCTGGTGGTTGCGCCGACCAGAGAGTTGGCGATTCAAATAGCTAATGATGCTAGAGATCTATGTGAGTTTTGTAATCTCCATACAGTCACACTAGTCGGGGGCGAAGACTATATTAAACAAAATAGGGCTTTGGAGAAGAAGCCGGTTGATATCGTTGTAGCGACACCTGGCCGACTTTTAGATTTTGTTAGTAACGATAACCTATACCTTGGTTTGGTCGAATTATTAGTGTTGGATGAGGCGGATAGGATGTTAGACATGGGTTTTATTCCCCAAGTCCGGCAAGTTGTGTCGAGGACCCCTAAAAAGGACTGTCGTCAAACATTATTATTTAGTGCGACTTTTACGCCACAAATAATCGAACTTGCGGATCGTTGGGCGATGAATCCAATAATGATCGAAGTAGAGCCAGAAAAAGTAGCGGCGGATGCGGTAGAGCAATTGGTCTACTTAACCACAACAGCAGATAAGTATAACCTTCTCTTTAATATACTTGCCGAACCAGGCACAGAAAAGGTTATGGTTTTTAGTAATCGGCGAGATCAGGTTAGGAAACTAGCGGACAACCTCTACCGAAACGGAATCGATTGTGGGGTCCTGTCTGGTGAGATACCGCAAGGTAAACGCATGCGCACTCTTGAGGCATTTAAAACGGGTAAGCTACGGGTTTTGGTGGCGACTGATGTTGCTGGGAGGGGGCTTCACATAAACGATGTGAGTCATGTTATCAATTATACTTTGCCAGAAGAGCCAGAGGACTATGTGCATAGGATTGGAAGGACGGGAAGAGCGGGTTCTATTGGAACTTCAATTAGTTTTGCCTGCGAAGAGGATTCTTTCTTATTGCCAGCCATAGAAGAAAAGTTGGGTGGCGGATTAGATTGCATCCACCCGGCAGATCGTTTCCTTGAAGTTGCACCGGATTTTGCTCGAAGTTCTAAATTCAAGTCTGAGAACTTGCTAAATAAAAACAGGAGACCTGCTCAACGAAAATAACTGGCTTACATTCTACCTCTTACTGCTCCGGCAGATTCAAGAATTTGAGCATACGTCGCCGATTTTCTGTGCTCATAAAGCAGATCTAGGAAGGTGCTGCCGTCTGGCAGGCGGCAGTTTAAATTCCTTCCGGCTCTTTGGAATATTGGAATAAAACGCGTGAAAAGTTCCTCGGTCATTCCTCTGTATGCTTTCAGTAAAACGTTATAGTCTGATGCTACATCTAAGGGAGGTTCCGAATTCAAAAATGATTTTAATCTTTCATCTGACCATTCCTCATTCCGAGTGGCAATTTGTGTCCTTTCTATACCGCGCTTCTTTTCTGTTTTCATTTTGATATTTTTCTAAATTTGAGATTGCTTTGATAGTTAGCGTTTTTGCTTAATTTTTTCTTTAAGTAATTCGTTTACTTGCTCTGGATTGGCCTTACCTTGAGATGCTTTCATAGCCTGCCCAATTAAAAAACCTAAAACTTGTTCTTTGCCGTCTGCGAATTGCTGAACTTGGTTGGGGTTATCATTAAGAACCTTAGTTATTAATTTTTCGATCTCTCCAACATCCGTAACTTGCTTCAAGCCTCTTTTCTCAATAAGCTCATCTACCGAAGAAAAGTTTGTTGCCATTATTTCAAATAAGTTTTTTGCGATCTTGCCGGATATAGTGTTGTCTTTGATGCGACCAATTAATGATGCGAGGCGCTCGGCGTCAATCGGTGATTTTATGATTTCAATGTCATCCTTATTTAGTAATGCCAATAGACTACCAGTTACCCAATTAGCAGCAGATTTTGCATCACCACATTTTTTTGCTACTTGTTCAAAATATTCTGCTAGTTCTCTAGTGGCGGTAAGCACCCCAGCATCATATTTGCTCAAACCATAATCTGAGATGAATCTTCTTTGTTTAGCGTCTGGGAGCTCTGGTAACGCCGATTGAATTGAAGAAATATAAGAGTCGTCAATGACTATGGGCAATAAGTCAGGTTCAGGAAAGTAACGGTAGTCATTTGCCACCTCTTTGCTGCGCATAGATGAGGTTATGTCCTTGTTGGCATCATAGCGCCGAGTCTCCTGAATAATTGTCCCCCCGTCTTCAATGACTTCTTGTTGGCGGATAATTTCAGAATTAATTGCTTTTTCGACAAAACGAAAAGAGTTAATATTTTTAATCTCTGTGCGGGTGCCTAATTTATTGTCTCCCTTTTTACGAATAGATACATTTACGTCGCAACGCATTGATCCTTGAGCCATTATCGCGTCAGAAATATCAAGATAGCGAACGATGGAATGTAGTTTTTTCAAATAGGCGACGGCTTCTTTGGCGTTTTTGATCTCAGGCTCTGATACGATTTCCAGCAGCGGTTCGCCGGCCCGATTCAAGTCTATCCCAGATTGATCGGTGAATTCTTCGTGCAAGGATTTGCCAGCGTTCTCTTCGATATGTGCTCTGGTAACGCCAATTACCTTCTCCGTTCCGTCTTCTAAACTAATCGTCAGCGAGCCTTTCCCTACTGTGGGGAAATCTAATTGAGTTACCTGGTAACCTTTGGGCAAGTCAGGATAAAAGTAGTTTTTTCTATCGAAGATCGAGCGCTTTCCAATTTTTGCGCCGATGGCTAGCCCAAAAAAAACAGCCATCTGCAGAGCATTCTCATTAAAGGCCGGCAAAGTGCCTGGCAATGCTAAGTCGAAAATATTAGCTTGAGTGTTTGGTTCGGCTCCAAACGTTGAAGCTGTCCCTGAGAACAACTTCGATTTTGTAGAAAGTGATACATGGACTTCAAGGCCTATAATGGATTCCCACTCCATGGTTAATCCTCCAAACCAAATTTTGGTTTTTGTTTGTGCCATTCTGTTTCTTGTTGAAACTGATGAGCAACATTTAACACTTTTGCCTCTTCAAAATGTTTGCCAATGATGTGCATGCCAATCGGTAATCCTTCAGAGAAGCCAGCTGGAACTGAAATTCCGGGTAAGCCTGCGAGATTTACAGCTATTGTATAAATATCTTCTAAGTACATTGCTACTGGATCTTTTTTCGCTCCGATATCAAAAGCCGTATTGGGTGAGGTTGGTCCAATTATTACATCTACTTCCTCAAATGCTCGATCAAAGTCATTCTTTATAAGTCGTCGAATTTTTTGAGCTTTTTGATAATAATCATCGTAATAACCAGCTGAGAGCGCATAGGTGCCAACCATTATTCGACGTTTTACTTCTGCCCCAAAACCTTCGCTTCTGCTACGTTTATACATGTCTTCCAGATCCACCGGATTCTCACATCTATAACCGTATCGAACGCCATCATATCTCGAGAGGTTTGCAGATGCTTCAGCAGGAGCAATGACGTAATAGGCTGGAACGGAAAGATGGTTATGGGCCAGATTAATTTCAGTTACGCGTGCCCCCATTTGCTCATAAACTTTTAATGCCTCTTTTATGCTGCGTTCCACTTCAGAAGAGAGCCCGTCTCTAAAATGCTGTGCTGGAATACCGATCTTGAGACCCTTGAGAGATTTGTTCAGTGTCGCCGAATATGCTTCTACTGGCTTATCAACGCTAGTTGAGTCTTTGTTATCCAACCCAGCCATAACGCTTGTCAAAATGGCAGCATCTTCAGCGCTTTTGCAAATAGGTCCAGCTTGATCGAGACTTGAGGCGAAAGCAATCATGCCCCATCTTGACACCCTGCCATAGCTGGGTTTAAACCCTGTCACGCCGCAAAATGCAGCTGGTTGTCGGATAGAGCCACCCGTATCTGTTCCCGTGGCTATGGCACATAAATCTGCTGCTATCGCTGCTGCAGATCCTCCGGATGAGCCTCCTGGCACTTTTTTTATATTCCAAGGATTCTTTGCTGGACCAAAATAACTGGTTTCATTGGAGGAGCCCATAGCAAACTCATCCATATTGGTTTTGCCGAGAGTTACAGCTCCAACATCCTCGAATTTTTCAACCACGGTTGCATTGTAAGGTGCGATGAAATTTTCAAGCATTCTTGAGCCACAAGTCGTGTTTATTCCATCCGTACAGAAGATGTCTTTGTGTGCAAGAGGAATACCTAACAGGGGATGCCGAAAACCTTTTGCTCTTCTTTCATCCGCTTTTTTTGCTTGCTCTAACGCCGATTCTTCACAAATTGTTATATAAGCGTTTAGGTTGTCATTAGCTTTTGCAATTCGATCCAAATAAGCTCTTGTGAGTTCAACGCTTGATAGCGAGCCAGAAGAGAGTAGTCGTGATAATTCAGTGGCGGTTTTTTCAATCATGTTTGTATAGCTTTTATTTCTTATTTATCGGATTAATCTAAAACCTTGGGCACTAAGTAGAGTCCCATTTCAGCTTTTGGTGCAAGTTTTTGGAGCTCTTCACGGTTGTTTCGTTCGGTGACAACATCTGGGCGTAGTTTTTGTACCGCGTCGAAAGGATGATACAAGGGCTCCACAGGTTTGGTTTCGACAGATTGCATTTGGTCAACTAAAGTTAGAATTTCCTTTATACGATGTCCGATTTCATCGACATCAGCATCACTAATATGCAATCTAGCCAGCTGAGCGATTTTTCTCACTTCGGATTTATCTAAAATCATTTAAGCGCTCCTTCAACACCGAGATTTAGAGAAATATCGGTGAAAACTCTTTTAGTTTTGAATTTTTGCTTATCATTACCAGGTAACAACTTTTACTACTTGCCCTAGGACTTGGGCGTTGTTAGAGTGCAGTTTGTTCGCCCGGGATAGATTATACTTGAATTTCACCCACTTAGGTCAATTCAATCATACGTTGATTACTAAGACGCTTTTTTGGGTATCAGCCGCAAATTTGTGTTGGTTTTGAATTTTTGGAAGAAGCTAAATCATTCAGCATTCTTGCCGTTTTACCTACCAAGCAGTAATAGTTTTGGATTTTATAAATTGAGGTAAGCGATTGCTTATGTTTAAAAGTATAAGAGGAATGTTCTCTAACGATTTGTCCATCGATCTGGGAACGGCAAACACATTAATCTACGTCCCGGAAGAGGGCATTGTGCTGAATGAGCCCTCAGTTGTAGCGATTCGTACTCATAACGGACAAAAGACTGTTACGGCGGTTGGATCAGATGCGAAGCGCATGCTTGGACGAACCCCGGGCAATATAACAGCGATTCGCCCGCTGAAAGACGGTGTAATAGCCGATTTCCAGGTTACAGAAAAAATGCTGCAACACTTCATTAATAAGGTGCATGAAAACAGCTTTTTTCCTCCTAGCCCGAGGGTTTTAGTGTGTGTGCCATGTAAATCGACGCAAGTAGAAAGGCGAGCAATACGCGAGTCTGTAGCGAGTGCGGGCGCAAGGGACGTAAGGCTTATCGAAGAGCCGATGGCCGCGGCGATCGGAGCAGGATTGCCGGTTGAACAAGCCAGTGGTTCCATGGTGGTCGATATAGGGGGAGGTACCACAGAAATTGCGATTATTTCGCTTAACGGAGTTGTGTATTCTGAGTCCGTTCGGGTAGGAGGAGACCGATTTGATGAGGCAATCACAACCCATGTGCGTCGCAATTACGGTAGTTTAATTGGTGATGCGACGGCGGAGCGCATTAAGAAGGAAATCGGCTGTGCCTTCCTTGTTAATTCAAGTGAACTCAAAGAAATTGATGTGCGGGGGCGTAATCTTGCGGAAGGAGTCCCGAGAAGCTTTACACTTAACAGTGATGAAATTCTCGAAGCGTTGCAAGAACCGTTGACGACTATTGTTGGCGCGGTAAAAAGCGCGTTGGAGCAATCGCCGCCCGAGTTGGCTTCTGATATAGCGGAAACCGGGTTGGTTCTTACAGGAGGCGGTGCTTTGTTACAAGATTTAGATAGCCTGCTTTCAGAAGAAACAGGACTCCCTGTAATTGTCGCGGATGATCCTTTGTCTTGTGTCGCCCGCGGCGGGGGAAAGGCAATGGAATTGATGGACGCAGCCGGATTGGATTTAGTGACTTTGGAATAACGTAACTAAAAAACTGAAGACGACATGGTCTAATGACCATTTGTATGTTGGTGAAAAAGTATTTGTTTCTCTAATTTTCGAATAAATACTATAATTCTTCCATCCTATGGGAGGTAAGCTCGCATTAACAAGACTCTTTTTATCAAAGGCGTTGCTCTAGAGTATCGAGCTCTTGCTTTTCTTCTCCTATCAGTTTGTATTATGTTTGCTGATAATCGTTTTGGCTATCTTGGGAAAGTTAGATATGGGCTTGGTTACACAGCTGCCCCGATTTATTGGGTTGCTGACATACCTACACGAATTTCGTTCTGGATAGATGATGTTTTTATATCCCGAGCGGAATTGTTGCAAGATAACGACTTTCTTCGACAGGAATTGTTGATAGCACAGCGAGAATTGCAGCTCTTGGAGAGCCTTGCTAGTGAAAATAGTCGTCTTTTGGACCTCAATAATGCAACTGGAAGCGTATCCGGCGATGTTAGCCCGGCAGAAATTATAAATATTTCACCGGACCCATACTCTCGGAGGGTCTTAATCAATAAAGGGGCAAACGAGAAGGTCTTTTTAGGGCAGCCCTTGCTAGATGCGAATGGACTTATGGGTCAGGTTGTGGAAGTTCTGCCTTTTACTAGTTGGGTTCTATTAATAACCGATCCAAGCCATGCAACACCCGTTGAAGTTAACCGAAACGGTGAACGGGCTCTCGCTAGAGGCGCCCGAGACAATTCCAGCGAGCTTGATCTAGATTTTGTGACTCAAACTCAAGACATGAGGGCCGGAGACCTTTTAGTGAGCTCAGGTATGGGACAAATTTACCCCAAAAACTATCCTGTTGCGGAGATAGTCAGTGTTTACAGAGACCCCGGATTGGATTTTGCGACTGTTCGAGCCCGCCCTTTGGCTGAGATGGCAAGAACTCGACATGCAATGTTAGTTTTTCCAAATGGCCCTGAGGATTCTTTCCTATCTCAGGAGAATCTGAAAGAGCCGGACACTTCTTTATCGGAATCTGCAAGCCTAGATAAGGAAATTTTGAAAATGCTAGAAACGCAGATTGATCGGTAATTGTGGTAACACGGCAGAAATCAAACTCAACCTGGGTCATTTTTCTTACCTTTTTCTTAGCCTACTTTCTCGCTATTGTTCCTTTCCCAGATTGGGCCATGGACTATCGACCGGAATGGGTTCCAATGGTGCTTATATACTGGGTTATGGCACTACCTTATAGGGTAGGCATTGGTTGGGCTTGGTTTGCGGGTATTGTTCTAGATATTCTTGAGGGTTCAACTTTAGGCTTGAACGCTATGGCTCTTGTAATAATAGCCTATATAACTTTAAGTCTTCATCTTCGCTTGCGCATGTTTGCGACTGTCCAGCAAGCGGGTATAGTGCTAGTGCTAATAGGAATAAATTTATTGGTAAGTTATTGGTTGCAGCTCCTCACAGGGCAAACTGTTTCGAATAACATCTTGTTTCTTCTAGCGACGCTTACTAGCGCAGTCATTTGGCCGTCTTTGTTTCAAATTCTTCGTCAAATTCGCCGAAGCTTCGATGTGCATTAAGATGCATGTTATGAATACTCCTCTGCTGGTCTTAGCCTCAGGTTCTTCCCGCAGGCAGCAGCTTCTTACGCAGCTCGGCGCTGCGTATTCGGTGTGCGGTCAAAATATCAAGGAGACGTTAGAAAAGAATGAGCCTTTAGAAGAGTTTGTGGTGCGTTTAGCGTGTGAAAAAGCTGCAGCGGGTTTTGATCAGCAATCAGACAAAAGCACCGTTGTTTTGGGGGCAGACACGCTTGTTGTTTGCGGTGACGCTGCATTAGGTAAACCTTCGAGTAGGGAAGATGCGCTGAGGATGCTTCTAATGTTGTCCGGGAAATCGCATCGCGTTTTGTCGGCGGTTTCGCTCATGACCGCCTCTAAGGAGAAACATATTTTGTCGGACACTTTAGTAGAGTTTCGAGATATTGATGAGCATGAGGCAGAACGTTACTGGGCAACTGGCGAGCAAGCAGATAAAGCTGGCGGCTATGCCATTCAGGGATTGGGTGCGATTTTTGTGAAATCCATAACGGGGAGCTATAGTGGGGTTATGGGTTTGCCCTTGTTTGAAACTGCGGCTTTGCTGAAAGAATTTGGGATTCCGTTGTGGGGCGCGAAATAAAGGTTTAAGAACGCTCGAGGTAGGTCTTATATTTTATGTGGGTTTCATCCGGTTGCTAGAATGATTAAACATTATGAGTGTGCGCTTAATGGCTATTAGAAAAATCTATCGTCAATTAATGCTCTTGATTGTTGGTTGCGCGGTATTGCTTAGCATATACATAATATCTGGCAGACTAATAATGCCTCTTGTTTCTGGTTATTCTGCATATTTTGAAGACCGAATTGTCGAATACACCGGGGTTCCTGTAAGTATAGAAGCTCTTTCTGGCGCGTTCATAGGATTAAATCCGAGGCTGGGAATAGATGGTTTGCGCCTTTCGATAGGGTCTGCCGCTGAGGGTCAAGAGGCGCCCGCTTTAGTTTTTGAGAGCGCAGTTATTATTGTGGATGTGCTTCGAAGTATTCGAGAGCTTCGCTGGATCCTAGAGGACTTCGCTGTTGAAACATTAGAAATCAACATTGTTCAATCTCAAAATGGAAATTGGCAGTTGGCGGGCGTAGCAGGTGGGGATGGTCCTCAAATGGATTTCGGGGCGCTTTTTCAGTCTCTCCAAAGAATATCTCTTCTGAATCTAAAAGACGTTAAGATCACATTTTTTACAAATCAAGGAACGTCATTTAGCCTCGTTAATGGTACAGCGGCTATTTATAACGAAGGGGAGTCGCATTTTTTGCACTTAGACGCAAATCTTGGAACCAATGCGGAACAAATTGCTCTTTCTTTTGAGATTTTTGGGAATGAATTATCTGAAATTACTGGTATGGTTCATGCGGCTCTTCCGAAAGCAGATTATTCTCCAATTTTTAACGGACAATCGATATCTACCTTCGATATCAGTGAATTGATTGGGGGTTTAACCGTCTGGGTGGAGGTTAAGGATGGTCAGTTCTCGAGGGGCGTAAGTGAATTTGAACTTGAAAAGCTGGCTTTTCAAAAAGAACAGACGGAGCTACTTGTTTTCAATGATATGACGGGAGCGTCTAGTTTTGAATATGACCAGATAAATGACGCTTGGGAGTTTGCCTTGTCGGATATCTCTTTAGATTGGGCGGACCATATCCTCCAGCCGTTTAATGTTTCTGCTTCATATGGCGCTAGTAACCATATTTCGTTGGTTGCGGATCATATAGATTTAGCTTTTTTTTCTGAGCTAGCCCTAGACGCTGGATTTTTGCTTGGCGATGCTGCAAATCAAGTCGAGAGTTTTAGGCCACAAGGTGTGCTAAGCAATCTGTATCTATCTTTGCCTCTCGAGGGTGCTAGTGATAAATCGGCGCGTTTGAAAACGAATATAAGAGGCGGAGAGGTCCTCTCTGTTGGAAGTTCTCCAAGTATAAAAGGGGTTAATGGCTACCTCGAAGGTAATTTTGCGATTGACTCTCAGCTTGCAACTGGCTTTTTAGAGGTGGAGTCGGAAGAGTTTAGTATTAATCTACCCAACATTTTCAGTCAATTTTGGGACTACAGTTATATAAATGGCAGATTAAATTTTCAAGCAGATTTGAGCGAAGGAGAAAAAATTGACCTGGTTAGCAGTCTTGTTATTGCTGAGTCGGAGGCCATCGATGGGCGAGTTATGTTTAGTGTAACTAACACCCGGTCCATATTAGATGAGCGGAATTCCTATCTTGAATTAATGGTAGGGGCGTCTCGAGCGGATGCATCCTATAAATCGCTATATCTCCCTGATGGGCCTAACATAAAGGAATCGACAAAGAATACTATGGAATTTCTTGAGGAGGCTATTCTTGGTGGAAATATCGAGAGTAGCGGCGTAATTTTCCGGGGTAATTCCTCGTCCAATTCCCTAGACATTGAGAAAACGTTCCAGAGTTATTTTGTATTAAATGATGGTGTTATTAATTTTAGCCAAGATTGGCCACGCCTAGAAAACTTGTCGGGTTATGTTACTACGGATGATGGTAACGTTGATATCAGGGTAGAGGTTGGGAAAAGTCTTAGTCTCAAAATGAATGATACGACGGGACATATTCGCAGGAATGAAAAAGGTGAGAATTGGCTAGAAGTAGAGGGCCAAGTTACGGGGAAAACATCTGAAGGGTTAGCTTATTTGATGGATATGCCTGTTGGAGGTGGTTTTAAAAGTACTGTATCGGAATGGCAAACGGAGGGTGATTTTCTCGCAGACCTTAAGATTGATATTCCCCTGAATCAACCTGATCTGGATGTGGCCGCGCGGCTTAACTTCGTTCTTGAGGATAATACTATAAAAATCCCTGACTTTTCGTTATCTTTTGACGAACTAAACGGTCCGGTTATTTTCGATACAAAAACTGGTATAGAAAAAACTAAGTTAGACGGCATATTATTTGGGTTGCCCGTTTCATTAGAAATTTTTTCTGAGTCAGGCTCAGGTCAAATTCAACGTTTTTTTGTTTCAGCAGATGGAAACGCACGCCAAGAGGAACTGTCTGATTGGCCGTTGCAAAGCGGCTTTGTAAAAAGCCTGCTCGGCCAAATGAATGGGGTGGTCAACTATGCGGCAAATTTGCTGGTTGATCAATCTGAAGAGTTGACCTCTAATCTCTTGACTATTCAGTCAAACCTCCAAGGTGCTGCCTTAAGCTTGCCTTCGCCTTTTGGAAAAAATCCAGAGAGTATATTACCCCTAGATATAGAGCTTAAATATGGGGACGAGGATTTGGTTTCCGGTACTTTGGGGGAGACACTGAGCTTTGTTTTGGATCCAGGGAGTCCAAGTAATAACGGGATTATTTATCTTGGCGACGATGGAATAGATATCGCTTCCTTATTGGATAGTGATGTTGAAGGTATCGCGATTTTTGGAAGTTTGAATAAGATAAAGTTGGAGGATTGGATAGATTTAATCTCAGACTTAAATCAAACGAGCAGCGCTACCGCGGGATTAGATAGTAGTGTGGCGTTTGTAGATATAACGACAGATATTTTTGAGTTTTATGGTCAAGAGTTTCTGGATGTGAATATAAGGATAGAAAGAGATGAATTGTCTGATTTGTGGGTTGCGACCTTAATTAGCGAAGCTGTTCACGGTACAGTGAGTATTCCCTTTAATTCAAATGAGTATGTTGAAATAGATCTTGACTATCTTCGTCTGGACGGTGTTGAGGACGATGGCGATGGCGCTGGCGCAGACGGCTCGGCACAGTCTGTTCTATTAGATGATCAGGACCAATCTCTGCGAGTAATAGAGAGATTAGACCCTCTTGCCTCTATCGATCCGAGAGACTTGCCCCCGCTTATTTTTTCTACCGATGAGTTTTCAGTTGGAGGCCGCTCTTATGGCTCCTGGCAATTTACTTTAAATCCCGATTTAGGGGGGGCTTCATTTACCGATTTAGTTTTTAACTTTCGGGGATTGAGGTTGGGAATGGATGGGCCTTATGTCGATGGGTCAGAAATAGATGAATATGCAGCAGGGTTCGCGCCAAATTTTTTCTGGTCTTTCGATGGAGTCGAGCACTCAAGTGCGTTAACAGGTATTATATACGCGGATGATATATCGGAAGTGCTCACGGCAAATGGGTATTCGGCGAGTATAGAAAGTGAAGATGCGATTTTTTTCACTGATGTTTCCTGGCCCGGTTCACCTGCGTTTTTTGCAGGCTCAGATCTTAGTGGTGAAATTGATATAGATATCGATAACGGGAGATTTCAACAGGGATCAGGCGGGCAGGGAGCCTTGCGATTAATTAGCATCTTAAATTTTGATGCTATTATGCGAAGAGCGAGGTTAAGCAATGATTTGGTTAGAACGGGGTTTGCTTTTGATGAAATAGAGGCACAGTTAAATTTGGATTCAGGTCTTGTGCAAATTGAAGATAGGCTGACGATTTCAGGTCCCTCTAGTCTTTATCAAATCACCGGAGAGCTTAACCTCAGAGAGGAGTATATCCTTGGCGAAATGTACGTTACTTTGCCCGTGAGTGACAATATTCCTTGGTTAGGGCTTTTAACCGCGAATCTACCGTTAGCCTTTGGAGCCTATTTATTAGATCAGATATTTGGTGAGCAGGTCGATAGCCTCACCAGTGCCGTATATTCTCTTGATGGACCCTGGGAGACCCTGGAGCCTGAATTTAAGCAAGCGTTTGGATCGCCAGAAGAATAATCAGCATTAAAGTTTCCGACATAGATTCTTAAAAGGGCAATTAAAACAAAAGTTTATGTCGAGTTTAACTTAAAACAGTGGGTTATCTTTCTCTGGCGAAGATCCTGTTTTGGGTGATAATAAGGGCCACGTAAAACATTTTATTTTTAAAAAACGAAGGCCATAGCCATATTATTTTAATTGACTCTACTTCCGATAATTCGTAGTCTGTTAGCTAAGATTAATTGTTGGTTTTGGCTTTATTAGGTGGACAATATGAACCTTTCCAAAGTTATCGGAGCCTCAGTCGCGGTTGTGACAGCCGCATTACTGGCTTTTGTTTTTCCGGTATTGGCGCACCATGCTAGTACACCGTTTTATGACCCAGAAACTGTTGTAGACCTAGAGGGATCGGTTACACGGTTTGTGTTCAGAAACCCTCATGCATTCTTATTTGTCGATGTGGAAGATGAGCAAGTCCAGAACTCGGAATGGACCATAGAATTGGGCGCTCCAGTTGGTTTGCGTCGCGTTGGCTGGACGCCTGACTCATTGCCCGTGGGTATGATGATTAAACTAACCGGGCGTAAATCACGTGCGGAGGGTTCCCAGGGGGTTTGCTGCGTGCGGATGACCCGAGCGGACGGCAGCCCGATTCTTGAGGGAGGGGGCTTGCAAGAGAGAGAGCAAAATTAAAAATTCCATCGGAGAAGGTATGAGTTCAAGTATGATGACTCAAAAACTATTAAAAATTATAAGTGCCTCTGGGTTTTCATTGGCACTCTTTTTAGGTGTTGCAACCTCCCAGCTAAATGCGCAAGGCGTGGATAGTTATATACCTGATTTGGCTGGTATTTGGGATGGTACTCCTCGTTCTCGACCAGTAAACAGAGAAAATATCCCGTGGGGAGAAGAGAATTTTCCAGACTTAAATGCCCGGGCAAAAGCCTATCAGGAAGTTTGGGAAGAGATCATGGCGCCCAAATATGACTGTCAGCCAGCTTCTTCTCCGGCGATACAGTATGATCCTTATCATATGCAGGTTACGCAGTGGCCAGACCGTGTGTTATTTCGTTACGAGAAAGATGATCAGTTGCGGACGGTTTGGTTAGACGGTCGTGAGCCTGATGCAACTGATTTTAGTCTGCAAGGTTTCTCGACTGGTTATTATGAAGATGGTTCACTTTACGTAACGACCTCACACTTCGTTTTCGATATTGCGGGATTTGACGATTATAATGGTATTCCCTCGTCCTCTCAAAAGGTAGTCACAGAAAGATATTGGAGTGAAGGTGATCAGTTAAATATGACATTAACTGTCGAGGATCCAATGTTTTTTAGAGGACCGGTCTCATACACCACCCGTTGGTTGCCAGCAACAGAGGGTTATAAGTTGGCGCCTTACGGTTGTGACCCTGAGGCGTCAAGGTTGTCTGTGCAGTTTTTCCCCTCGAAATACGATTAGAGACATTATTTGCTGAAAACTAACATATGGGCTTCTTGTTAGACTCATCCAGTCCCTACGTAAGGTATTAAGCGTCCTAATAATAAGACTCCAAACCAGGAGCTCAGCGAGATGCTCGCTACTAATCTGGGGATTAATGTCGATGAATCATTGGTCTTAGCGTTTTGTGCTAAATTGTTAATTCTTATATGGTAGCCGGCGGCATTTAGCCCCGCGATAATTATCAACACCATTTTTAATTGGAAACCAATGTTAATGGCGTACCGCATAGGGTCGCCATAAAAGAAAAATATTCCTGTGACTAAATTAAGTGAGAACCCCATTATCACGAATGGAATCAATTTATGGATAGATTGCAGGTTGATGTTTCGGAAAAAACCTAATATTCGTAAATCAATGATAATTAACCCACCTATAAGTAGGGTTAGTCCAAAAAAATGCGTTATTTCTAGCACTGGCCATAACCAGTATTCTGTTTGAATCCATTGTGTTAGTGAGCTGTCCGATATTGATTTCGCAAAATTCTCAAGCATGAGGGTTCTTAAAATACATACGCGATTAGTCGGCCGGCAGTGAT